>NZ_KV811155.1:55743-91158 GCF_001813035.1 Streptococcus sp. HMSC071H03 | reverse complement strand
TCCCAGTAATCCTACAATCAAATTCGCATCCTCAAATTTGTCGAATACGTGCATCAGGGTCTTTGAACCCTTATACGGATAACGCAGTTCGGAATCTGCAAGCAGTCTATCCGATGTCGGCGTTCTCTTTAAAAACAGTTCATTATTGCAAATGTCACCTATCAGCTTACCATTAAAATATACAAGGTATCCGCCCATCATAGATTTTATGACAATATCGCCAACTGTAGAAAAACATTCACGTACATATTCATTAAATTCATTCACTATGATTCCTCCCACAAATTCTAATTTATTTACGCCGCTTCACTATTACTTCTTTATTGATTGCTGTCAACTCTAAAACCGAGAGTCATACCATACTATTTTTTCACATAGTAAATTTCTCATGATATTCAACCTTCCTAAAATCTTTAATATATATGTTATTATACCACTTTTAAGACAATTTCCCCATCGTCAAATTTCCTACTCGCTCCCAGAAATCGATACAAAAACAATCTACTTTTTCTTCATTCTTTTCAAAATGTATAATCTTTAACTACTTATCTTGAAAGATTTCCTTGCTATCAGGGGCAAAGAATATTTCAGTTGCAAAAGCCTTACCTCTACCCTTCTTCGTTAGAACATTGTCAGGTTTTCGAGGTGAAGCTTATTCTTCGATAGTCTTTAGTGTATGCTTTGGTTTTTTCTGCCATTCAATTCCTGCCCAAATTTATTACATATCTATTTATTTTGATATATTTCTATTTTCTGTCTATGTTTCTGGCTGAAACCGTTTACATTTTTTGGTATACTATCTTTGTATACTTCAAATAATAAGAGGAGAAAAATAACAGAGAATAACTAAGAGCTATTTTCGTTATTTTTGATGCCCTCAAATTTCATAAAGGAGGTTTCTTATGAAAAATTCATATAAGAAACGATTGTACACAAATGTTCTCAGCTTGTCAGCTGCCGTTCTTGTTGCAGTTTTAACGCAAGGAAATGCTGCTGCAGATACGCAAGATAGCACGGAAACACAGCCTATTGCTAACAAGACAGAAACGGTAGTCCCTGCCGAAAAGTCAAGTGCGAAAACCAACGCAACAGAAGCGACAGCAACGCCAGATTCTTCACCAGCTGAAGCTCAGCTTCCCACAACAACCAATCAAGAAGAAGTACAAAAATCAGAAAGCGCTCCTTCAATAGACAGTTCGATTTCTACTACAAACGAATCCGAAACAGAGACTCCTGCAACACCTGTAAAACCAGAAACACGAGCAGCTGGAACAGAAGAAAAGAAGGTTCAATTAGCTGATAGTACAGTCCATATGTCTGAAAAAGCTACCATTACTGAGACTGTACAGGAACAAGGAGCCGCTGCTGGCAAGGTGACTTGGAAATTAGATAATAAGCCAATCGCTGAATGGAAAACTTGGAATATGGAAAAAGGAGACTTTTCAGGAGATTCCTTTGTCACCATTGAGGAAACAACTAATGGCTCTGACCTCAAACTTTCTCTCAAATTTAATGAATTATTTGGAAAGGATTTAAGTCTTCGGACGCCAAATAATATCCGCAAAACCTATCGGCAATTCATCGGAAATCATGAGCTCGTTGGAACAGATGAAGAATCCGGTCTAACGATTCGAAAAACACTTGTTTTCCGACCATATGAAAACTTCCATACTCATGAAGAAATGTTAGCGGCTATCGAAAAAAGTCGTCAAGAAGCTAAAAATGATCGGCTTGTTCAAATTGAAGACATTGGTACCAGCGCTCAAGGACGGAAAATTAAGTTAGGCATTATCAGTTCTGATCAAAAAAGCATTGATAACTACCTCAACTCAACCAATAAAATGGCGCTAACCAAACCTGCTGAAATGTTAGCAGCCCTCAAAGACGGAAAATTAGACTACAAACTTCCTATCCTCATCAACAACACACATGCTGATGAGCAACCTGCTATTGATATTATTACCGGCTTGTTCAACTCTTTCGCAACCCAAGACCAAATCAGCTTTAAAACGACTCAAGCAGATGGAACACAAAAAATCGTAACCCTCTCCGTTAAAGACCTTCTCAAGAAATTCATCTTCCTCTTTGATTTCACAGAAAATCCTGACGGAGATGTTGCCAATACACGTGCACTTGCAAATGGTCTGGATCCTAACCGCGATACGAGCTATCAGACAAACCCTGAAACTCGCACGGTTGCTGGACTTATCAATAAATGGAATCCGATTGCCCTTTATGACATTCACGGATTTGTCAAAGATTTCCTTATCGAGCCAGCTACACCTCCGCACGATCCAAACTTTGAGTATGATCTTTTAGCAGACCTTATGCTAGAAAATGCTCATCACATGGGACGTGCTGGCGTTGCCAATTCTAACTATGATCACTACATCATTCCGAAGTTAGACTGGGGCGACGGTTGGGACGACTCTTTTTCTGGTTATACTGGTGTTTATGGCATGTATCATGGCATTCTAGGACACACTATTGAAATCCCTCAAGGAAATCAAGAATCTTATAAGGCTGGTTTCCACGCTGTTTTGGGAGGAATTGATTATTTATCCCAAAATCCTGATAAGCTCATGGAAATGCGCCTCAACTTCTACCTTCGTGGCGTGAACAAAGTAGAAGATCCAAAAGCTGAAAATGAATTAGTTGGACCAGATGGTAAAGTGGTCGGTCGTATCAAACATGGACAAAAGAAATTCTTCCCCGATTATTATGTGATTCCAATGGGACTTGATAAGAGCAATGACTCCCAACAGGCCTATAATATGATTGAATACTTCAAGAGAAACGGCGTTGTCGTTCAAGAATTGAAGGAAGACACTGGCGGTTATAAGAAGGGGGATTTGGTTGTTGACATGGCACAAGCTAAACGTGGCTATGCCAACCATATCCTCTACAAGGGCTCCAACGAATCTGCTTGGGCCGCTATGTATGCAGAGTTGCTGGTTAATTTCCCAGATATGAGGGGATTCAAAGCAGTAGCAGTCTTTAAAGAAAAACTCTTTGACGGTAAACTCGGTGAAGTAACTGCTCTTCGTGCTACTCGGACTAGCGAAATTGACCACAAAGCACCATATTATATCATTGCCAATACTTCAGAAAGTGCCGTTCGCGCTGTCAATCGTGCAATCCGAGACGGTAAGAAAGTTTATTTGACAGACGATGGCTACATCGTGGATACACCTACTTTTGCCAACCTGCTGAAAAACTATGCAATCTATGGAGATGCCCTTTATAAAACTCCTCAAGGGCAAACCTTAAAAGCTCTAAAAGTTTATGCACCGCCTCATCAATACTATTGGGCTGGTGTGGATACTCCTGCTCATACCGCTCTTGCTTTGAAGAATTTAGGATTTGACATTGTCAATACCCCTGAAGAAGCTGATGTGATTGTTTTAGAAAGTGACAACTTTGACAAGTCCCTCCTTGGTCTGAAGCCAACTATTGTAGTAGGCGGAACTGCTATGCAACGCCTTGAAGAACTCGGTGTGGTTGACGGCTTTGACGCAGAACAACTCAAAAATGGTGGTGATTATGAAGGCTTGATGAAAGCGATCATTGATGACAAAGATCCGTTGACTAGTGGTTACAATAAGAATGATCTTTTCTATTCTAACTCTGGAAATTGGATTGCTAAAGTACCTGCAAATTTCAAGACATTAGCTTCAATTGCTGGCAGTGATTATTATATCGCTGGTTGGTGGCCTGGTAATGAACAGTTAGCCAATAAAATTGTAGCTATTTCTGGTAGCTACAAAGAACAACCACTCTTTATTTATGCTGGCAACCCAACAAACCGTCTTCACACGATTCATTTCTACCGTTGGGTATCCAATGCTATCTTTGGCAGTCAATTAGCTCAACTGAAAGATCTTGAGAAAGAACAAAAACCTTCTACTGAAGTTGTTGAAATCATCAATCAAAAACCTCAGGCAGCTCAAGCGACAACCCTACGCTACACTCCTCAACCTCAAATCATGAACGCTACTCGAAAAGCTCAACTTCCACAAACAGGAAGCAAAGAAAACCAAAGCAGCTTGGTTATTGCTAGCATGTTCATTCTTGTCAGTGGCTACTTGCTCCATTTAAAGAAAAAAGAAGAATAGAATACTCTACTAGTAAAAACGAGTCTGAGACAAAAATGTCCCAGACTCGTTTACTTTCTTCTAAAATAAAACTCAATATGCAGTAGTTAAGTAATCCCTAACTAATACCACCAACTCAACCCTACAGGGTGGGGCGACAAAATCAATTTCTTACGAAATACCAATTTGTGTCCACTTCTATTTAGTTTATAAAGCATCTAGCGCAACAAGAGTAATCATTGCTGCTTCATAATAATTTTCCTTTGACAAATCTTGCATAAAAATATATTTATTTTGCTGAACCAGTTTTCGATATGCTGAATTTCGGCTGGCTGCATAGAAAATCGGAGCGCCAAAACTAGCAGACTGATAATGATTTAGAGCCTTGCCTTTTAACGTATAACCAGCATAAAGCACTTCTTGTTTCATAAAGAAATTCATCATTTTATTCAATATCTTCTGGCTTTGTTTATCCCGACTTTGTGCTAAATTATATGGCAAGCGACAAGCATTGTAATAATAATCACCGTCATACTTAGAAGCAACAGCTTTTTTCTCAGCTGCCCGAACTGTATCTGCTTCCACCCAAAGGAAATCAGGAAGTAGACCTGTTTTTGATTTAGCACTCATCAGTTCTAATTTAGACAACATATTTGATTTTATCTTTAACCATTGTGCATTGCCTGTCAGCTTATAAAAGGCTTGAAATTGTGCTGGAAGGACATCTGACGTTCGCATTAAACGATAGTATTTTGAGTCTGATGTTGCCCAGTTCCCAACTGTCAACACTCCTGTTGTACTATTGTAATTATAAGTCAAAATATCCTTTAAGATTGCCCTAGCCTGTGTATGATATGCATCAGCCTTCTGTGGCCATAATTTAGCTGCTTGAATCAAAGCATATGCAATATAAAGATCGCCATCAGTTGCATTATTGGTTTCAGCTTTAACGATGCCATTCTTAACCGTTTGCCGCCATGACATCAGCTGCGTATTTTTCATACGATGTGCCAAATAATAATTGTACAAAAGTTCAAAATCTTTCAGGCTAGCATTCCTTTGTTTTGCAGCTTCAACAGCAATCACCATTCCATAGCCTTGTGATTCAGACAAGACAACATCTTTTTTTTTATCGTTCGTTGTCTTAACGTACGCCTTATCTTTTTGCTGAACTACATAATTTTTTGACCATTGTTGGTAAATCTGATTCTTCAAATGACCTGTACTATTGAATCTAACATAAGTAAAAATAGTAATGATTGCCAATAAAATAGCAACTAACCAAACATATCTTAAATTTGTTCTTTTCACGTTTCCTCCTATCCTGCAAATCGCTTCGTTTTAACCCATTTGGTTCCATCACGATGGAAGAGTTTGTCCAAGGTCACAGAAGTTACAGCATCAATTGAAACAATGATGAATAGCTGCGAATAAGTAAAGTAAGAAATCAAAGCTAACCAAATCTGCTTAGAAGTTGCTTGACCAAATTGGGAGGCTAGAGCGATATTGATTTGTAAGAGATATAGCATAATCATCAAAAGCCAATTAAACAACATCAATTGCGCAATGTAAATATTACTTGAATCAAATGTAAAAGGAATATGAACACTTGGAACAAATAGATGAACAATAATAGCAATCACATTTGACAAAAGGACAATATCTGATAAAATTATTGCTGCATTAAACCAGAAGAAAACACAGGAATAATATGCAACTTCTAATTTCACACGCCAATTACTCTTATCAAATAAATGCTTAAAATTTGAAATCACAACTTCATAATTTCCTTTAGCCCAACGTTTTCGCTGCATATAATAGCTTTTAACTGTCTCTGGTTCTTGTTGGAAAGCTTCAGAATTATAAGCCAAAGCAATCAATTTCCCACTTTGCATAATTTTAAAAGAAATATCCGTATCTTCTGTCAAGGCGCCATTTCGCCAACCACCAATGCTCTTTACAAATTCAGTATTGATAATAAAGTTTGTGCCAGGAATGCGACCAATTTTAAACATATGCCACATACCAACATGTTGAATTCGTTGCGTCACGACAATCTCTTGATTGATACAACGTGTTAAGAAATTTTGATTCGCATTTCGTGTCTTGTTTCGACCAAAAGATGCTACGTGGCGTTCTGGATCTTCCAGAACTTTCTTAACCAGAAAATAAAGAGCATTTTTCTCTGGCATAGCATCTGCATCATAAACGCAGATATATTCACCCTTCGCCATTTTCAGAGCATCATTTAAAACGCCTGCTTTTCCGCCAGTCCCCTTCCGGTCTGTAATGGTAATATCTCGTGTAGCATATTCTGGCATCGCTTTTACTTTTAACATTTCTTGATAAGTAGTATCTTCACAATTGTCCGCAAATAAAAGCAATTCCACTTTGTCATGTGGGTAATTCATATCCAAAATAGCTCTTGTTGTTTGCGCAATGACCACATCTTCATTATGGGCTGGTACCACAATTGTAACCATCGGATAGCTCTCTAAAGGACTAGTATCTACTTTAAAGTCGCTATGTTTTAGCCAAAAATGAACACCTGAACTCAAAGTAACTAAACTCCAAACCAAGGATAACCAAATGGATACCAGAGTGATAATCATAATCAACTGACTAATCATGTTTCACCGCCTTAAAGTTTTTATTCACTCTGTTATAAATGACTAAATAACAAATAAACAGCACAACAAAGCATACAGCAAAAAAGATACTAATTGCCAATGCTACTCCAAAAAATATATTGGTTATGATCACAGATTCCCTCCTAGTATTCTACAATAATGTCTGTTTCAAGTTGTCTGTCCAGATTTTTAACAAAATCATCAAAGTTTAAAAACTTTTCACAATTTTCTGAATCAATCAACAGATAGCCTGATTTATACTGCACTTCGTGCACACTTTTACTAGTTTTAAAGCGAAGCAAAGACAATTTAGCAAGCATATTGTGCTGGAATATCTCTGCTGGAGATTGCCCTTCTCCCGAACATAAAATGAGAAAATTCCCATTTGAAAGATAATAAACAGCACCTGTTCCCTGCATACATTTCTTTAAAGTCACATAGATCCGCACCAACATCCAACGAAATTCTTTAGGATAAATTTGTTGAAAATAATCATTATGCGCCCAATGGACTAATAAGGCTTGAAAACTTTCTTCCCGCCCATCTCGAACCGCCTGTAAATGACTTTCATACAATTCTTTTGCTTGCTCACTATAGTCTTTGACAATAGAAAGATAGGTTCGTCGGTGAACATTGACTTGTTGTGATATGCTTAAAATAAGCGGAAAGGTAATCAATAGTAGAAAACATTGATTTGTTGGTATATACACAACACCTGCAACCAAAAAAATTGTTGCCAATACACTGCTAAAGATCAGTAACCAAGTGAGCAGCATATCTGGTAAGACAAATACACTCAAGATGGCAAGAGCAATCAAAATAATTTCAACATGAAAAATACTACTCGCAAAATAGAAACTATAACCAACAATTGCTAAAATTACGATAATTAGTAAAGCAATTGTCCATTCCAGTTCTTTTTTCGATACATCTTATTCTCCTATCACAAAATTTTTTGGTCTGTCTGCATAACCAAAGTAATGCGCAATAGCCTCTACAATTCGCTCAGATGTTCTGCCATCACCATACGGATTGCTAGCTTGAGACATTTGATGATAAACAGTTTCATCTGTCAACAATGTCTCCATAGCCTCGCGAATATTCTCACTTTCTGTTCCAACTAACTTCAATGTCCCAGCAGTCACGCCTTCTGGTCTCTCTGTCGTATCACGCAATACAAGCACCGGTTTTCCTAAAGAAGGGGCTTCCTCTTGGACACCTCCAGAATCAGACATAATGAAATAACTTCTCGCTGCAATATTATGAAAATCCACAACATCTAAAGGCTCAATTAGATGAATCTGCGGATGATTGCTAAGAATTTCCTTTGCTGCCTCTTGAACGGCTGGACTTAAATGAACAGGATAAATGACCTCAACATCATCATGCGCTTCGACCACTTGCCGCAAGGTTCTAAACACACGACGCATTGGTTCTCCTTGATTTTCACGACGGTGCATGGTAACAAGAATAAGCCGATGATTTGATGGTATTTGCTCCAAAACATCATGATGATAATTCTCTTGAACAGTCAATTTTAAAGCGTCAATCGCTGTATTCCCTGTAACAAATATGGTTTTTTCATCATGATTTTCCTTAATGAGATTTTCTTTACTTTGCATCGTTGGGGCAAAATAGAGATCTGTTACAGCATCTGTCATTTGACGATTCATTTCTTCTGGAAATGGAGAATACTTTTCCCATGTCCTCAAACCAGCTTCCACATGTCCAATTCGAACTTGATTATAAAAAGCTGCCAAACTTGTTGCAAATGTTGTCGTTGTATCTCCATGTACCAAAATGATGTCAGGTTTCACTTCTTTTAAAAGTTTGTCCAGTTGGTTTAAAATTTTTACAGTAATATCCGTTAATGTTTGCTGCTTTCCCATGATATTCAAATCAATATCTGGTTCAATATTAAATGTTTGTAATACTTGATCTAACATTTGTCGATGTTGTGCAGTCACAACTGTCATAGTTTCAAATTTCTCTGATTGTTTTTTCAATTGAAGAATAAGTGGAGCCATCTTGATAGCTTCAGGTCTTGTACCAAAAACGACCATTACCTTTATTTTTTTCACGTTTTCCTCCTTATAACAGAATGACACAAATAAAAACGCCTAGCTAAAATAAGACAGCCACCCCCTACTATACACTAATATTGTACCGCTTTAAATTTATACCGTCAATATTTTAGTATACATTCTCTATGTTTTTGTCCTATTATTTATGTAAAATTTATCCTCTTATTTAGCACTATTTTATAATAGTAAAATTATTATGCATTAAAAATAGTGCACTTTTACTATTACATCATAATTAGACTATTCTATCAATATTTTTGTTTATCCTATTTTTCCAATACCATTCACAGATGTTAATTCTATCTCAAACAAAACACAGATTCATGACAAATGTTATTTTTGTTAAACTTAATAAATAGCAATTTCAAAAGGATTGCATTAACGTCTTTATTACTCACTTTTTCTTGCAATCTTTTTCTCTTTTCATTATACTAAAAAGAGAGAGGAGTTGTTTTATATGGTAAAAGGTAATCAACAAAAGATTTTGGATGCTTTCTATGACTTAGCAATGCAAAATCCCAATGAAGCCAATCTCTCAATGAGTGACCTTGCCAAAAAAGCTGGTATTTCACGTCAAGCAATTTATAAACATCATTTCAATAGTGTTGACGACATCATTGAATCCATTCATGAGAGTATTGATAAGCCCATTTACGAAATGTTTTTAGAATATGATACTCTCGAAAATAAAGACCCATTTCTTTTCATTGCAGATAACATTTTCCCTATTCTTTATGAAAATCGAAAATGGCTAAAAATGCTGTATTCTAGCTCAACGGATCCTTATTGGACCAATTATTTAAAAAAGATTTACACAAAATGGGCACTTGAAAATATCAAACCGAATCAATCCCTTATTGATTTGCCAGATGATTTTATCATCTCCCTACTGGTTCATTATGTGATTGCCAACATTGAAGTGTGGATAACCCAAGAAAATCCACTCCCACCACAAGTCTTCAAAGAAAAATTTTTAACCCTCGTTCATTCTTCTCTTGACCAATACATCTCACTAGACAAAGATAATCATATAGACTAGAAAAAAGAGCCCGAAAAATCGGGCTTTTAGAATATAGCTATTTTTCCTAGCTGGTAATTTTTGACAGAATAGCCCATACAATCAATATGTTTGTAGAGGCTATTTTTGTATCTCTTTTTCCTTGGTTTGTAACAGCAACATTTAAACAGTGCTCTGACTTTCATATAATTTAGAATTAAGCAAAGAAAGAAATGATTTATCTACTTTTGAAGTAATCATCAGACTACAATTTACTACTTATATGACTGATGATGACAAACATTAGCGTAAAAATAGTGTGTAAAATAGGAAGCACTCTGGTAAAACTTCATAAATACAACTGCATAACTAAAAACTACATCAATACCTCTACCATCGTTCCAATGGCCGTTGGAGAAATCGCCTACCGTAACCTAAAATAAATAATGGTGTGAATTTGGTGTGAATTTTGCTAAAAATCCTAAAAAAACACCCCATGGTGTGAACCATGAAGTGTTGTAGATGCTGTATTGTAGCTGGTTCTTAACGTTTTGAGAACTGGCTAGCTTTACGAGCCTTTTTAAGACCTGGTTTTTGGTTCACTCGATTATTTAAACTCAAATACCATTAAAATCAACGTTTCTAAAACAAAAAATCATCAAAAATCTTATTTATAAACAAATATCTAAACCTAAACGGTATCAAAAAGGTATCAATTTTCTATAGTTTCGAAGCTTATAAAATAAACGAAATCTGTCTCAATCATTTGAGCTTTTTTTATTGCCTTTTCGTAGTAAATTCACATAATCACTCTTAGTATGAAAGAGATGCGACAAGAATACAACTTTATCTTCTTCAATCACAAAATACAGTAGCACATATTGTCCAATAATTTTTCCCCTAGTCAAATACTTGCTATTTATCTTAACGCCTATTCGTTCATCAGCATCAAAACCAGCCTCTGGAAAAAGCTCCAGTTCCTGCAATCCATTTAAAATTTTAGCAATCGTATTTTTTGCTGATTGCTCTGATAACAATACATTTGAAATATATTCATGAATATTGTCTATCGCTTGGCTGACCTCTTCTGAAAAAACAACTTTATAGACCATAGCGTTCCCTCATTTCTACTAAGGAAACGCCTTGTCCTTCCTCGTACTGTCTCAATGCTTTTTCTGACTGAGACTGTAGTTCCTCAATCAACTGTTCTCTATGCAAATCTTCAGCTGTCTTAATAGGCAAATCTTGCTCAAGTACAATTTGCTCAACAAAAAGCGTGATGGCTTCAGTCATGGTCATGCCCTTTGCCTTAATAATATTTCGAGCTTGTTCCATAGTGGCCTCATTCAACTTAAAATTATATTGCTTTGATAATGTTATAGCCATGATATATCTCCAATCTATATTTATAGATTTATTATATACCATGTATAGATTTTAAGCAAGTAAAAATCCTAGTTATCAAAAAACTAGGATTTTCCCCAATTCGCATTTATCGCAATAATCGGCGCAGTGCCTTATTCGACTGACGTACAGAACGGTCTAAAAAACGTAGTGCTGCAAATACAATCATCCAACCAAATATCGTTTTTCTCATAGCGTTACCTCCTCACTAAATAGTATAGCATACGTTATTTCTTACTTGCTTTCTTACGCGCGATTTCCTCAGCTGTTTTCTTTTTGAAGAATTCAATTTTTTCATGAGGAAGCATATTGCGATACGTTTTGATAAAATCACGATAAAGCAAATATTTTTTATTAGGATTTACCAAATCCTCTACTAGCTGAGAAAAACCTTGTCTGAAGGCTTTCAAATCTTCAATGATGATATAGAGGTTAGACTTTTTTCGAAGGAATCGGATATTGTAGTTATCCTTAAGGCGTATTTCTAAAACATTGGTGGACAGATCTTTAGTCCAAAACTCATTCCCTTGTTCATCTTCCAGAATAAATGGTTCAATGACGCTTAGAGGCCAGGCAAGAGACAAGAATTCACCTGTCGCCTCTTTATGGGCAATTTCCAAAAAGCTTATTAGTGCTCTTCCCGAAAACGGCTCAGATTGTTCAATCTTGTAAACTAAAGGCTGATTAATTTTGTTCATGTGTTTTCTCCTTGTTCATTTATTCCATGGTTCTCTTGACAACAAGTAACCTAGTCTCTTTTAGCCTACGGCGATCGGTCGTCAGCTTTTCAGCCTGCCGACTCGACTCCTTTCAGTCTAAAGCCGACTAGCTTATTGTCAAGAGACTTTCACGGCATAAAGTGATTAAAATAAATTTTTCTCAATTACTTTTTTTATCGTTTTGACTGCTGTCACTATATTTAGTTTCGGCGGTCGTATTTGATTAGCAAGTTTCAGGGTAGAGCGAAACTCTTTTTCTGGTAGATACTTTTTAGCACTCTTACGCCATAAAGCCAACTTTTGACTCACAGCTTCTAGCCTATCGTTCAAGCGTTCCATCTGTTTCCTAAGCCCCTTATTTTCATGCTGGAGCCTGCCAACTTCGGACTTCAATTCCTTGTTTTCTGTCAGTAACTTTTCACTTTTTATCAATGATTTAGCTAGGCTGTTCTGGTCTTTTAGAGACTTATTCAGTTTATGCTCTAAAGCATTCCTGTCCTGCCTCAATCTCACATTATTGGTCACATTTTTAGAAGCGGTCTGATATAGCCTATCATAGGTTTCTCTACTCATCTTTAGCTTGCCATCAAGTGTACGCTTTGCTAATCCTTCTGCATGTAGCTCCCTAAAGCCTAAAGGCTCAACCTCTTTCAAATCAATTAAACTTTCAGCCAAGGTCTCTATTTCTTTTTCATATTGCTTCAACTCTTCAAGAGTGTGCCACTCCCTCTGTTCCAAGTACTGGAGCAGGTGCTCTTTCTCTGATACAGTCAGCTCTAGTTGGTTTATTTTATTGCTTATCTGTTCTAGTTTAATTTGTTTTTCAGATAGTCGTTGCTCGACATCATCAAGCAATCGCTGCTTCTCCTTGTATTCAGCAGTATCAAGATGTTTTTTCTCACTATCAACTTCACCACGTTGTAAAGTGTATCCTTTATCATTTAGGTATTTTGGAAACTCCTCCTGAATTGCCTGAAGCTGCTCACGATGACCAAATAGGGCTTTTGAACTCAACTTCCCATTTCTCATTGGAACAAGACCAAGGTGCATATGTGGGGTGCTTTCGTCAAGATGAACCATGGCATAAGCGATATTCTGTTCTCCGTATCTTTCAGCAAAGAAATTTTTAGCAGTCTCAAAAAATTCCTTTGTCTGCTCCTGACTCATATTTTCAAAGAAAGTTTTATCAGATGTGATAATCCACTCATTGCATAATACAGCGTCTTTACGAATAGCGCGTTTAGATAGTTTATTGTCATTGACATACTGCTTTATTTGTCTGTCATAAGGTATAGAGCGGTCACGGTCTGTTAACTCATAATTTAGATGACTTCGTTCAGGGTCAATATCCTTATTTGAATGTTTTTCAAAAACACGTTCATTATGGCGATAAGCACCACCGAGATTACCAGATTTGTATTTAACCATTCTAGCTACTACATAACTCATAGATTTTTCTCCTTTCTCGGCTCAAAAGGTCGCCGAGCTGGTGGCGGACGATTGCCACCAGAAATAAGCAACCCATAGGCTAGATTTTTTCCTGAAGAATCGGCACTACTTCCATGTAAAGTGTAACGCACTACACTTTACTCCATAAATGTGCGTTCTCCGAAGGGTCTTGCAGACGGCACATCGCTCCGAATACAGGAGCGACCTCGAACCATCTCTCAACTCACAAGAGATAGTTCGACTATGCTCGCCGAAGCGAGCAAGGCACTTCATCAGTGCCAAAGGTCGGACGCTTCGCATTGTCCGACAATCTACCGACCACCATAATAGGCTAATTGTTTTTTAAGTCTGGGGCGCTCATGTTTCAATAGGTCTTTCATCAAACCTAGATAGTCAATTTCTGATGTTTGATAGGTCTCTAAGATTTTTTTGTATCTTGCTCTTGTATTTCTATGGAGCTCTTTCCAGATATTTTTATCATGAATGAGAGCGGTCAGATAGATTTGAGTCTCAATAGGTAAACCTTTAAATTTGAATGGCTTAAAGATAACTGTATTGATAACCTCGAATATCTCCTCAACCGAGCGACTTCTCAACTGAAATTCCAAGCGCCACCAGTGTTGAAACTGACTAGCAAATTCCTTGTCTTTATCAGTTCCATTTTCCAGTTGCTCTTTTTTCTTGTTGTATAGCCTTACTTGCTTTTCAGAACGCGAAGCACCAAGGTACTTTGTTTCTAGCTTTCCGGTCTCTGAACGAAATTCCTTAGTTGCGGTTGGTCTGCCTTTCTTCTCTAGCACGAACTCACTACAATCAACTTCAAATAAATCAAAAGCCAAGTCAGCACGAGATATTGCAATATCTTCCAAACATGGTATAATAGTGTCAATGATATCAGTATCTACTGATCGGAGTTTATTGGGATTGAACTCCAACCTGAAAGGGCGAGCATTAAAGGCTTGTCCTTTTATTTTGTCATATTCCATATAGACCACGACTTGACCTCCGCCCTTAGTATAAGCTCTAAACATATCCGTCATCGCTGTCTGAATACTAATTGCTGTATGGCTTTCAACTAGATTTTTGAGAGTTAGGAGTTTGCGGGGCCTGATATAAGCTGTTATCGTGATATTATCTAAGCTAACTTTTAATTTCAAACAAAACTCCTTTCTTTTTACGGTCGCCTATCGGCGCCGATTTTTTTTGTCTGCGTAAAGACCTCCTCCCTAATGAAAATTCTTGGGGGAGCAGCCCCAAGCCGACCCCTTCGGAGTCGAACCATTTTCATTTTCCGTCAGTCAAACTTGCCAAAAAACGGGTGTAGTAAATGCACTTTAAATGTGCACATAGCGGGCTGTTAGAGGGCGCCCTGTTATAAATTTTTCGTAGCACCTCAAAATCTGACCCCTGAAACCCATTTTCACAATATTTTCATAACTGTTTTCATAAATATTTTTGACTTGAAATTTTGTAAATCTGAAGGAGATTTTTAAAAAAAGTCTTCTCGATCAACTAAAAATATTTTGAGGATTTTTTCAATAATCTCATCAGGTGGCACCTGTTTATTTTTCTTGTAGCTAAAGAAACGGTCTTTAGCTTTTTTGATTTCTCCTAAATCGTCGGACACATCAGCAAACAATAAATCGTTCAGCTCAAACCAACGTAGCTCAGATTGTTTTCGGAGTGTTTCAAAATTACTCCAGAATGTTCGACCTTCATCAAGTTCTTCAAGTTTTCGGAATAGGTTTATCCGTTCAGCTTTACGATACTCTTTCGGTAAAAGTGTCCCCACATACTCAGGAGACATGTTCGAATAGATAACCTCATCTGTTACAACAATGGGAAGTTTTAGCGAACTATCAACATTTTTCAAAATCTTTCGGACAAATTGGCTTAGAGTAATTTGTGTGTTCAGCTTATACTTCAGCATCTTAGTGCTTAGTAATTCAAAAATATCAGTTGACCTAAATAGCCATTCCATCAGTATTTTGGCATCTATATCCTTACTTGAAAATGCTTGATAGTCAATCTGGTAGCTATCCAGTCGTGATTGAATAGCTTGATTAAGTGCTGTATCTTTTCCAAAATAAATCTTTATCATTTTCACACCTCGTTAATATAAGTCCTATAAGGTAAGTTATGACTATGGTAATGTCCTATCATTTCTCGGTCACGTTCAATCAAGTCAGCTTCTTCTAAACGTCGCAAAGAGTTTATCATAGTAGATTTAGCGCAAGAGAACTTTTTCGCCAAATCACTAATCTTATAGCCTAGATAAACATTTCCTTCAGCATCTATCCAACCCTTTTCAAAGGCTTCTTCTTGCTTGCCTCTTAAGACAGCATAGACCAGAATATCAAATGCAGTTAAGTCGCTGTATAAATCATCTCGAAAGAGAACTTTCGGGATAAGATAGTTTTCGTTATCGTAGTCCATAGCTCTTACCTCCTATCTCTCAAATTGTTGTAGCCATTGAGCGACTTTGTGTTTATCGTACAAGGTCACTCCGTCAATGACCATGTGGGGCATGCCTTCACGTTGCCATTTGACAATAGTCGTCGTTGAGACATCTAGCCAACGGCACAAGCCTGCCATACGAACCATAGGCTTATAAAGCTCCTTGTCCTCAAGGGCTTTTTCTATTGCCTTTTGGAGCATATTGTCATAGCGAGCCAGTAACTTCTTTTCAGTTACTTTTGGGAGTTGTATAGTAAATCCTTCTGTCATCTGAGGGTTCTCCTTTTTGTTAAAATCATTTTTAAACTATTTTCATTGCCTATTTTCTGGAGATGGCGCAATCTAAAATAGTTCCATAGGGTAAATATACCTGTCTAGTATTTCAGACCGAGCAACACTCCTATTTTTCAAGGCTGGTTCTTGCCTTTTCATACGTTCAGCAAGTTCTTGACGTTGTTCTTCGGTCATCTTGCGTTTTTTCTTAGGAAATACGTTGATTGAAAAATCCTCACCAATCTTCATAATGGCATTGAGCCAAATCGTTCTGCCTTCTTCTTCCTCAGTGTTCAACACTTCATAGGCTTCAGGAAGTTTTAGCACTTTTTGAATGTGTGGAGAATAATTTGTTTCAATCGTCCATTGTTTATCCAGTACATCATATCGGATAAACGTTTCTTGTTCTTCTAATGTGTAAGCCATAGCTGACTCCTTTCTTTATTTTATAAGCTTCGAATATAAATTACTCATTTCGTGTAATTTATATTGATTTTAAACCCTTTTCGAGTTTTTGTCAACTGTTTTTTCTCTTTTTGTGTAATTTGTGATATAATGTCTCAAAAAGGAGAATACGTAAATGACAAATTTTCAATTTCTTGTAAAAGAAAGTAATAAAAGTTTAACTGAAATAAGTCACGAAACAGGCATTAGTTACTCAACATTAGGAAATTATAACCAGGGTACTAGAACACCAAAGAAAGAGAATGCCAAAATCCTTGCCGACTACTTTGGTGTCTCTATCCCTTACTTACTAGGGCTTGATGATAATCCTAATCTCGTAGACCCAGGAGCACCTAAAGAAGTTCTGAAAGGTTTTGCCAAGATACTTCAAGGAAAAAGTAGCATAGAAAACAAAATCAACAAATGGACTCCTTTTGGTGACGAATTAGCTATCATACTTGCGGAAATCAATCAGTCGGAAGCATTGGCTGATTATATCGACTTCTTAGCAAGTAAAAAAGACTTTAACCCTATTTTAGTTAAAGCCATTAAGGAATTTATAGCCGATAAAAAACAAGGATTAATCCCTTTTCTGATTAACAAGTCAGGAGGGGAAGATTCACCATATCACTACGTTTGGCAAGCATGGGAAAACTCCGACGAATACAAGAGAAGAATGGCTAAAAAACGTAAAAAATAATTGTAAAAACTCGTAATTTCTTTATTTTATAAGCTTCGAAACCTAAAAAATAAAGGAGAAATTACAATGTCCATTCACAAATACCCAAGTAAAAAAGCCAAATCTGGCTATTTGTATTTTGTCAAGGTCTATATGACTAAAGACGGTCAACGTGCAGACCATGTAAAGCGTGGTTTTCGTACTCGAAAAGACGCCAAAGACTACGAAGCTAGACTCATCTATCTTAAGGCTTCAGGGAAGTTGGAAGAGTTCATCAAGCCATCTCAAAAATCTTATAGCGAGATTTTTGAAAAATGGTATCAAGCCTATCAAGATACAGTAGAGCCGACAACGGCTTCACGTACTCTTGATATGTTTAGGTTGCACATTCTGCCAGTCATGGGAGAATTGCCTATCGGTAAAATCTCCCCTTTAGGCTGCCAGAACTTTATCACGGAAAAAGCAAAGACTTTCAAGAATATCAAGCAAATCAAGTCTTACACTGGTAAAGTCTTTGACTTTGCGATTAAGATGAAATTGCTTAAGCATAATCCTATGGCAGAAATCATTATGCCAAAGAGGAAAAGTACACGTGTAAAAAATTATTGGACGGTTCAGGAACTACAAGAGTTCCTAAACATTGTCCTTCAGGAAGAACCTTATAAGCATTATGCACTGTTTAGACTACTAGCATATAGCGGCTTAAGGAAAGGCGAGCTATACGCTCTTAAATGGACTGATATAGACTTTAAGAGTGAGACTCTAAGTGTCAATAAGAGCCTAGGACGATTAGACGGACAAGCCATTGAAAAAGGCACTAAAAACGATTTTTCAGTTCGAAAGATTAAGCTAGATAGCGAAACTATCTCTATTCTGCAAGAATGGAAGTCAAATTGCCAAAAAGAAAAGGCACAACTAGCAGTCGCACCTCTTTCTATCAAGCAAGATGTTATTTTTACTTACTGCTCACGTACAGGCTCAATAGAACCACTACATGCAGACTATATCAACAATGTACTTTCAAGAATTATTCGAAAACATGGCTTAAGGAAAATCAGTCCTCACGGCTTCAGACATACCCATGCGACCTTGATGATTGAAATCGGAGTTGACCCAGTCAATACAGCAAAAAGGCTAGGTCATGCAAGTAGTCAAATGACTTTAGACACCTACAGCCATTCAACAGCTAATGGAGAAGATAGGTCCATCAAACAATTTGCGAGTTATCTAAAAAACAATACAAAAAACTCCAGACAGTAAGTCTAGAGTAGAGTAATGCGGGCGATTTGCATCGCAATCCCGATTTTTTAGAAGAATTTTCTCCAAGGACAGCATCGAAGCCTGTTAGGAATGAATCCCAACCTGATTTTCCTGTCATTACACTCTCAAAGTTTAACATAAACAGGAAGTATACGTCAATTATATAAACTATTCAAAGATAAGAATATAATCAAAAAAGATGTAAAAGTTTTTCCAAAACGGTATCAAAAAAGGTATCAAAAGCAAAAATCAACAAAAAAGCACCTTGCAAGAGACTTGCAAAATGCTTGTAATCGTTGTTGTAAAACGGTTCTTAACGTTTTGAGAATTGTGATGCTTTACGAGCTTTCTTAAGACCTGGTTTGGAAAGTATGGATTTCAGTTGGACTAAAAACAGCGTAATATCAAGGATTTTCTGAACAATATCTACTTTTTAATTTCATAAAATCTGAATCAATATTTTTAAAATAGGGGAATAGTTTAGGTCTCTAAGCATTAAAATAATACACCTAACTTTGGTCACCGTTTTTTAGTTATTCACTCTTTTTTCGGATAGTGTTTTTAAAGTTATGATGTAAAATGCCGCAATTAAAATACTATACATCATAATCGGAGGATAGAGAATTAAGGATAGAATCAATCCCACTCCTTTAATTATTAGGTCAGGTATCAATAACTTCCTATATTGTGCGGTAGCTTCAAGTAATTCTTTCTGATCTATATTGGGTTTATCAATTACTTTATGTAAAAACCAGTTTGCTACCGTTGAAACAATAACGATCAGTCCATAAAAGAGCTGTGCCGTATGATTCATGAAATGACTACTAACTATTCCAGTAGCATAGGGCATAAATGAAACAAAAAATAAAAGATACAAATTTTTTCAAATTCCTCCCTTTTCAACTTGGCTAGCTTGACCTGCATTACCTAGGTCGCTTGCTTTAAATTATACTTTTTTCTTAAACATTTGATACGAGTAGGTATTTCTTGTTAGTAATTTTCATCAAAAAATTTCATATATACTCTCCCTATAACCATGGAAAAGTAGTAAAAATAGTTGTTATCCTAGTTGATTAAAAAAATCTCTGATTTCTTCATCTTTTATAAAATAATATATAATTTTCCCCTCTCTTCTAGTACCCAAGATGTTTTGATTGGCTAGTTTACGAAGATGGTGGGAGGCAGATGCCATACTGAGATTTAATAAACAGGCTATATCGCAGACACAGAGTTCTTCAACAGCAAGGAGATAAAAGATGATATTTATCTGTTTACTATCGGTAAACTTTGATAAAATGCGAAGTGATTTTTGGACTTTTTCCTTTTCAAGGTAGTTCGTTGCGGTTGTAACATTTTGTTGATTTATAACATTCACTTGGCAGATACTATCTTTTTTCATAATATTTTCTCCTAGCTTAACACAGTCCATAGCATGTCAAAAACGTTGTTTTCAATCAGGATATATATCCCCAGTCCTAAATAAACACTGGCAATAAACCATCTGCTATATTTTTCCAAAATTTCTCCAACAGAAGGGACTTGTGCCAATTTTTGGGCAGAAAAAACCAAGAGATAAATCATGACTAGAAAAGTAAGTAAAGTTACTATCAAATTCGTTAAATTTAAGGTAGTAAAATATGGGACAAAAACACCAATATTATCAGCACCACAACTTGCAAAAGTAATCATAGCAACTAGAAAAATCAGGTTTTTATTATCTTTGCGCAAACCATCTTTTGCAATAGCTTCTCCATCAGAATCTCCTAAAAGCAAAACTTTGAGGCCTAGGAAAATTGGAATCAAACCGAGCAAACCTAAAATCTCTTTACTAGGAATATAATTTAAGACAAATGCAAAAAGCAAACTTAGCAATATTAGACTAACAGAGCCTAGAAATTGTCCTAAATAGATGTTAATGATGTCTTTTCTGCTTTTTCTTTTGGCAAAAAATAACATTAGGATAATAAGTAAGTCTACGGCTGTCCCAGAATACAGGATTATTGAAGTAACAATATTTTGAATCATAAAACACCTTATTCAAATATGTTTTTGAATGTATTCTAACATTAAACTTTGTAGATGTCAACTTAAAATCCACCAATTAATAATTGCATGTCAATATTTGTATTGTGAAACTAGTTTCAGAAATATATAGTCTTAAAGTATGTCCACTGCCAATGGGTTTTTCAATATTTAAGAGGAGATTTATAATGGTTCATTTCTATAAATTTATAAACGAGTTATATATTTTGTTTAACCAATTATTAACTATTTTTATCAATAATCACTTCATTAATTTGTACTTTTTAATTTTGATTTATTTTTCGTGCATATTTTATATGACCCAATTTGTAAAATTAAACCAGAAAAAAAGCATCTCGTATTAGACGAAATGCTTTCAATAAGTATAAATAAGTTTTAACGTTTACTAAATTGTGATGCTTTACGGGCTTTTTTCAAGCCTGGTTTGGAAAGATTTTTCTTTGAATAAATTTCAAAAGCTTGTAATATCAATGTTTCCACAATTTTTCAAAACTCAAAATTTCATCCAATTCCAACTAATTTCAACTGAATGGTGTGAACTTTATCCTAAAAATACACGAATTGAGCTGATAAATACTAAAAAGTTCACACCATTAGTTAAATTATTTTTTGTTACATACATTTTTTAGATGATAGACCTCCTAATTTATTTCTTATAGCATTTGAGCAAACCTCCGTTATCAGAAAACAACCAGAAAGAAAAACCGCAAAATTAATATTTTCTTTCTGGTTGTTTTTTATAAAGTGAATTTTCAGCAAAATACTTTACTCATTTATACTACCTCTTACTTCTATGTACTTTCTTTCATCTAAAGAAAAATCTCGTATTCATCAATTCTATTTCGTTATAAGTAAGAAAAGAAGAACAAACAAGAAAAACACGGCATAAAAACCTATTCAGTTCATCGTCCTCAATCCTTGTCTGCTTCATTTTCTTTTACGAGATCTTTTTGTGAATCTTTTTCAGAGAGTTTTTGATCGATATACTTGTTAATGGTTTCATAAAATTCCTTGGTCATCTCACTATCTAATTTTGTCGAATTATGGACCTGATTGACTTTCAATTGAACAGATTGAATACCGTAAGAGGCTTGTTTTTGGCGAATTGTTTCTAATTCTTCTTCTGAAATCGGATCTCCAACAACTGTCAAGACCAATTCATTGCTACTTGACTTGTAGACTTGATTAATGACCGTATGATTGGCGAACTCTTTTCCTACAAACTGTTTGATCCCTTCTTTTCGCGCTTGATCTATCGTCAGAGTGACTGCTGAATAGCTGGCTGGAAGAACCAATAATACAATTAAGGATATCAACCCAATTCTCATTTTAATGTTTAGCTCTTTAAATGAACTTAAAGGAGATTTTCTCATTAAAATTCTTGTTCCAACAATATTGGTTAGCATGATAAAGACACAGTTAATCAAGAAAAGATAAAGAGCCCCAAATAAAAATCGCACATTTCCATTAGCTAAACCATAGCCTGCAGTACAGATAGGTGGCATCAAAGCTGTTGCAATGGCTACTCCAGGCACGATATTGTTTGCTTCTTTTTTCCTTGAACCAATTACACCTGCTATCCCACCAGCAATAGCAATGAGAACATCCCAAATGGTTGGAGAGGTTCGTGCAATCAACTCGCTACTTGCATAAGATAAGGGAGAAATCCAGAAATACAGAGTCGAGACAAGCAAACTGACCAATACTTGAGTAAATAAAACCTCTAGAGATTGCTTGATTAAACGCGTATCAAAAATAGCTAAACCGAATCCCAGTCCAACAATCGGTGTCATAAGAGGGGAAATCAGCATGGCTCCAATAATGACAGCTGTTGAATTCATATTTAGACCTATAGAGGCAATAAAAATCGCACACATTAAAATTGCAGTATCTCTTAATCGAACATGAAGATCATCATATAATTTTTCACGGTATTCACGTGTTGAATAGTTTCCGGTCATTAGTTACTCCTTTTATTTCATATAATCTTGTTTCTGCATAGACGATGGTAGAGAGACCTCTGTCCAATCTTACATATTTTTAATTCTCACCTGTCATTCTTTTGAACATTATCTTTTTACTATCCATCAGTCCATCCTTGATATTATATCAAAAATTTTACAACCTTTCTCTGAAGAAATCTATCAATTGAACAGATAGAGAAAGCCAGAAATTTTAGATTCCTTATTCAAAGAAGAAAGAACGGTATCTCCTATAAAAGAAGACGCAGTTTAATGATTAAACATGATGAGTGTGTTTGACAATCCATTGCTCCATTTTTATTTGCAACCAGAAGCCATAGATTCCAAACGTGATGATGGTTAGAAGAAACCACTTAATCCAGTTACCGAACAGTTGTGCTCCAGTCCCGTCAAAGTACAGACGTTGACCATCCACTACCGTATGCTTGGTTTTCCAATTTTGCATCATACAAACCGCCCAAGGTGTTGCGATCCCATAGGAAATCACACAAACATAAGGCACTAAAACGTTACTGGAAACTCATTCAACAGGAGAGCCGTAAACCCAGTGATAAACGTTTTTATCTCCCAACTTTTCGCTCACACTTGACCAATAAAGAGATTCTCGAAAACCTTCTTGCATACTCTCAAGAACTTAGAGAGCACTATGACCTCTATCAACTATTACTCTTTCATTTTCAAGAAAAACAAGCTGACCATCTCTTTGAGCTTATTGAAGAAACAATTTCTTGTGTAAATCCTATTTTTCAAACTGTTTTTAAGACCTTTTTGAAAGATAAGGGCAAGATCATAAATGCACTAGAACCGCCCTACTCAAACGCAAAACTAGAAGCTACTAATAACCTCATCAAGATCATCAAACGAAATGTTTTTGGCTTCCGGAACTTTAAAACTTCAAAACTAGAATCCTCATTGCATTGAACATCAAAAAGGAGAGAACCAATTTGGTCCTCTCCAGGGTATAATTTTCCATCAACCCACTACAGTTGACAAAGAGCCGTTATTCTCAAATAAGACAACTCCTTTTAGTTTTTATAACCTCAGCTTCTCGGTCTCTTACCTACTTTTAATAGAAAGACTACGAAGGACGATTCTTAAAGTAGTCAGATTGTGCAATATCGAAAGATTAGATGGGCTTAACCAATTTAACAATCCAAATCCAATTAAACTTCCATTTATAACAACTGTTTCTTGAATATTTCTTTGTATTAATTTCTGTAACGATTCAGATAAAGAATTCAATTCCTCGAAGAAATCTAAACGATTATCTAATAATAAAATATCACTCATCTGCTTAGAAATATCAGCACTTTCATTCATCACAACCCCAATATCTGCAAGCGTCAAGGCAGCAGAGTCGTTTAGCCCGTCTCCAACCATCAAAATAGTTCGGCCAGCTTTCTGTAATTCCTGGACTAACTGAAACTTCCCATCTGGTTTTAGATCAGTATAGACGTTGTCAAATGGCAGATCTTTAACCAACTCTTCTGTTCTAGCCAACGTATCACCAGTTGCCAGAATCAGTTTTTTCCCTTGGCGTTTTAGCTTTTTCAATGCAGTTTTCGCCTCGCTTCTCAAGGGAGTGTGGATACAAAACATCCCAATTAATTCTTTCTTATAAGCCAAAAACAATAAATTGTAATGAGTCTTATATTGCTCAATCAAGGCCAGCTGCTCAGAACTAATTCTTACCTGCTCGTCTTGCATTAGTACATAATTTCCAATGACAACCGATTGACCATCAATTTGCGATTTAATCCCTTTGCTTGCAACATACTGAAGCTTGCCATGCATTTCTTCGTGTTCAATGCCTTCAATTTCAGCTTGTTTAACAATTGCATTGGCAATAGGATGATAGATATGTTCCTCCAAACATGCACTTATTCTTAAAATATCTTTCTCAGTATAATCTCCGAAAGGAAGAACCTTTTCAACCAAAGGATAACTCGTCGTAATGGTCCCCGTTTTATCAAACAAGAAAGTATCCACTTCCAGATATTTTTCTAATACATCACCATCTTTAATAACCATTTCTCGATTTAGACCTTCCTTTATGGCCGTAAGATAGGCTACAGGTGTGGATATTTTTAGAGCACATGAAAAATCCACCAATAAAAAGGAAATAGCTTTTGAAAACGAGCCTGTTAACAGATAAGTCAAACCAGCACCTAAGAAGTTATATTTTACAACCTTGTCTGCCATCCTAATAAAATGACGTTGTTTTGTCTTCTTACTCTCTTCAGATTTTTTCATCAGATTTATGAGCTGCAAAATGCGACTGTTTATCTGATTATCAGTCACACTAATTCTTAATTCTCCTGTTTCCAAAACAGTATTCGCACATACAGAATCTCCCTCTTTCTTTTCAACAGGGAAACTCTCTCCTGTCAAGGAACTCTCGTTGACCATGCCTAATCCCGAAACCACTTGGCCGTCAAACAAGATTTCATTCCCTTGGGAGACAACTAATATGTCGTCTACTTGAACATCAGAGCTCTTGATGCTGATGACCATGTCTCCCCGCACTAAGAAAACATCACTTTCTTTAGCAAGAAGGCTTTGTTCCAAATCTGTTGCTGTTTTTTTTAAAGACCACTGATCCAGATGATTACCCAAATCAAGCATAAACATGATGTTGCTAGCTGTCTTGGATTGGTTCATAAACAAGGACAACAAAATGGCCGAACAGTCCAAGACCTCCATGGTTAGTTCCTTGCGCGCTAAAGTTTGATAGGCTTCTTTGACATAACCCAAAGCCTGATAACAAGTCCAAATATAACGAATAGGGTAGGGTACAAAACTTCGAAACAGCAAACGCTTAATCGCTGCACCCGATACAATTGAATAAGCACTCTCTTCTCTACGAATGGGAAGAGTCATCAAGTCCGAAACTTTCCCCTTGTCAATTTTTTTTAAAAAGGCCTCTGCATTTTCTAATACAGAGAAGCCTTCTTTCATACGTAGAGTAAAGTGCTGCTGATCCATATAAAACTGAATAGAGTCGATCCCTTTTTCATCTTTAGCCAAGGAACGAAGATAATCTTGAATATCCAAGGTCAGTGAAAACGAGGACGATAATCGGATATGTTGATATCCTCTGTGTAGCACTTTAAAAGACATATTATTCACCTGTCAGGCTATCTAATTGTTCTTCTTTCTTTTCCTGTTCGTATAAATATTTAGCGTCTTGTAAAACATCATCACCGTGTTGTTTTACAACAGAAACAGATGCATCCAGTCCATCTTTCAATTTGTAAGCTTTAGCCAAGGCCTTAGAATAGCCTTTCTTAGCTTCTTTACTTGCTAAGACTTTCAAGCCAAGCGTCCCAAATGCTACCCCTCCTAAGAAGAGAGATGATTTTTTCGCAACTTTTGCGACGTTTAATACTTCTTTTAACATGTTTATTTCCTCCTTGTAACTATTGTAGCGAAAAATGACAGCAAAAGCAATTGCTGATATCTGATATATAGATAAAATTCTCTATACTGATATCTAATTATATTATGATGAAAACAATATACTTTATTTTTTGATACTGTCAATAATTATGTGTAAACACCTAAGTAGAGTTACGGAGTGTTAATTAAATAAGCTTTCAAGTGTATCAGAACATTGACCAAACCCTTTATGGATTCGTTGACTTTGCTTGAAATTATAATCTTCAAACAACGTAACTAAGTAACGTTCCAGAGCCTCCTCATTAGGAAAAAGAACCTTCTTTTTCGTTTGACGTTTGATTTCTTTGTTAAGAGACTCAATGAGGTTTGTCGAATACATGCTGTGCCAAATCTGGTAGGGAAACTGATAAAAAGTTAAAAGATTATCCGTCTTCTCCAGACTTTCCATGACTTTCCTATACTTTGGTTTCCATTCGGCGAGAAAGTCCTCTAAAGCTTGTCCTGCCATTTCTAAATTTTCAGCACGATAAATCATTATAAATTGCCCCAGAATAACCGCTCTATCTGCTCGTTTCACTTTACTAGCTAGATTTCGACTAATATGAATTAAGCAACATTGTTGTTTAGCTAATGGGTAAGCCTGACTGATAATCTGCTCAAGCCCCTTAAAGCCATCTGTAACTACAAGAGAAACCTGTTGGATTCCTTGGTTTTGAAGCTTGTCTAACAGGATGGACCAAGAAGCATTGTTTTCTTGAGGCAACTGTGCATAGCATATCTCTATGCGACTAAAGTCGCTAGAGCTATCCTAATTGCGCACCGCCAGTTCTCATAGAAAAAAACACCTTGCAAGATGCAAAGTGTTTTCGTTTGTATTCTGCTGTCCAGTAACGAATTAACGTTTACTAAATTGTGATGCTTTACGGGCCTTTTTCAAGCCTGGTTTGAAAAGCATGGGTTTCAGTTGGACTCAAAACAGCCCAGTATCAAAGGTTTTCAGAACTATACCTACTAATCAATCTCATAAAGTTTGAATCAATATATTTTAAATAGGGGAATAGTTTAGTTCGGTGAACATTTAAAAGTACCTTAATAAATCTTGTTATCTCAGATTCCTTCACAATTTTAGAAAAATAGATATTGAGAAAGTTGGAAATTAAAACAACATCTAGATTATCTAGAAATTCTTTATCAAACACCCATGACAATGAGATTGATGAATTAAATCAATACACCTTATAAATTTTATACAAAAAAGTGTTGCCTTTTTAGAGAAAACAAAGATAACTAGTACATATCTCTATTATAAATACACTGTATCACCTTTCCTATGTTAGTATACGGTTCACAGTTGATAGTTATTTGACTTAATTCTTTCATTGTAGCTGTATTTTCCATAGCTGTAGATACACAATCTTCTATTTGCTTTAATAAATCTATGTCGTTCTTATGTTTTTTTGAATACTGATTACAATGTAGATGATGTTCTAGTCTTTGATATAATCTATCTTTTGTATGAGATTGGTTGGGTTTTTCGAAATGAGCCAGCAACCACACCTCAAAACAACTATTTGAAAATCCAATATGAATGCCTCTAGATTTTGCTTCACTCAACACGGTCTGCATTTCAGCGTTATCTATATCATCTTTATCAAAGATAATATAAACCCCTCCAAGATTCCTCTTTTCCGTATTAGGCAGAGTATTTATTTTTCCTAAAGCGTGGGTTAAAAGATTCATTCCTTGTTTGTGTGCATGATTAACGGACACTTTTACAGTCACTGTTGCATTATACTTTTTATTTAGAATTGAGAAATAATTTTTTTCAGTCTCTCCTTCAGTGAAAATATAAATAGTTTTTTGAGTGCTCTCCCTCTAGATTGCCTTCCTCTACTCATTTAAATCTCCTTAAATAATTGGTTCATCCCTTCGACATCAATATCCGGTAGAGCTCCGAACTGCCCATTAAGGTATCGCTTAGCAAAAGAAATATCACTTCGTGACACACCTTTTAATTCATTAAAATCAAAAAGAGAATACACATCTGTTTTGCCCAAGAAATCTTTTTCCATCAAATAAATTTGATCTACTCTCAAATTTGAATCTAATAAATTTAAATTGTGTGTGGTAAAAATAAATTGATTTTTGTTTGATTCAGAATTAATTATATTTAACAATGCCTTAGTAAGTGATAAGTGAAATGAATCATCAAATTCATCCATAATTATTACTCGGTCTTTATGTAAGCTATCTAATAATGTTAAAGCAACTGCCATCATTTTTTTAGTGCCAGAAGATTCCATTTCGTATGGAATCTTTTCTTCACCAACTACTTTTCCATTTTCATCATATTTTTTATAAATTGAATATATTTCAATAGTGGTAAATCGTTTTGCTAATCGACTTTCATCTAAATTTGCAGCAGAAATTATCTTTCTTAATTCATCAGGAACTGACTCTACTTTTTCAATAACTTCAATGTCTATAATATTAAAATCGGCCAAATTTAATAGTTTAATGAATATATTTTTTTTAGCAGAATCTTCTTGAATTGACTTAAACATTTGTTTTTTTGTAGCTTCAAAAACTAAATTTGAATGGAACCATTGGAATACACTAACACATTCTGCATCATTTTTATCTTGACCTTCAAATAATAATAATTTATTCTTTCTAACAGATTTTCGTATTTTTTTTAAGTTATCTGGAAGTATCTCAGGATTATCTGAAGAATTAGTTCGTTTAAAATATACTTTTTCTTTATAGTTTTGTGAGACAATATAAAGTTCCTCTAGAGTCACTTCTTTCCTATTATAACAAATATGATAGCGGTATGTCTTTTTATCTGTAATCAACCGAATTGTAAATTCAGTATCTTCATATTTATTTTGTTCATTTAAACGGAATGGCATATAAGGTAAAGCATCTTCAATATCATCCGTAGGTTCTAAAATCATTTTGGCGAGTACTCTCAACGCTGTAATTAAATTACTCTTTCCAGACCCATTAGCACCAAAAATATTTACATTTTTTAATAAAGAAAAATCTTGATTTTCTAACACATGAGATTTAGCATGTTTTTTTAAGTATTTCCCCTTTTCTAAGGATAAAATTGAGCTATTTTGAAAAGATAAAAAATTTGTAACTTCAAAATCTACTAACATAATCTACCTCCTTTATCATATTGATTATACCGTAATTTTAAAATTTTAACAACGATTTTTCGTTGTAAATCTAAAAATTTCTTTGCGATTTCCTATATAATCATTAAAATACTCTATTTTTTAAATAAAAAAATTATTTTTCTCTATTTTGATTTATATTTCACCTAAATAGTGATTTTAGCTCCAGGTAAAAAAAGTAGAAAAAAAGCGCAAATTAATTAAAACTTACGCTTCTTACAATTGATAAATATTAATAGCTATCTTTCCGAAAAATTTATATTTTCCCGAAAGAAATAAAATATATGTCAGCATTACCTGTCTTACACTTGTAACATTACTTTGATATAATAGAAATGGAGGTAAGCAAATGAAAAGATTTATCACATTACTTTTAGTGTCTCTATCTACAATTCTATTAGTTGCCTGTTCTAACCAATCAAGCAATTCTTTAGATGGCGAATACTACTGGATAAACGAGAGTAGAAATGAAGTTGCCTTTACCATTTCAGGTAACAAAGGAAATATCAATAAAGGAGAGGCTGATGTCTTTACAATTGATAAAGATAGTTCAACAATCGAACTGACTGGTTCTAATATTATAAACCGAAAAGAGAATTATACCTTCAAGGATGGCGTATTCACTGTAGATATTTCAGGAACGAAGCAAGACTATTACAAAAAGGACAGTGAAGCATATAAAGAAGCCTTGAAGAAATATGAAGATAAGTAAAACTCTCAAACTATTCGTCATTCTTTACACATTACAAACGCTTTGATTGAAGCGTTTTTTTGTTATCTCTCTAAAAAGAAGGTTGAAGTTTGGACTTTATTTATTTTTTGTGCTTTTTAGACTATATTTTGATCATTTGAGGAAATTAACACTATTTTTTAAAATTTATCTGATAAGATAGGAGTATGAAAAATTTAAAAGAAGATAACATTCAAAAATCCTTATGGCATATCAAACGCCACTGCGAAAATATAGAGAAAAATATCGATGATTGTGAAAGAAAAATTGAACTCTTCTATCTGAAGGAAAGCGTTGAGGTTCTAATGAGAGTTTTTAATGATGAAAAACCCTATCCAAATTTGAATAGAGAGGATGTTTTTTAAAGAAACATATACAATCATTGCAAAAATATAGTACAACCATTTATTAATAAATTAAAAACACCTAGAAAAGCTAGGTGTTTTTGTAAGGAGAAAAAATGAATAATTACAATAAAGAAAAATCACTAGAAAAATATCCAATCGGTTCGAAAGTAAAATTAATAAAAATGGATGACCCTTATGCCCCTCCAATTGGAAGTATTGGTGTAATAAAGGGTGTTGATGACCTTGGTTCTATACTTGTTCAATGGGAAAATCATGGAAGACTGAGTATTCTTCCCGATGATATTATCATTTTGATTTAATTTTGATTATAACTAAGAGTTTCACTTCTTTTCGATTATACTTCATTTAAAAATGGTACTTCGCAAAAACCATCATAGCTTTTTTTATATTAACATAATACTCCCAAATAACTAAACTCTGTTTGTTACCATCAGAATCTAATAGCTGGTATAGAGGAGATAAATCAAAATGTTTTCTAAGATAGTCTTCTTTTTCGGTTGGAAGTATCAACATGCTATATGTCTCTAGTCCATTGTTTTGAAGCACCAGGTGATAGGATAATTGCTTATAGTTGATTCCCGTAATAGATTGATAATATTTTGAATCAAAAATATATTGTTTTTGATCATCACTATAATAGTGATCTAGTCGGAACTCATAACCTTGATTACTGCTACAATCAACATCATTAAAACTCTTTTGAACAACAAATTTCAACCTACCTGCTCCAGTCTCAAATTGAGGACCATTATTAGTAATAGTCTTAAAGTTTGACTCAAGATACTCTTGGACAAGATCTTCCCAAATGTTTTCAAATTTATAATGTTTAATAATGATATCGCCTTTTTTATCTTTATTATCGAAGAAATGAATCAGATTATCTACCAACTTCTTATGAATATCTTTAAAAACCTCTTGTTTAAGTTTACGTAACCTGTTCAAAATATGATCTGTCTTCTTCCAAAACTCTAGATTACGTGGTAAGGAAAAAGGAACCTTCTCATCAATAAAGAAAGGAAACATTTGTATCGTATAAGCAAGAGCATAAATCATACATTCAGTTAAAAATGTATGATTTTCTTTGCTCTTTTTAACGTAAAATGGCACATAAAGAAGATTCCCATTACTGATTAGTGGACTGGATTTTCTAATAGTGTCTTTCCATGCAATTTTCCCATCATAGCCAGCTTTTGTATAATTCTCCACTTCGTTATATAGTCCATAACGCTTATAATAATCCAATATTTGATAAAAAGCAGTAAAAGGATATGAACTAGCATATTCTTCCTGTCCATTAAAATTAGTAAATTGATCTTCGATATTAGACTTCAGTAATATTTTAAATAAAAGACGAATATCCTTATCATTTAATTTATTGTTATGGTTTTTTAAATCATACTCAGAACAGTAGTGTTTTGGGAGGGACACTAAAATTTTATTTCGTTTAATAATAAAACCAACAAAATTAGAAATCCTTCCCTCTTTACTACTCCTCCAATCTCTGTCCTCTAAAGAGAACTTTTCCTTTACTTCCTCTGAAAGTAGAGTTCCATCCATCTGAAAATAGAACTTAGTTTTGGTTTGTGTCATTTTGTTCACCTTCAGAAGAGACATCTTTCACTTCTTGAACATCATCATTAACTGTAGTTCCAAATTTTAGCTTATCATAAAAATCTCTAGCAAAAATTTGCACTTCTGTTCCTTTATCCAAAGCATCTTTCCATACAGAATAAAGCTTCCCGAAACTCTTAATTTTTTCAATATTAAATAAATGAGTGTCGATAGCCATCCCTTCAATATCTTCCCATAAATATTGAAGAAGTTTATTCAACACATGCGTTTGATTTTTTTTATTATTATCTTGAGCTAATTTGATAAAGAATTGACCTATCTGTTTATCTTCAGAAAGTCCCATATTAGACGTAATATATTCATTTAATGTAGGGTAAAAATCACACCACTCCACATTTTTAATCCGCTCTCCGAAGGAATAGAAATCATTTCATTATTAAGCAAGCCGTCTTTATCTGATACGGGATCAATTGATACATATTCCCACTCAAAACGACGCTTGAAGGCAGTATCCATTGCAAAGACGTTTTGATCATTTGTGTTTACAGTTGCCAAGATAATCAAGTTGGATGGGAGAAAAATCTTTTTGTCTTCATTTCCATCCATACCTACTTTATCATCATTAGCTTCTTGAGTGTGATCGGTGATGGTATTTACTTGTTTTGAAATAAGAGCGTTAGAGATGCTATATTCCGATTCACCTTTATTATCACGATCCAATAGTTGGAATAAGTCACCAAAAACTGCTGCAACATTAGCACGAGATAACTCTTCTAATACTAAAAATACTTTCTTAGGTTCTTCTCGTGTTCCATTCTCAACAGCAAAATTCTCTAACAGTGCTTTTTTTAGAGCTCTTGTAAAAACGCCTGGTGTAAATGAATAATCAAAACCATCCTCTTTTTCAACTGGCATGATTTGCCCAACAAAATCACTATATGTATACTCTGGATGAAGTGTAGTACGAAATACATATGAGGATTGTTCATCATCCTCTTTTTCAAAATTCGGATAAACCGACTTGATTAGCTGTGATACCCTATAAGATTTACCTGTTCCTGGTGCCCCAAAATAAATTCGGTTAAAAGGTAAAGTTTCACTTTTCGCATCTTGTTGTACATAGAGTGATGATGAATCTACGAATGTGATTTCAGAAGGCTTCCCAGTACGATTTATAAAAAATTTTTTGTTGAAAGGCGCCAACTCTTTAGCATCTTCTTCTTTAATAGCAATTGAGTCATAACTCAATTCATTTTTCTTTTTTAAAACAATCCAAAAAGTATTAGGTACGATTAAACGTCTATATGAAAGAAAGTTGTCACTATCACCATTATTGATAATAGAAAGCTGAACCTGTTCTCCACCGCTACGTGGGTATACACACATTTTTTCAGTTAATTTTGATTCTCCCATAAAATCAATTTCGTGGTTAGAATCTAAATAGTTACAATTCTCTCGATAAATTGTTATCGGAGCTTTGAAAACAAAGAAATTTTTCATTGCAGGATCAGATTCTTCAACAAAAGCTTTAGAATATAAATATGGAAATAAATCCATTTGTTTTCCAGTAATTGCAATATGCGTCTGATGACTTGAAATCCCTTTAGAAATACAATTACTAGCCGCCATTTTATTTACTATGAATGAATCGTAAGCATCAATAATCAAATTGATCCCCATTTTATCTGATACGATTTCCTGTATCTTCTCAAATACTTCTTTAAATTCCATATCAATCTCCTAAATACTTTTTAATAACTTTTGCTATATATCTAGCAAAAAGTGGTGGCACCGAATTTCCTACCTGCATATAAGTTTTTGTGTAAGAACCTTTAAAATAATAATCATCTGGATAAGATTGTACTCGTGCAGCTTCGCGAGGTGTCAAACCACGAGCTTGAGTAGGATGTATATACATATTACAGTCAAATTTCATATGAGCGGTTATAGTTTTACAAACCTTCTCTTCTTCCAATTTGAAATATTTATCCTTGAAAATGTGACTTCTTGATTTATAGGGCATGATATCAGCAATCTTCTCATCATCTGATTTATCACCTTGATATAATCTCCTGTATATTTCAATATCACGTTCATTATTATAGCGAGCTTTATGATTTAAAATTTGCTTAAATTTTCTATTCTCATTAATTAAATCAATATACTCATTAGTTTGAATATCGCTATAATTATCAACAATATAACCAATTTTTTCATTTTCAAGATTTGTCGCATTCTTTACACGTGATGCTTCTAATTCTCTTAACCCATAAAGAGCATCCTTCAAAACAAAATCTTTCGTTTCTGGAATAAATCCACAAATCTCTTCATGTATTTTTTTATTGTCAACACCAAGTCTGTTCCCAATAAAAATTAACCTTTCACGGTTTTGCGGAACACCAAAATCTTTAACATTGTATAAATGAAAATCAACAGAGTATCCAATGCGGTTAAAGTCTTCAACTACTTGCTCAGCAACTTTTTGCATACCTTTAACATTTTCCATAACAATAAATTTAGGTTGCAATGAGTCTACTGCTTTGATAAAACTCTTATAAAGTTTATTACGTGGATCATCAATAATTCGCTGTCTATTTGCCGTACTAAAACCTTGACAAGGGGGGCCACCAATCACCAAATCGACACTGTCAAATCGTTGATATTTAGAAATATCTTCTAAAATATCATCAATATTATTACAAATAATATTCTTTTTAGGAACTGTTGGATGGTTAAACTGATAAGTTTCTACGCAACTTGGTTCTATGTCATTAGCAAAGTTAATCTTAAATCCCTCTTGTACAAAACCAAGCGACAAACCACCCGCCCCGCAAAAGAAATCTACAATATTAGGACTTTTTTCTTCTTCTGCTAAAGCTTTTGAAATATATGACCCGATATAGTTTTTTAGAATATTTCCATCTTGTTCTACTAAATCATCTTCCGAAAAGCTTTTTAATTTATTTAGCAAACCATTATCTGTTTTAATAAGTTCAATAATTTCGTCAGAGCGTTCATCTACATCTGATAAACCAGTACGTGCCCCAATCAGTTGATAGATACGTGCCTCATCAATTTTTTGGGAATCTTGGGTTTCCCAAGCATTTACAAATTTTTCTAATTCAGTCTTCAATTCCATTCTCCTAGTTCTTGAAGGGTCACTCTAACCTGCTCAGCAACTTTATTTGAGACAGCAACTGTAACAGCATTACCAAATTGACGGTACGCTTGGGTATCGGATACGGGGATTCTAAATTCTTCTGGAAACCCTTGTAATCTTGCAGCTTCCCGTGGGGTCAATCGTCTAATTCTTCCATTATCAGTAACATAGTTATCTTGAGATGCTCTATGCATTTTATGCATTGTTGCGGTTAGAGGTCTTGCTATTGGTAAATCAATTTCTGCTTTTGCTCTATATCCACCTGTTCCTTCAGATAAAATCGTTGGTATAATTTTATCAGATAAAAAATATTTTTGATCTACATTTTCTTCTAGTAAGTCTTGCATTGTTAATTGAAGTTCTTCTTCTTCTGGAAATTCAAATTCTGCTTCTTGGTTTGCAAAACAAACAATAAAAGTACGGTTTCGAGTCTGAGGAATCCCGTGATTAGCAGTATTTAAAATTTGAGTGAAAACTTTATATCCTAAT
>NZ_KV811155.1:47038-55643 GCF_001813035.1 Streptococcus sp. HMSC071H03 | reverse complement strand
AACTTTATATCCTAATTCATTTTCAAGAATATTTTTAATAACTCTATATGTATTACCCTTATCATGAGTTTTCAAAGTTCTAACATTTTCAAGAACAAGAACTCTCGGTTTTCTGCCTCTCTGAATCATACTATTTATGATTTCGACAATTCTAAAAAAGAGTGTTCCTCTAGCATCCTCAAATCCTTTTTCATGTCCCATCATGCTGAAGGGTTGACACGGAAATCCACCTATTACTACATCAGCAAGCGGAATAGAGTCTAATTCTATTTCGTTTAAATCTCCAAAAACAGCTGGAATCGGAAAGTTTTCATTATATGTTTGGACAGCAAATTTATCAAAGTCATTAGCCCAAACAATATTAAAACCTTGCTGATGAAAACCTAAGTCCAAACCACCTGCTCCACTAAATAAAGAAACTACATCCAAAGTCTATTCCTCCACAAACTCTATGATATCTGGTGTATTACATTTTAAGTAATTTGCTATTTTAACCAATGTATCCGTTGTTGTACATTCATTATTAACCAATTTTGTATGGGTGCTAGAACTTATTTTAGCTTCCGTTCTAAATTGATTTTTACCAATTCCTTTATTGGCAAGCGTTCGCCATAATGGGGCATATGAAATCTTCATTCGTTTCTCCGTAGTCCTTTTAAAAGTACTTATCTAGTATATCACAAATACTAAGAAATGGTTGGAGTAAGCTTCTAATTACTTAGGCTCTTTTTATATGACTCAATACCTGTAAATACTGATACTTCCTAACCATCTTATTTTCATCACTCATTTCAATCTTGAAGTAAAAATAGTGATCTCGGCCATCTTTACTGTTTTCTTTATTGAGTTTGAAATAATTCTTTTGGCTCATGGCCATTTCTCTGAGTATATCATCAGTGAGGAATGTTAATGGTACATCCATAGCTGAATACTTGTAAAAGTCTTCTTCAAACTTGATATAAGAATCCGAGAAATAGTCAAACTGTAATTTATCTTTATAAATTTCTCTCCTACTCATCGTTCAATTCCTCCATTAAACTGACTCCAAAAGTATCATATACTTAAAACAGCTGATACTTATCAGCGGTTTTTATTGTTATTTTTGTTACTTGTCCTGTGTATCGCTCTCTTCTCTTGTCAGATTTGACTTCAAATATTCCTCATTTTAACTTTTTCTAATTTTGCTTTATATGTCATTCCCATAATATTCCCCCAACTTACACCTCTAAAGGCATAAAATTACCTACAATTTTGCCCACAATACGTGGATTTTCATCGTAAGGAATATGAATGTCTTTATAATCCTTGTTAATGGAAACTAGTCGTAACCCTTCTTTCTCACGGTAAACTTTCTTGATAAAGGTCTGTGAATTCCACACTACCGCATAAACTGCCCCATCATAATCAAAACCTGTCTCACGAATAAGGGCAACAGAGCCGTTATGATAGGTAGGCTCCATGGAATCCCCTAAAATCCAGGAAGCAAAATCATGAGCCAGTTCCTTATCAAAGTAAACCGTATCAAAGTTCTTATCATCATAGACAGTGGCACCAATACCAGCTGACAGGCTTTCATAGACACGATAAGGGAAGGTAGACATAGCAATAATATTAGATTGCTTACCTACTAAGTCTTTAACATAGTTCATAGCCTTGGTTTGATTAGTAGGATTCAGTTGCTTATAAAGCATAGCAATTTCTTCCTCATAGAAGAACTCCTCAGTCACTCCTAAAATCTCAGCAATCTTTTTCAAGTTTGCTTTGTTCGGGACTGCCCTGCCATTTTCCCAAGAGAAATAAGAAGAGCGATTAATATCAAGAAGCCGTGCAACCTCGCTTTGTTTCATTCCCAACTCTTCACGTTTTTGTTTTAATTTTGTACCATTGAACATCTCATGCCCTTTCTAACAGTAATTGTGTTTTGGCGTTACTAACAGCTTGTCTCTCTGTTAGCTTATCCTTTTTCCAAGCAAAGTAAATGACTTTACCATAATCAAAAAGTTGACCACAAGAAATATCTAAATTTTCATCTTCCAAGGTCTGTCTAAACGCTTTGTCCTTCAGCTCATAGATTTGTCTATCTGACAGGTAGCCGTCTCTAGTCAGCAAACGATAGACCTTAGGCAGTATATCTATGATGACTTGCTGGTACTCTGCGATAATAGAGGACTTCAACAAGCTAAACATATCCATAATTCTATCTAGTTGATCATTTTTATAGTCTTGAATTGCATGATTAACCTCATCTAATGAATGAGTCGTTTCGTTAATGAATAAGTCTCTCAAGCGATAGACCAAGGCTTCAGCTGAAACCTTCAAATCCTTCATCACTCGTGAGAAACTATCATGCCTATAAAATATCTTTGAGAGCAAAACAATGCTTGGCATTAGCACAAATGCAGAAAAGAGATTTGCTTCGCTCTCAAAGATAGAGTCGGATTCATCTTTTAGCTCTGTAAAGAAAGATCCAGTATGCTTTAGCAGAAAATGCCCCAACTCATGGCACTTTGTAAAGTTCTGTTTTACTTGCGGATTTTCCTTTTCATAGGAGAAAGAAACACCACTCTCATCAATTAAAGTCAGCCCCTCAATCTTTCTACTGGAAAAATGATGCTCCATTACCTTAATATGGTGACTCTCAACCACATGGTTGAAGAAACCTTCAAAGTCATACCCCAAAATAGAAGAGTCATTCTCCTTGATATACTTATAAATATAAAGATTTGCAACTTCCTTAATTTGGCTGTATCGTGTATCCATAATACCTCCTCGAAGCTTTTGTTGTTTTATAAACTAACAATAATTATATAGAAAAAGTGGACGATTGTCCACTACTGACCATTGAGAAATAAATTTTTTCTATTCCCAAATATTTAATAAAATATGAGTAATTTTTGAATGCGAACTGTTTAAATTGTGGTACATATCAATTACTTTTATATTTGACAAGCTATCGTATGGATTTAAAGCAATATAACTTATATTGAAATCTAATCTAGATGTTTGCAAAAGTTGAAGATAATTATTAGCGAACTTTTCAAAATTACTACCAGTATAATAAACAATTATAAAATTTTCTAAGTTCCCGACTTTATCGTATTTTCCTAATCTATTTATATGTTCAATAATATTTTGACGTGCTAGTGATGAAGTTTTTAATGCTTCTATAACCGATTCACGATTATCAATAATCAGCAATAAATCAATTTCACCTAAAGAACAGCCACTAGCAGACTCGCCTTGTAAAGATTGATCTTTAACAACAAGCCCATTCCCTACCATCTCAAAGAGACTTTTTAAATAAGTATTATATTCATCTTCTGAGCATTCGTTTTGCACATTTTTTAAATATGTTAATAAGTTTGCACATGCTTTTAGAGTTATGGAACGAAAAGTTAGATTATTGTCCCTTTCAACTTTCAGAGTAGTAAGTTCTCTCAATCTGTCTACCATATTTGCACAATCTGCAACACTAGTAACTACTGAAATAACCTTACTATAATCATCTATCCGATTAATTTCTTCTTCACTGTGTCCCATAATTTCTGGACAAATTCTTTCAAAACGTCTCCAAAAGTCCCATGATTTTTCAGAAAGAATTTCTAATTTTTTGATTACGTTCTCATTTAAAGTATTCTCTGAAATACACACAATAAGTTCCAGAATATCAGGAATTATAATCTGGTTTAAAAACATAGTAAAGCTGCCTAGTTCTAGCGAATAATCATATAAATCAAATTGACTTGTTGAACCATAAATTTCTATTTCTCTGAGTTTATACACATATTCAGATATATCATCAATATTTTCAGAAAGTTGTTGGCTATTGAACAATATTTTATTTAAATCATTTAAAATCTCGTTTTTGCCTTGAAACTTATAATTAGACATCCCAGCAAATAAACTTTGTACCATTTCTATTCCTTACGTTTTATTTTTCCTCATCAAAAAGTTTCTTCCGCTCCTTCATAAACTGAAGCAGCTCTTGTTTGAAGACTTCTTTTTCTTCATTGCTCATACCGTCTGATGTGGTTCTGAAGAGCAATTCTACTTCTGACAAGTCAATATCATCATTGTTTTCATTTGATACCAATGTATTGACAGATACATTAAAGAGTTTGGCAATCTTCACGAGATTGTCATAACTTGGACGTTTCTTACCTTGCTCCCAATAAGCGTATCCTTGTTGCGAAATTTCGATAGCTTTTGCGACTTGAGCTTGGGTCATTTTAGCCTGTTTTCTCAAGGTCTTAAGGTGTTCCGCAAGATCCATTATTGTTCCCCTTAAAAAAATATTTTTAAATTTTTTTCAAAAAACTGTTGACATTAACAACCTATGGTTGTATAATATAATCAACAACTAACAGTTGTATAGCGATTGAAAATAATAACCTTATCTTCAAGGCTAAATCACGATCTTTGAAAATTAAATAAAAAGTGCGTCTGACAACCAGAGGACTGATCATCAGAACAACACATAAACTTCGTACCTTTATTGTAAATGTTTTGATAAGAAAAGTCAAGTCCGTTTTATGGTTGAAGTGAAGATAGAAAACAAGACTCAATTCTTGTGGGCTTCCACGCATTTCGGACTTTCGCACTTTTCCGAATAGTAAAGTGAACTGGCTTCGCCAAAGGGCGTAAGAGAATCTCTTGGGTATGATCATGACTACCTGAAGAGATTGGCTGGGAAAACGATGGTAATTGACGCAAAGCACCTTGCTAAACGTTGCCACCGTGAAGGAGGGATCCTTCAACAAAATAACTTTTCTCTACTGCTGTCTATCTAATTTACTAGATAGATTTACTCTAGCTACTAAGTCCATTTTCTTAGTAGCTTTTTACTTTTACAATAAAGGAGAGCACTATGTCTAACTTTTTTCGCACAACAATGTGAACGACTCTACAATAATTACATATTCACCTATGATATGTTTTCTTCATCTGAACAACTCCAGGGACAACTCTATCATCAAGCCAAAAAGGATTTAGATAAACTTGCCAACCAATCACTGCTTACTGGCTTTGCTCAAGGTGAAGTACAATTTTACACCAGAATGTTTAAACGAAAACTTTTTACTCATTACTACTCAAGAGTGAAGCAACTAGCTTAACTCTTTTTTACACTCAGAAAGGAAACACTTATGATCCCAGAAACACTTGTCATGCTACCAGAATTTATCGGCACTGCTTACTACGAAAAATTGGGCAATGCGCCACGCTATGTCTTCGGAAAAGAAGGCAAATACCAACGCCACGTGCTAAACAATGAACAACACGGAGCCTTCCACGTAATCACACCTGCTTCAGCTACCGTATTTCCAGAAGATGCTTTGGTTGAAGTGGTTAATCCCATTTTCCTCGCAGATACTTCCCTAAACGGAAATTCTGTTGCCCCAGCACTCAACGTATTTGCTGAAAAATTGGTTTTGAAAAAATAAGAAAGAATAGGAGAAAACATACATGGCTAAAATCGGATTAAACTACGGAGAAAAACTTCAAATTGCAGATAAAACCTATCGGGTTATCTCAGAAGGTCTAGACATTCCTCAAGTCTTTGGAAAACTTACTTTCCGAGGAATTGAAGGAACAGATACCATCTATGAAATTGACCGTTCCCAACGCAATCCTGATGGATCCTACGTTCAAGTTAGTACGGGGGAAATTCGGGGTGTTGTGGTAGGAATTCATTCTTCAGTCCAACATGAAACCCTCTTTTTCACTATTGCTGATATGACGGAGTCTGAAATCGAAGACTTGGGACTCAAGTACCGTGAGGAAGTGGAGCTAGAAGACATTGTCGTAACTCATACTCACGTTAACCGCAATGATATCTACAAGCTCTTTGCTTCTAAGATTAAGAAAAAAGGGGCAAGTTCTAAAGACTCTAAACCCGTAGAAAACAAGAAAGAAAACTAGGAGGTGACACATGAAACTCTTTACCTACCGTGGACAAGGAGTTCAAGTCTATCATCGACATATCAAGGCAATCACTTGGTTTATCTTGTGGTCGCCTTTTTTATTTGCCTTAACTTACTATGTCTATCAACACCACTTGGAGCTACAAGTCCAACCCCTCCCCACAACCTACTACTTAGTTGCCTTTGCCTTACTATCCGCTCTCATCTCTCAAGTCCTGAATTGGCTTTGCTACGAGAAACTACTCGCCTTTCAAAAACTCAATAGCTTACGAATTCTCTCTCGCTTTCTCTTAGAAAATAATCTCTATCTAGTCAAGAAAATTAAACGGGAGAAAAGGACAATAGAGAAAATTAGACTTCCTCAAGTTTATCTCAAACAATCCCGTTATGGTTTGGAAGTGAGTTTTATCCTAGAAGGCAATAAGTTTCAAGATCGATTTCTCAATCTTGGAGCAACCCTTGAAGTCATGTTTAATGGTGATTTTCGAAACAAGACCTTTGATAAACGCTTTATTAAGTACGATATCGCCATCAATAGGATTGATAGTCGTATTGGCATTGACCAAGTAGTGGTCAAAGGTTCAAAACTCCAACTCATGAAAGATGTAGTTTGGGACTTCATCGAAGAACCACACTTACTGATCGGTGGAGGTACAGGAGGAGGGAAAACGATTCTTATCATGTCCATCATTTATGCACTTGCTAAGGTTGGTTTTATTGATATTTGTGATCCGAAAAACTCAGATCTATCTGGTGTGAAAAAAATCCCTGTCTTTCATGGTCGAGTCTTTACCAGTAAAGAAGATATAATCCAGTGCTTTAGGGAAAATGTGGAGTTCATGGAGAAACGCTATGAACTCATGTCTACCTCTCCCAAGTTTCAAGCTGGGAAGAACTTCACTTATTACGGGATGAAGCCTAAATTCATTCTGGTTGACGAATGGGCAGCACTTATCGCTAAAATTGATCGGGATTATAGCCTACAAGCAGAAGTCACCGAATACCTTACCCAACTGGTCCTAGAAGGTCGTCAAGCTGGTGTTTATGTGATTTTTGCCATGCAACGTCCTGATGGGGAGTTTGTCAAAACTGCTCTTCGGGATAACTTTATGAAGCGCCTATCAGTCGGTCATTTAGAATCAACAGGCTATGACATGATGTTTGGGGATGCCAACAAAACTAAAGAGTTCAAAAAGCTGGATGAAGTTAATGGTGTTAAGGTCAAGGGACGGGGCTATATCGCAAACAACGGAGATTTGGCTGGTGAGTTTTTCTCACCTTATGTACCATTGGACCAGGGCTTTTCTTTCTATGAAGCCTACTCGCAAATTCCTATTTTAGAATTTGAAGGAGAAGAGTTTTCTGTCTTTAAAAACTATGACTCGCTAGTCCCAACAAAAGAACTAATAGAAGAGGTAGAACAGTTAGAAAACCATATCAACCAACGACCACTAAAGGATTTTGCAGAAGAGCAGGAACTAAAAGTCGCAACACTTCGAAAGATTATCTATCTCTTAGAAGAACAAGGAATTAATTTTGACCGTTCTGACTCAGCTATTTTGCTGACTCCTCTTCAAGAAGAACTCCTTCTGGAAACTCTGATTCGCTTTGAAGAAGGCGGACGAAGATCTTATGCCAAAGCCGTTCAGATGGCGCTTAGTCATCAGGAACTAGGACAAGGGCAAGAGCAAGCCTGACGGTAAGTCAGGCGCAGACCGTAGCCCGAAGTTCCTAGTTTCTGATGATGAAACCCCCGATTTCTAATAGGGGGGTTACATTTGGCAAAATGGCAAAGTCCAACCCTCCTCATTCCTTGTGAGAGTTGGGATTGCGAATTTTAGAAAGTGTGTTACTTTGGCAAAAAAAATGTGTCACTCATAAAAAAGGAGGTGTCCCCATGAATGGATAAAATGAGCCCATTCAATCTTAAGAAATTTCGTCAAGAAACAGGTATGAGCCAAAAACAATTTGCAGAAGCCGTTGGCCTACCTACTAGAACCTATCGCTCCTACGAAACTGGCGAAAGAGGATTGAGCATTGAAAAGTTCCGTGACCTAAAAGCCAAGCTAGGCTTTCATAGAGAACATGAAAAACAAAGTTTGCGTGCTCGGATTGACTACTTGCGAATCTCTTTTCCTGCTCTACGTGACTTAGAATCTTTCTGTGAGAACTTTCTCTTCTGTCATCTGAGCGAATTTAGCTCTCAAGAAACACGGCTCATGAATTACACCCATCTTTGGCAACGAGGAAACATCTGGATTTTTGATTTCTTTGATAAAGCAGAAACCAAAGATTACCAATCCTGTCTTCAACTATCGGGACAAGGGTGCCGTGAGTTGGAAGTGCTTCTAGAATACAAAGGCATCACTTGGCAAATCTTCCTTCAAAATCTCCTCTATGCCTATGAGGATTGCCGGATTAAGAGGTTAGATATTGCTCTAGATGAGCTCTACAAGGGCTTTGGAAAAGAAGACCAGCAGATTCATCTACCTAAGTTGATTGAAAAACTCTACGCCAAGGAGATTGTCCTCAATACCTTTCGGAAATGGAATGTAACAGGGGGTGGTTCTTTCATTGACAATGAGGATATGGAAGCCAATCACGGCTTATCTCTCTACTTTGGCTCAAGACAAAGCCAACTCTACTTTAACTTTTACGAGAAACGCTATGAACTTGCCCGTCAA
>NZ_KV811155.1:16672-46938 GCF_001813035.1 Streptococcus sp. HMSC071H03 | reverse complement strand
AAGAAAATATCTCCTTGGAAGAATCCTTGGAGATTTTTGGTATTTGGAATCGCTACGAACTTCGCTTTTCAGACCAGAAAGCACAAGGAGCTATCGAGGAATACATCAACGGTGTTGACCTTGGGGAAATCGCCCGTGGGGTTATCAATCATGAAATGCAAGTCTATGATGGAATCAATCAATTTGGAGCCTATAAACCTGACCAAAAATGGCAACGACTTTTTGGTGGGGTAGAGCCCTTGAAACTCTCAACCAGTCCCCAACCCTACTCTATTGAACGAACCATCCGCTGGTTAACCTTTCAAGTAGCAAACTCCCTTGCCCTAGTTTCAGAAGCAGATCGAATCATGCAGACTGAATACATGAAGATGATTCAAAACAGTGGAGAAATTACTGAAAGAGGGGAGGCAATGTTAAAACTTCTCAAAACCAATCAAATCTACCACTCATAGAAAGGAAACACAAATGGAATATAAAGTACATATCAACTCACTAGAGAACTTTAAAGCATGGTCAGGTGCTGTAACAACCCTAAATACTGTCCGTGAACGTGGAGGATTGGATACCCTCACTACTATTTGTGAGGACATCTTCTCTGGTGATATCCCAACCGAAACACAGATTAATGATTGGCTCTGGTTTGATTCTGATTTCATTTACCAAGCTTTGGGTTATCAGGATCTAATTGAGGCATAAGTCATGCTCAAGAAAATCTATCAAGCAGATTTCTTTCTCCTGCCCGACAAAGAATTTTGGCACTTCTACATTCTCCTAAGAAAAGGAGAGGATTTCTACTATGAATGTGCTGGAAGATGCTCCGAAAATGAACCAAATTCTAAAGGTCTCTATAGCTACGAACATGCTTGCTTCACCCTAGAAGGACAAGTTCTTTCCCTCAATCAAAAGATGCGTCCCTCACTTATTGCTTACATCCAACAAACCATCAAGCAAAATCAAGAACAATTTAGAAAGGAAATCGAAATGGCAACAAAACAAACTTCATCCGACAAGTAGAACAAGTTGTTAATGAATTAGGCGAATGTCTCAAAAAGAAAGATTATAAAGAATCTTGGACAAAAGCAGGTGAATTAAATGGCTTGCTGAAAAAAGAGGAAGCAAAGACTTTAGCTCCCCAATTACTGGAACAACTTCAATATGAGCTAAAAGGCTATTACTTTATCAATTCAGAAATGGAAAAACTTAATAAACGATTCTATGCAAAAGGAACCAAACTTATTGAGTTAGCCCAAGTGTAACAGGAGGAACTATGGACAATTTAAAATCCTATCTCTTAAAGGTGAGGCAATTTCTAGAACAATTTAAAAAGGTTGAACAGAAAAAGAAACCTCCAAAACTTAAAACCCTCACCAAAAAACAAGTTAATCTTGCCGTAGTTGGCGGAACTTGCAGCCTTCTCTTGATTGGGCTCATAGGCTCTATTCGAGCTATCACTTTATCAAATCAAGTTTCAAGTCTAAAAACAAGTATTGAAAACTATGAAAAGGAAAAATCAGACACCCCTTCAACTACTAGGCAATATGACTACCGCCTACAATACTATCTAAATGATTTTGTTTATGCTTACTTTACCCTTTCACAAGATAATAATAAGCAAACCAAACAAATTAATCATCTGAATTCCTTTTATGGTACCCTTCCTGACACCAAGTCACAAGGGCAAGTCCGAAACCCTAGCGAGGTGATTTATTCGCAACTCGTCACTGTAACAGATAAAGTGGCAACCTACCGTGTCAAATACAAGGAATGGATCAAAAAGGACAACAATACCGAGAAAAAGGAAATCACAACAGGATTTAATATTCCTTTTGAGGAAGTCAATGGTAAATATCGTATCGCAGGTCTGCCTTGGTTTTCAAGTCTTGACTCCTCACAAGCAACTCCATCTTCAAAAGATGAGCAATTGACCTTATCAGCAACTGATCGTCTATCGGAGGATGAACACAAGAAAGTAGACAAGTTTTTAACTGTTTTTTTCACCAACTACACTACAAATCAAGACAACCTGAATTTGATTGCTAAAGATGTTTCTGTAGTCGCAAATACTACCTTTAAAAGTATTGACTACACCTATCTAAAAGAAGATGGGGAAAAGCTTATCGCAATTGTTCAAGTTACTTTTGAAATAGGGGCTTCAACTCATTCAGAGAATTTCACTCTCACGCTTACTCAAAATAACGGGACTTACTTTGTAGATGAGTTAGCCCACACTATCCCTCTTAACTACGCAAAACAAGAAAAATAAAGGAGAACAACATGAACACAGAAAATTTACGAGCCTTCCTACAAGGAGATGCTGTTTGGGTACTAGGAGCAATTGCCGTACTACTTGCAGTTAAAGCTTGGCGCAACAGCTCCTGGATCCAACTTTTTTCAGTAGTTTGTTTTTATGCTGTCATTGTCTCACTCACAAAAGGACAAGACATTCTAAAAGCATTTGGTTGGTTCCTTCGTCTCTTTGGGATTGAAACAGGACTCTAACTATGAAAGATGAAAAGCTGTATGATTACGCCAAGGGGCTTAACGCCCCTTATTGGATTCAAGAGATAAAAACTAAAAAGGGCACTCGCATTTGGTACTTTGCTACACCCATGCAACTGTCCTTTTTTATAGTCTTTATCTTCATCTTTGTTACCATGCTACTCTTTGGTGGTTTTATTCTTGTACCTCTAGCCAAAGCCACTCACTCTATTTCGTTAATTCTCTACTGGTTTATTCCTTATAAGCTAGCAAAGTTTTATACAGAATATGAACCACATGGAAAGAAAATGCATCTCTTTCTAGCAGATTACCTTATCTACTGTTGGGATTTTAAGCTTAACAAAAAAGCAATCTACCACGAAGATCGTATTGAACCGGTTGAAGAAATCGTCTTTGAAAAAACAAACCTTTAGAAAGGAGGAACTATGTCTCTAACACTAACTTATCCCATCCTAGAAACTCATGACAATCTTGTCTTGAAACGGGATCGGTCAGTAATGGCTTACTACCGTATTCCGAATACCCCAATCACTATCACGGATGATGAACGAAAAAATAAGCACAAATTAACGGTTGCACAAATGATGAAGAAACTTCAAAAAAACCAATATTTTGAGGTTTCCCTCATTCCCAAGGACTATCTGTTAGAGGAAAAATTAAAGGACTTTTCAGAAGCGCTAGCGGATGATAGTAAAGAGCTTGGTGAAGAACTCCTCCTCTATACCGTTGACCATTTAACAAATGAAATGGAAATCCCCTATCAATTTGATTGGGTGATTGGAGTCAACCTAAGAAAACAAAATCATGGGCAAACAATCAAAGAATTAGCCCTTGAAAGCCTAACTGATTTTTCCGAAAAGATCGCTCAGGGTTTTGGCTATGAATATGAACTCGCCGAAAACTGGTTTGAGGACTACCGTGCAGATGAGTTTACCATTTACCAAGTCCTTGCTCCCTTACGAGCAAAAGCCTTATCGGATGAGGAATTGTTCTACTACCAACGGATGCAATATCTCCGCTATATTCCCCACTACAAAAAGGAAGTCCTCGCCAATCGTTCCCAATTTAACATCACGGATACTCTAATTAAAGTCACCAAGGGGGGCTTTTTAAAACTAGAAAGTCCTTATGGATCATCCTTTGTAACCATTCTTCCTGTTGGAAAATTCCCCATTCAGTTTAACGGCTTTCATCTAGGAGAATTTGTCCAACGGCTTAACTTTCCTGTCGAATTACGTATTAAGGCAGAATTTATTGATAACAATAAAATCAAAGGAAAAATGGGACGTTCCAATACCCGTTATCGCAATATTATGGAAGAGGCAGAAAATACGGATACCGTCCAACAAGATGAAATCATCATGGGGTCGCTTTCTCTAAAAGATTTGATGAAGAAGGTAGGAAATAAGGAAAATATCATCGAATATGGAGCTTATCTTATTGTCTCTGCTTCCAGTATTGGACAACTACGACAACGTAGACAAGTAGTTCTCAATTACTTTGATGATATGGGTGTTGAAATTAGTGAAGCTAGCCAAGATGCACCCTACCTTTTTCAAGCCCTCCTCTATGGTCAGCATCTTCAAAAGAAAACGAGAACTTGGACTCATATGGTAACTCCTCGTGGTTTCTCAGAACTGATGCCCTTTACCAATAGCTCTTCAGGAAATCGGATTGGCTGGTATATTGGACGAGTAGACAACTGGACAGGGCGTTGGGATTCGATTGAAAAAGCTATCGAATCCTCCAAAAACATTGTTCTATATAATGCCACTGTCGGAAACAAAGAAGATATCGCTGGTAAAATCACTAAGAATCCACACATCATCATCACAGGTGCTACAGGACAAGGAAAATCCTTTTTGGCTCAGATTATTTTCTTGAGCGTTGCCCTGCAAAATGTCAAAACCCTCTACATTGACCCGAAACGAGAACTCAGAAATCACTACCAACAAGTGATTAACTCGCCTGAATTTGCAAAACTCTATCCTGAACGTAAGAAACAGATTGAGGCATTTAACTTTGTCACTCTTGATAGTTCGCTACCTTCTAACCATGGCGTTTTGGATCCTATCGTCGTTCTTGAGAAAGAACAGGCAGTCGAAGTCGCAAAAAATATGTTGGAATTTCTCCTGCAAGCCGTAGATGATGTTACCATGGATCAAAAGACAGCCATTACAGAGGCTATAAATATCATTGCAGAGAAAAGAGAACGAGGTCAAGCTGTTGGATTTAAACAGGTCTTAGAACGCTTGAAAATGGACGAGAAGGACGACATTGCTTCTGTTGGACGCTATCTAACTTCCATTGTAAATAATTCCATCTTGGAACTTGCCTTTTCAGATGGAACTACTCAAGGACTCAACTATGATTCCCGAGTCACCATTCTAGAAGTTAACAACCTTAAGCTCCCTAAGGATAATTCCACAAAGATTTCAGACCACGAAAGAAATTCTATTGCTCTTATGTTTGCGCTTGGTGCCTTTTGTACCCACTTTGGAGAGCGCAATGAAAATGAGGATACCATCGAATTTTTTGATGAAGCATGGATTCTGATGAAATCCGCAGAAGGAAAAGCCGTTATAAAAAACATGAGACGTATTGGGCGTTCAAAAAACAACACTCTTGCACTCATTACTCAGTCTGTGCATGATGCTGAAAATGATGATGACACGACGGGCTTTGGAACCATATTCGCTTTTTACGAAAAATCAGAAAGAGAGGATATTCTTCGTCACGTCAACCTAGAAGTCAATGAACAAAACCTAGAATGGATTGATAACATGATTTCAGGGCAATGCCTCTACTATGATGTCTATGGCAACCTGAACATGATTTCTGTTCACAATCTTTTTGAAGATATTGATATGCTACTAAAACCAATGAAAGCAACAGTTTCTTCGAGTCTTGAAAATAAATATGCTAGTTAGGAGGTGAAACCATGCAAGAAGCTTTTGAGAAATTAAAAGGCGTTGATATTTTCTCGCTCAAGTCCTATATGGAGCCAACTGGGTTCGGTTCCTTTAACGGTGCATGGGTAATGATTAATGAAATCTTCGTCAATTTTTTCTTTTTCCTACTCAATGCCATTGTTGGTTTCTTCTCTCTTCTTATTCGTATTTTAGAACAAGTGGATCTCTACTCCGCTTACAAAAACTATGTCTTTAACGGTGCAAGTTCTATCTGGGAGGGATTCACGTCTTCAACCACTAACGGAGTTGGAAAAGATTCCCTCATTTCAATGTCCCTACTTATTCTTGGGATTTATCTATTTTACCAATACTTTTTTTCCAAAGGGAGTTTCTCAAGAACTGTGCTTCATGTCTGTTTAGTGATTCTCTTAGGATTTGGCTACTTTGGAACAATCGCTGGAACTTCAGGTGGACTTTATCTGCTTAATACCATCCACAATGTTTCAAAAGATGTCTCCTCAAAAATTTCCAAAATCGAAGTCAACTATGATAAAAATAAGTCTATCAAAATTGGAGATTCAATGGCTGATAGCTATATTGCTGAAACTTCTTATAAAGCCTATATCTTTGTGAACACTGGTCAAGAAAACGGCAAATACAAGAATAGTCAGGATGGAAAAGAAGAGGAATTTGATAATAGTAAAGTATTAGGTACTTCTGATTCAAACGGAAACTTTACAGCAGTTAAAGCTAAAGAGCGCTCTGACTATCTGGATAAAATCGGAAATGGTGCTAATGAGGATGGTGAAAAGAACCGCTGGGTTTCTGCGATGCCTGACTTCATCTTCATTCGTATGTTTTATATCATCTTTAAAATTGTAGAAGCCATTGTTTTAGCTATCCCAGTTATATTGATTCAAATTCTAAATATCCTCGCTCAAGTTCTAGTTCTTATGATGATTTTATTATTCCCAATTGCTCTTCTTGTTTCCTTTATTCCTCGGATGCAGGATTTGATTTTTGGAGTTCTTAAAGTCATGTTCTCGGGCTTAGCTTTTCCAGCGATTACTAGCCTCTTAACACTATTCATCTTTTACATTGAACAATTAGTTGAAAACTTGGTAACGTCTGGCTTTGATGGTGTTTTGAAGAATCTTCCTTCTCTCATGCTTTTTGGACTCGTCTTTAAACTCTTGGTTTCTGTTGCTTCTAAAGCTATGATCTTTTTCCTCCTTTGGAAATACAAGGCAGAAATTATTCAGTTTATTCTTGGTTCTAAAGCTCGTATGGTAGCAAATGATATCGGAAATAAGGTCACGCAAACGGTTAGCCAAACAAAGGAATTAGCTTCACAAGTACCAATTAGGGCACTTTCATCTGCTCAAGGATTAGGAAATTTTGTCCTTTCTAGCGCTGGATATGGGGCTGGTGCGGTCATGAATGCAAGGAGCCAATTCCAACAAGTTGGATCATTCTTTGCTAGCAAGCAACCAGATGAGGAGGAACTTTTACCATCCATAGAAACAGAGCAAGTACCAGAAGATGGGGCTAAATTATATCCTAGGATTCAGCATGGCACGAAGCAACAAGAAGCAAAACCTTCATCTAACTTTGAACCAGTTTTGCAACCAAACAATGAAAAAGTCAACCCAGAAGAAGAATTTGAAACTCTCAAGGAAGAATGGATTTCTCCTATCAAGCAATACCGTATCAATCGTATAGAGGCAAAACTAGAAGATTACAAAGATCCTCAATCCATGTTTAAAGCGCAAGGTTCAAATGCCTTTACCCGTGCATACAGAAAAACTATGACAAGGGATGATAAAATCAAGGCTAATATTGAACGCAGAAACAGACTAACCGATAGACTAAATCAATTAAGAGGAGAAGCAAATGAACACAAAAATTCGTTCTAGAACAGCATTCCCAAGAGTTCTAGAAGATACGCTCTATCAAGCCTATCAAGAAGGAAAACGCTCAGTCGATTTCCTTCTTTTATTTCCAGTAAAGGATACTGAAAGAGAAATGATTATCTCCCAAGTAAAAGCCCATGCAATTGTCTTAGATGCCAAATGGCGCTTTGGAACAGTACTCTTTACTGCCTATATTCGCAATTGAAAACAGGAGGGGTTATGAAAAAAATCAAATGGTTCCTCATTCTTGGTCTCCCACCCCTGCTCATGCCGCTTCTTGTTATTCTCATTCTTGCCTCTGCCATGGCTGGGGGTTCCATTGGGGGAAATTCAAGTGTCCAAAAAGGAGTTACCTATTCTGAACACTGGTCAAACGGGGACGCCTACACACATAATTTATTGGTTCATCGCTACGGAATCAAGGCTTCACAATTAGATGGTTTCTTAAAAACTCTAGGAATCAACTATGATTCAAGTCGCATCAATGGGAAAAAATTACTAGAGTGGGAAGCCAAGTCAAATCTGGATGTTCGAGCGATACTTGCTATTGCATTGAATGAAAGTTCACTAGGAACTGCTGGGGTTGCAACAAATCCAGGAGCCAATATGTTTGGCTATGGAGCTTTTGACTCTAATCCTGAAAATGCAAATAACTTCAATGATGAGGTTGCCGTAGTAGCTCTTACCCAACAAACTATCATTGGCAATAAGAATCAAACCTTCAAAATCCAGGACGACAAGGCAAAGAAGTTAGCTTCTGGCACTTTGAATACTGCCGTTGATGGAGGAGTCTACTTTACAGACACTTCTGGTTCAGGAAAAAGAAGGGCTGAAACTATGCAAAAACTGGATACTTACATTGATGAAAACGGAGGAACCCCTAAAGCTCCTAAACAAACTACAGGTAAAACAAGAGACGGTGGTGGTGTTACTTCAAGCGATATTCCAGAAGGCTACAGTCTTACCCAAGCTATTGATTCTACAAACTATATCGCAAGTTCTTATCCATGGGGGCAATGTACTTGGTTTGTCTATAACCGTGGAAAAGAAGTTGGAGTCAACTTTGACCCTTATATGGGGAACGGTAATCAATGGATGGAAAAACCAGGTTATACAACTACAAATACACCAACTGAACACTCTGCCTTATCCTTCTCATCGAGTCAAGCTGGCGCAGACCCAGTATATGGACACGTAGCCTTTGTGGAGGAAGTCAAATCAGACGGTTCCATTTTAATCTCTGAAAGCAACTATAAGGGGCTTGGAATTATATCTTATAGAACTTTTGATGCAGAGACAGCAAAACAGTTTACTTATGTAATTGGAAAATAGAAAGGAGAAAATATGTTAGTACAACTACCTGAAGAGCAAACACAAGAAATTCAACAAATGATTGCAACACTAATCAAAAATGAAATCCATCACTTTAAAGAGGATATTGGAGTAGATAGCCCCTTCTTGAATAAAAAGCAGACTTGCAATTATTTAGGAATATCTAATAATACCTTAGATATTTGGATTGCAATGGGGCTACCCTATATTCGAATTGGAAAGTCTATTAGGTTCAACAAGGAAAGTATAAATCAATGGATGACACGTTTAGAAATTAGCGCATAAGGAGGTAGAAATGGGTATTTCTAAAACAAAGAATGGATCATATAGACTGAGGGTGTATATACCTGATGAAGTCCAGGGAAAGCTTGGTTTAGGTAGACGATATGAGAAACGGTTTAAAACTCGTAGAGAAGCTAAAGAAGCTGAAATAAAGTTAGCTATTGATATTGAAAATGCGAGATTAGGTAGAGTTCCTACTCCTTCAAAAGATAAGGGTAATATCTTATTCAAAGACTTTTATAAAGATATCTGGCTGGAACCATACAAAGCAGGTCAAACTACTGCTACACTAAAACCTCCTACTAAAGCAACCGTATTTCAAACAGAAAATATATTTAGGCTTCATATCATTCCAATTTTAGGTAATTACTCAATAGAACATTTGATTAATAATAAACAACTTATACTATCACTACTTACTCCAAAGGCAAATTGTTATGCTAATTTCAAGGTTATTAGGAGCTATGTAAATTCTGTTTTCGATTGGGCTGAGGAACTTGAGTATATTCCATCAAATAAACTCCGAAAAACAATTAGTAGAATTAAAGCAAATAAAAAAATTCTCCTTAAAGAGAGTAAACGTGAAGAAGATCTTTCTCTCGATAAAGAGGAGCTAAAATTATGGTTACAAGCTTTTGACACTGATTTAGAGGAAGGACTCATTGACTTAAAAGACTACACTCTCTTTTATACAACATTCTTCTTATCTGACCGAAAATCAGAAAGTTATGCTTTGCAATGGAAACATATCAACTTTTCAACCGGAGAAATACTTATAGAACAAGCTTTAGACCGTTTTGGTAATGTGAAATCAACTAAGGGAAACAAAAAGACTCTCTTTAAAGTACCGACTGAACTAATGGAGCTTCTAGCAAATTGGAAAGTTAAACAACAAGAAGAGCTCAAACTTTTCGGACTGAAGCAAACACAAAAACAGTTTGTTTTTACTTATAATAATCGTACTAATAATATTAATCTTCCTCTCCATACAGACTATCTGAACTATAGAATGAAATCAGTTAGACGAAGACATCCCGAATTAGCACCAGCTTCACCACACAAACTAAGACATACTGGTGCTACTCTTGCTAAACAAGCAGGTATTTCTCTTGAGGCCATTTCAGAAGCTCTTACTCATAGTGATAAAGAAATTACAAAAACTTACGTTAATACCAAAGATAAAGTCAATCAGACTGTAGGTGATATTGCATTTCGTAGCTTAAAAAATTGATGGGGTGAATATGGGGTGAATTTTGGGGTGAACTTTGATGTTTTGAAACAAAAAAGACATCCAAGAGTAAATTCTTGAATGTCTGTAAACGTTGATATAATCGTATTGATTAACGTTTTGAGAATTGTGATGCTTTACGAGCTTTCTTAAGACCTGGTTTCTTACGTTCTACCATACGGGCATCACGTGTAAGAAGACCAGCGCGTTTGAGTGAGTCGCGGAAGTCTGGGTCTACTTGAAGAAGGGCACGAGCGATACCGTGACGGATAGCTCCTGCTTGACCAGCGTAGCCACCACCATCAACATTTACGAAAACATCGTATTGACCAACAGTTGAAGTAACTGCGAATGGTTGGTTGATGACAAGGCGAAGATCAGCATGTGGGATGTATTCTTCAACATCTTTTTTGTTTACAGTAATTTTACCAGTTCCTGGAACAAGGCGAACGCGTGCAACAGCGTTTTTACGACGTCCAGTACCTGCATATTGTGCTTGTGACATAGCTTATTTGTTCCTTTCCTTAGATAAGTCCTGAAATATCAAGAACTTCTGGTTGTTGTGCAGCGTGCGTGTGTTCAGCGCCTACAAATACTTTCAATTTCATACCTTGAGCACGGCCAAGAGTATTATGTGGAAGCATACCTTTAACTGATTTTTCGATCAAACGAACAGCGTTCTTAGAACGGAGTTCACCAGCAGTAATAGATTTCAATCCACCTGGGTACATTGAGTGAGTGTAGTAAACTTTATCAGTTGCCTTTTTACCAGTTAATTTTACTTTTTCAGCATTGATAACAATCACAAAGTCACCTGTATCAGTATGAGGTGTGAAAGTTGGTTTATTTTTTCCACGAAGTACGCTTGCTACAACAGCAGAAAGGCGTCCAAGAGGTACATCAGTAGCGTCTACTACATACCATTTACGTTCAACTTCACCTGGCTTAGCCATGTATGTTGTTTTGTTCATGATTTCTCCTATATGAATATCGTTTTTGTTTACAAAGCGGATGTTCCGGTCCGCAAGTTATTTGGAAGGTTCCGGGGCCTTACAAATGGGGTAAACAATACCGTTTACTATCATACCAAATTTTAGGGGTAAAAGTCAATATATTTGATAAATTATTTATGAAAGAACGGTTTCATTTCGCTTAATCTTGATTTTCATGGGCAATACTGAATAGTCCCAAAGTTCCAGGACCCGTGTGAGTGGAAATGACTGGTCCTAATGGTAAAATTAAAACTTCATTGACTTGCTCAGAGGCAAGAAGCTGATTTTTTAAGACTTGAGCCACCTCTTGGCTGTCTGCTCCTGCATAGGCAATTACCACGCGCGGATCGGCAATATCTTCCAAGGTCATGCGCACCACCTCAGTTTGAGCCTTTTCTTCCCACGGACTTTAGCCACAGAATCCAGCCTTCCATCTCCCTTAACTGCAATTACTGGCTTAATATTGACTAAACTTCCCATAAGAGCTGCAGTCTTTGAAATTCGTCCTCCCCGCATGAGGTGATTTAAGTCATCTACTAGAAAATACGTTTTCACTTTTGGCACTAAAGATTTTATTAAGGCTACTACTTGTTCCAAACTTTGACCGGCAGCTTTCGCTTCCACCGCTTTCATCACCAGAATACCTTCTCCCATAGATGCCGCCTTGGTATCAATAATCCGGATAACCGCTTCTGGAAAATCTTCCAGAACCATATCCCGTGCCATAACCGCACTTTGGTAAGTTCCTGACAAGACTGAAGCAAACGCAATATAAAGAACGGGCATACCGATTTCAGCGTAACCACGAAATATATCTTCAAACTGACCAACATTGATTTGGCTAGTTGTTGGTTGACTGCCTGCTTCCATTTTAGAGAGGAGCTGCTCACTCGTCAGTTTCTTATCCCCGACCGTTTCATAAGTTGTCCCGTCCAACTGAATAGTCAAGCCAAGGATTTGAACATCATTTTCCAAAGCCCAGCTTTCTGGAAGGTCTGCGGTTGAATCCGTTAAAATTTTAAAAGTCATCTTTCTTTTTCTCCATCATTTTCTGTAAATCGCGCAAGGTTGGATTGTCCATAAGACGCAAAGGTGGTTTTCCCATTTGAAGCTGTTGACTCATTTGATTCAGATCCGACTTTGTAACAGCTACTCGTTTTTCTAGTTCACGAGCCGAAACACGCAAAGCCCCTTGAGCAAAGACAGTCCACTGCTCATTTAAGTCGCTCGTTGCCACAGATACCTGATTTCTAGGATTGTTGAGATCAGTTGCCAAACGCTCAATGTAATCGTCTGCTGTTTCTTCTTCCTCAGTAAACACAACCGTAACATTGAATTCATCATAAGTCTGGCGAACTCCCGGCATATACTGCGCATCAAACACACAGATAATTTCCAACTGTTCAAAACTGGCGTAATTACTGAGTTTGTTAAGCAGAATGGTTCGTGCTGCATCTAATTCACCTTTGTTAAATAAAGAACGAGTCTCCTGCCAAAATGCTACCATATTATAGCCGTCTACTAATAAAATTTTTCGTTTCATAGGCGATTTCTAAATACTTCATACATGAGAATGGCTGCTGCCACACTGGCATTGAGGCTCTGAACATGTCCATTCATAGGAATGGTAATCATTTCATCTACTTGCTTTTTAATATTAGCAGAAATGCCCTTGCCTTCATTGCCGATAATCAGAGCTAATTTCCCTGCTGTATTCCACTTAGTAGACGGCGTACCATTCATATCCGTGCCAAAAATCCAAAAACCTGCATGTTTTAGTTTATCCAGAGTTTGACTAAGATTGGTCACACGAGCAATAGGAATATGCTCCACCGCACCAGTAGAGGTCTTGGCGACGACCGGCGTGACACCAACCGCTCGATGCTTAGGAATAATGACACCTGTAACATTTGTCGCATCAGCCGTCCGTAAAATAGAGCCTAAATTATGCGGATCTGTTAGACCATCTAAAATGAGCAAGAGAGGATTGTCTTCCTGAGTTGCCATTTTCAACATCGCCTCAAAATCCGTATAAGCAAATTCTGAAACACGCAAGACAAAACCTTGATGAACGGCACCATCTGTCATTTCTTGTAGTATTTTTTTGGTAGTCCAAGAAATGGAAACCTTTTTTTCTGCTGCCAAATCTTTCATCTTAGCAACATTTTTCCCACGTAGGTCATCTTGAATATAGAGTTTATTTCCAGTATTGGTCATGAGAGCTTCCGTCACAGCATGTACGCCGTAAACAATATCGTTATTTTCCATAACTTTAGTATAACATAAAATTTAAAATGCTTCTTCTTATTTATAAATCACCTTATAGTTAACTTCTATAAAAAAACGCAGGAGTCTTGCATAAAACAAGGCATCCTGCATTTTCTTATTAATTTATTCTAGAGGCGTTGTAAATTAGTAAACTGTCTTTTCTGTTTCTGGATCAAAGAAGTGTGCTTTGTTCAAGTCAAAGCCAAGGTCAATACCTGCTCCAGCTTTGAGGTAATCACGAGCGTCTACTTTGGCAATAAATTCATTATCTGCAATTTGGCAATACAAATGAGATTCAGAACCAAGCAATTCAGATACAGAGATTTTAGCATGTACTACTGAATCTGGGAAGGTTTCAAGGAAAGCAGCTTCTGTATTGATGTCTTCTGGACGAATACCAAAAATGAGTTTCTTGCCTTCATAGCCTTTTTCACGAAGTACCTTCAAGGCACCTTCTGGTACTTTCAGAGAAAGGTCTTGTGCTACAATTTCATCACCTTTCAAAGTTACATTGATGAAGTTCATCGCTGGGCTTCCGATAAAGCCTGCAACAAATTTATTGACTGGGTTTTTGTAAACTTCTTGTGGGGTACCGATTTGTTCTATACGTCCAATTGTCCCCGTTCCTGAAGGATTCTTTGTTGCAGACATGATAACGATACGATCAGCCAAAGTCATTGCTTCTGTTTGGTCATGGGTAACATAGATAGTGGTTGCCCCAATACGACGGTGGATTTTAGCGATTTCTGCACGCATAGATACCCGCAATTTCGCATCCAAGTTAGAAAGTGGTTCGTCCATAAGGAATACTTTTGCATCACGAACAATAGCACGTCCCATGGCTACACGTTGACGTTGACCACCTGAAAGGTCAGCTGGTTTACGATCCAAGAATTCTTTCAAACCAAGAATGTCCGCTGCTTCATTTACACGTTTTTCAATATCATCCTTGCTGTATTTACGAAGCTTCAAACCAAAAGCCATATTGTCGTGCACGGTCATATGTGGATACAAAGCATAGTTTTGGAAAACCATAGCAATATCACGGTCTTTTGGCGCTACGTCGTTCACCACGCGCCCGTCAATTGAACATTCACCTTCTGTAATATCTTCAAGACCAGCAATCATACGAAGTGTAGTAGATTTCCCACAGCCTGAAGGTCCTACGAAAACGATAAATTCTTTATCTTTAATATTCAAGTTGAAATCTTCTACAGAGTAGTGTTCGCTGTTTGGATATTTTTTGTAAATGTTTTTTAAATTTAATTCTACCATAAGATGGAACTCCTTTGTTATTATGATTTTATTATATATGAAAACGCTTCATTATCCTATGGCAAAGTGAACAAAATAAAAAAAATGTTTTGTGCAGGATGCACAAAACATTACACTAAATCATTGATGACAATCTGGTAACACAGGGTCAAATCTGTCAGGTCTTTCAGCTGTAAACCCGTCAATTCTTCCCATTTATCAATGTGATACTGTAAGGTGTTCCGATGAATATACAACTGCTGGGCAGCTTTTGTCACAACTGCCGTATTTTCCCACAAAGCTGCAATAATATCAACGAGCTGATCCTGACTTTCAATCAATTGATGAAGTTTCTTCGTTAAAATTGGCAATATGAAATCCTTTTGACCAATCCCCCACAAAAAGAGTTGGGAAAAAGAATGCACATTGGAATGTTGAACCTGCTCCCACCATTTGACGAAAAGAGCATGTTCCGCTTGAAAAAGTTCTGAATAACTTTCTTTAAAAATTAGAGGCCAAATTTGCCCGATTTGAATCGTCAGAGTTAAGCTAAAGTCATATTCGATAGCCGATAAAGTATCACGGAGGACATCTTTTACAGGGACTAATTGCGTTTGATCCAGCACAAAGATGTAATCCTGAGAGGACAGCTGACAATCTGCTATTCTATTGGGCAGTATGGTTCGCATCATTTCCAACCAAGACCCAATCGTTTCATTTTCATAATGGAATAAATGACAATGGACGAACTGTAGCTTTTGAACGTTTTGAGGCATTTTGCCACGGTTATGAACCAAATAATCATACCAAGGTCCACCATCAAATGCAGAGTCTTTCCCAGTCAGTAAAGAAATAAGTTCTTGCTCTCGCTCTGTCAGACTGCTTTTTTTTAATAACAACCATTGATTACTTGAAATGGGAATTGCCACTTCATCCTCTTTTGCATTTGGATTGGATTGAAGCCTCCCTTGAGGAAACCACTCTAAAAGATCAGTTTTTGTCATGATGTGCGCCCTCCACTCTCACAATACACCAATCAATCAGCTCTTCTAAACGCTTGATTTGATCGGTCATGTGTAAATATCCCAGAACGGCTTCAAAACCTGTCGACATACGATAGGTTACAATATCTGCGTTTTTAGCTTTAGTATGGCTATTGGCATTGCGTCCACGCTTATAAATGTCTTCTTCCTTTTCTGTCAGAATTTTTTCTTCCAACATTTGCGAAATGAGATTAGCTTGCGCACGAGCCGACACATACTTGGTTGCTTCTCTGTGTAACTGGTTCGGTTTTGTCAAGCCTTGGAAAATCAAGTGACGGCGGATATAAGTTGAGTAGATAGCATCGCCTTCAAAAGCCAAGGCAATACCATTTATAAGATTGACATCAATCACGGATCCACCTCACTCCGTCCTTGGTATCTAAAAGCTTGATCCCTTTAGCTGCCAATTCATCACGGATTTTATCAGCTGTTGCAAAGTCCTTGGCAACACGCGCAGCTTGGCGCTGCTCAATCAAGGCTTCAATATCCGCATCCAGTACTTCTGCTGTAAAGACAATACCAAAAACTTGCAGAAGCTCAGCAAAAGCTGTTTTTACTTCTTGACTGTAATGACCAGAATTAATCCACTTAGCCAATTCAAAAACGACTGTAATCCCATTTGCTGCATTGAAATCTTCGTCCATTGCAGCGGTGAATTTATCCAGAAAAGCCTGCAATTCTGTCAGGTCAACCGTTCCCGTAAAGGGTTGCTCGTAGGTATTTTTCAGATATTTCAGATTCACTTCCGCATCGTGGACGGCTTTTTCTGTGAAATTGATAGGCTTGCGGTAGTATTGGGTTGCAAAGAAGAAACGCAGTACCTGCCCATCAATGGTTTTAAGGGCGTCGTGAACGGTAATGAAATTCCCCAGAGACTTAGACATCTTGACATCATCAATATTGACAAAGCCATTGTGCATCCAGTAGTTGGCAAAAGTCTTTCCAGTTTTAGCTTCTGATTGAGCGATTTCATTAGTATGGTGCGGAAATTCTAAATCAGCTCCGCCACCATGAATATCAATCGTATCTCCCAGAATTTCTGTCGCCATGACGGAACATTCAATATGCCAGCCTGGACGACCAGGCCCCCAAGGGCTGTCCCAGAAGATTTCACCGGGTTTAACAGCCTTCCAAAGAGCAAAGTCAACAGGATTTTCCTTGCGGGCCGTTTCTTCATCTGTCCGACCAGAAGCGCCTAACTCTAAGTCAGCCAAGGTTTTGTTAGCTAGTTTGGCATAATTGTGAGACTTTTCCACTCGAAAATAGACATCACCCTCTGACTCATAGGCAAATCCTTTGTCCACCAAGACCTGTACAAAATCAATGATGTCCGTCATGTAGTCCACTACGCGCGGGTGCTGGGTCGCTGGTTGAACCCCCAGCGCCGTCACATCTTCCCGAAAAGCCGCAATGTACTTGTCTGCCACTTCCTGAGGTGTGATCCCCTCTTCCTTAGCTCGATTGATAATTTTATCGTCCACATCGGTGAAATTAGAAATATAAGCCACCTCATACCCACGATACTCAAAATAGCGCCGAATCGTGTCAAAAGCAGCGGTGGAGCGAGCATTGCCGACATGGATATAGTTATAAACGGTCGGCCCGCAGACATACATCTTGACCTTGCCCTCTTCCAGAGGGACAAATTTACGCAGACTGCGGGTCATAGTATCATAAATTTTGATCATATTCTAACTTCATTCTTTCTATTAAGTGGAAACTAACTTTTGGTTCAAGTGCTATTTTTGAGAATAGTATCTACAACTTAGATGAATAATAACTTTCTTCGCGGATTTCTTCTAAATTCTTAATCGTTGGAGCATCTTTTTGACCGTGTACACGGACAATTTTAGCTGGTATACCGACAACAGTCACATCACTAGGAACATCTGCCACAACAACCGCAGCAGCGCCGACCTTTGCATTTTCACCGATTTCAATCGGACCGATTAGTTGCGCATGAGCTGAAATAAGCGCACCTTGACGAACCGTCGGATGACGTTTCCCACAATCTTTCCCTGTGCCTCCAAGAGTGACACCATGATAGAGCATCACTCCTTTTTCTACAATGGCCGTCTCGCCAATCACTAAACCACTCCCGTGGTCAATAAAGACACCTGAAGCAATCTGTGCCCCCGGATGAATCTCAATCTGAGTCCAAAAGCGCCAAAATTGGCTATGCATCCGAGCTAAAAGTTTACATCCATGATTCCACAGAAAGTGAGAAAGTCGGTGAGCAGCCAAAGCCTTAATCCCAGGATAAGTCAACAGCACCTCAAGTGAGGAGCGAGCTGCCGGATCATTTTCTTTTACAATATCTATCGTCTCTTTCCACCAACCCATGATGACTCCTTTCTAGCTTTAGACTGAAGGCAAACACTTAGCAACCTGTCTAGTCTTGCGACTTTTCTTCTTGAACAGCTTTATGCTCTTTATGCGTTTTATGATGATGTTTTTTCTCCTTATCCTCTTTAGGAGGGCGCGGAAGCAATGCTTTCATAGAAGCATCCACACGACCTTTTTCATCAATCTTGATGATTTTGACATCTACTTCATCACCAAGTTGTACCAAATCTTCAACCTTATTAGTACGCGTCCAAGCCATTTCTGAGATGTGCACCAAGGCATCTGTCTTGTCAAAGAGATTGACAAAAGCACCGAATTTCTCAATCCGAACCACTTTGGCATGATAAACTTCATCTACTTTTGCTTCACGCACAAGAGCTGCAATGATTTCTTTGGCACGGTTAATCGCATCTTGATCGCTAGAGTAAATAGAAACATTTCCTTCTTCGTCAATGTCAATCTTGACACCTGTTTCTGCGATAATCTTGTCAATCGTTTCACCGCCTTTACCGATGACAATCTTAATTTTATCAACATCAATCTTGATTGTATCAATTTTTGGAGCGGTTGGAGCGAGTTCTGGACGAGGAGCTGGAATTGTACGTTCAATCAAATCTAAAATTTCAAAACGTGCTTTTTTAGCTTGAGCCAATGCTTCTTGCAAGATTTCAGCAGTAATTCCTTCAATCTTGATATCCATTTGAAGAGCAGTAATTCCTTCACGTGTACCGGCCACCTTGAAATCCATATCTCCGAAATGGTCTTCTAAGCCTTGAATATCTGTTAAAATCGTGTAGTTGCTACCATCTGAAATGAGCCCCATAGCGATTCCGGCTACAGGCGCTTTAATTGGTACCCCACCGGCCATGAGAGCAAGTGTCCCAGCACAAATCGAGGCTTGTGAAGATGAACCATTTGACTCAAGAACTTCTGCTACCAAACGGATAGCATAAGGAAACTCTTCTAGACTAGGGAGAACTTGCGCAAGTGCACGTTCACCAAGAGCTCCATGACCGATTTCACGACGACCTGGTGCACCATAACGACCCGTTTCTCCTACAGAGTATTGTGGAAAGTTGTAGTGGTGCATAAAGCGTTTCTTGTATTCTGGATCTAAACCGTCAACGATTTGTGTTTCGCCCATCGGTGCCAAGGTCAAGACAGATAAAGCCTGCGTTTGCCCACGAGTAAAGAGACCAGAGCCATGCACGCGCGGCATATAGTCAATTTCAGCATCCAATGGACGAATTTCATCTACCTTACGACCATCTGGACGAATCTTGTCCTCAGTAATTAAACGCCGTACTTCTGCATGTTCCATTTGCTCTAAAATTTCAGCCACATCACGCATGATGCGGTCAAATTCTTCATGCTCAGCATATTTTTCTTCGTAAAGGGCTATAACTTCGTCTTTAACAGCTTGAGTTGCGGCTTCACGAGCTAATTTTTCTTCTACCTGAACGGCTTTTTGAAGATCGGCATTATAGCCTGCTACAATTTCTGTTTGCAATTCTTCATCCACACGAAGAAGCTCAACTTCTGCTTTTTCTTTTCCAACTGCTGCCACGATTTCTTCTTGGAAAGCAATCAATTCTTTAACTGCTTCGTGACCTTTTAGAAGGGCTTCCAACATTAGCTCTTCTGACAATTCTTTGGCACCAGACTCAACCATGTTAATTGCTTCTTTGGTTCCTGCAACAGTTAATTCCAGTAAAGAAGCTTCTTTTTGTTCTTGACTTGGATTGATGACCAATTCTCCATTGACATAGCCGACCTGCACGCCAGCAATTGGACCGTTAAAAGGAATGTCTGAGATTGACAAAGCAAGAGATGAACCAAACATGGCTGCCATAGGTGCCGAAGCGTCTGCATCATAAGAAAGAACCGTATTGATAACCTGCACTTCATTGCGGAAACCGTCCGCAAACATCGGACGAATTGGACGGTCAATCAAGCGAGCTGTCAAAGTCGCATCTGTCGAAGGACGACCTTCACGTTTGTTAAATCCGCCAGGGTATTTCCCAGCTGCATACATCTTTTCTTCATAATTGACTTGAAGTGGGAAGAAATCACCAGTCGCCATTTTCTTTGACATGACGGCTGCCGTCAGAACAGTGCTTTCACCATAGCGCACCACTACGCTACCGTTTGCCTGTTTTGCCACTTGACCTGTTTCAACTACCAAGTCTTTACCAGCAAAAGTAGTTTTAAATACTTGCTTTGTCATATATATTCCTCGTTGAGCTTATACTCAATTTCTAATTTTTTTATACGTCTTGCCTACAAAGATCAAGATACAAAGCATTAAAATTGATTGGTACTTAGTACCTAATCAGTTTACGCTAATCGCTAAATGCCTTGCTAAGTCAAAGCCTCTTGCCAAATAATACCGATTTAACAAGTTCCTGTCGCAAATCTCGTTAAACGCTCACAATGTTCATCTGCTGTACTTTTGAAATAAACAAGGATTGTCCCTAATAAGCCTTTAAATCCTCATCTTTGTATCAAGCACGTATAAACCTTATTTTATCATATTTTCAACTAAAAGAAAAAGCCTTAAAACAGCTTTTTACCAAGAATTTTTGAGAATTTAGTGATAATTTTTGAAATGCTGTCTATTTATTGCGTTTTTCTGCTATACTAGAAGAAAGTTAATGACAAGGAGAAATAGATTTATGGTTGAACAAAAACAACGTTCTGAATTTCCAGAAAATGAACTGTGGGACTTAACAGCCCTCTATCAAGACCGAGAGGACTTCTTGCGTGCGATTGAAAAAACGCGTGAGGACATTAACCAATTCACACGTGATTATAAGGATAACCTCCATACTTTCGAGGATTTTGAAAAGGCTTTTGCTGAATTGGAGCAAATCTACATTCAAAGAAGCCATATTGGCAACTACAGCTTTATGCCGCAAACAACGGACTACGGTGATGAAAGCTTTGCACAGATTGCGCAAGCTGGTACAGATTTTGAAACAGAAGCCAGCGTTGCGCTTAGCTTCTTTGACGCAGCTTTGGTAAATGCCGATGAAAAAGTACTCGACCGTCTCGGACAACTACCGCATTTGACTGCTGCAATTCGTCAAGCAAAAATTCAAAAAGCTCACTATGTAGGTGCTGATGTCGAAAAGGCTCTGACAAATCTTAGTGAAGTTTTTTACAGCCCACAAGACATTTACACCAAAATGAGGGCAGGTGATTTTGCCATGGAGGATTTTGAAGTAGACGGAAAAGTTTATAAGAATAGCTTTATAAGCTATGAAAATTTTTACCAAAATCACGAAAACGCCGATGTACGCGAAAAGTCTTTCCGTTCTTTTTCAGCTGGACTTCGCAAACATCAACATACTGCTGCTGCAACTTATCTGGCTCAAGTGAAATCTGAAAAGCTGATTGCTGATATGCGGGGATATGACTCTGTCTTTGACTATCTTTTGGCTGAGCAAGAGGTAGACCGTTCTATGTTTGACCGGCAAATTGACCTCATCATGACAGAATTCGCCCCTGTTGCACAAAAGTTCCTCAAACACGTTGCTAAAATCAACGGTCTTGAAAAAATGACCTTTGCAGATTGGAAATTGGACTTGGATAGCGCACTCAATCCTGATGTCACTATTGACGACGCTTACGAACTAGTAATGAAATCCGTTGCTCCGCTTGGAGAAGACTACACGCGCGAAATTGCCAATTATCAAAAAGAGCGCTGGGTGGATTTTGCAGCTAATGCCGGCAAGGACTCCGGAGGCTATGCAACTGACCCTTATCGTGTGCACCCTTATGTGCTCATGAGCTGGACGGGTCGTATGAGTGATGTATATACTCTGATTCATGAAATTGGTCACTCTGGTCAATTTATCTTCTCAGACAACAGCCAAAGCTACTTTAATACCCACATGTCAACTTATTATGTAGAAGCTCCTTCTACTTTTAATGAGCTGCTGCTTAGTGACTATTTAGAGCATCAATTTGATAATCCACGTCAAAAACGCTTTGCTTTGGCTCACCGCCTAACCGACACTTACTTCCATAACTTCATTACTCACCTCCTGGAAGCAGCTTTCCAACGCCGTGTTTACAATCTGATTGAAGGTGGTGAAACTTTTGGTGCTGCTAAACTGAACAGTATCATGAAAGAAGTTCTGACCGAATTCTGGGGTGATGCGGTGGAAATTGATGACGATGCTGCGCTCACTTGGATGCGGCAAAGTCACTATTACATGGGACTGTATAGTTATACCTATTCTGCAGGTCTCGTTATCTCAACTGCTGGTTATCTTCATTTGAAAAATTCTGAAAATGGAGCCCGCGATTGGCTCAACTTCCTCAAATCCGGCGGAAGCAAAACGCCTCTTGAGTCAGCTCGCATCATCGGTGCAGATATTTCTACTGATAAACCACTCCGTGATACCATCCAATTCTTGTCAGACACAGTTGATCAGATTATTGCATACAGCGAAGAATTGGAAGAATAACAGAAACTATTCAAAAGGGAGTGGGACAAAAATCGGTAATTTCGAAGAAATTTGATTTTGTCGTCCCACCCCCGCACAGTTGAGTAGGCTGTAAAGGTTGATTTATCAACCGCATAGAGCCCACTCAACCACTGCAACTTGCAAGAAACTCATAAAAATCGACGAGGTTAAGGACTTTTGTCCCAGCCTCTTTTTTCGTCTGTAACTAATCTAAAGATCTTTCTGTTCACTTTTCTTCCAAGCCAAAGTCACTCGTCAGCTTGGCAATGATTTCTCTAAGTAAACTTTTATTTACATCATATTTCACATCTTTATGGTCACGGTTAAAAAGCAGGAGTTTTGCATTGATGAGCTTTTGAGTATGAAAAGAAACTGCTGCTCCAGTAATATCTAACTCTTCAGCAATCCGTTTGCTCTTTGCATACGGTTTAGCTAATTCTACCATAACATTATAGCGTGTGCTATCACTAAGTACCTTGAGAACTGCGGCAAACGTATCCATATCCAGTTCTGTTCCACTTTTAAGTAATTGATCAATGCGGCAAGAAACGATAAAATAATGGCTCTCACTCGGTTCTGTTTCACTAAAATAAGATACAAACTGCACCACCCATGGACTGACAACATAAAGCCTAATAAATTGATTTTCTTTAAAATTCCAATCAAAATGAGATAGACTAGCAGACTCTGCAATGGTATTCTCCAATGAAAAGGATGCCGCATAATCTCTACGTTCAGCAGCACTTTTTTCCAAGTAAGGCTGGTAAAGCGGAATAAGTTCCCGAGACAATTCTATTAACTCTTTCATAGCTTCAAGTGGTTTCCGATAAAATTGACTGAAATACCACTTAGTTTCTGATTTAATAGATGATGCTTCTAAATAATCCCAAAAATCTCCACTTTTAGCCATGTGCTCAGGACCTGTGTTTAAGAGATCTTTTAGCTGTTCTCTTATCGCTTCGGCATCTAGCTGCAAACAGTAGGCATGTACCGCTTCAACAGATTTGGGCGTCAGCCCCTTATCTACCATCTCCAAATAGCAACTTTGTAGCAAGGTGATTCCATAACCAGTCAAATAATACGTTTCCATTTTTTCCTTATAAGGTTGAAACAAAGGCGAAGCTCCTCCATCACAGGAAAAACATCTTTAAAAAGCTCACGCTCTTTGCCACTAAAACTTTCGATAGTCTCTCTTCTATCCTGTATCAGAGTAGATAGAGAAAACTGCTCCATTAAATCACTTGCTTGTTCTGAATACTGTACTTCCACCATTATCTTTACTCCTTCTTTAGTGTTATCTTATCAAATTCACCCTAACAAGTAAACTGTTTGGAAAGCTATTGCATCACTTGTTTAGCATTTTTTCTGGGCACTTTCAGTGTATAAAAGAATAAAATTGATGATAATATTAAAAATAAGAAAGCAATTTGGGCTGATGACAAGAACGTTACCAAAACTGCTACTAGCATTTGACAAAGAACTAAGCCTAATGTGCAAAAACTACTAATCCCCGCACTGATTGTCGCCAAATGCTCCTCAGGAAGCGATGAAATGATAAAAGCATTCATCTTCGGCTGAAAAATGCCTACGATAACCATTGTCAAAAAATTCACCAAGAAAATAATATAAATACTGTGGAGTAAAAAACCAATAAAGAGAGCAGGAGGCATGAATACGGAAATCTTCAGCAAAAACTCCATACTTACTTTTTTTAATACGGTCGTTACCAAAACACTCCCCAAAATATTTCCTATCAAAGTTACAACTGTAACGGTTGCTATAGTTGTGGCTGGATTGATAAATGCAAAACTGGGATTTTCTTTCATATTTAGGAGGAGCAGTGCATTCTCTGCTGCAAACACAGCATTTAAACCAGCAATAGTGAAAATAGAAGTCTTTAAGATGGAGATATTCTGAACAGTTTGATAAGATTGCTGCAAACTATTCCATGTATTTTTAATAAAATGTCTCTCTTCCTCACGATTCTCAACAGAAGAATGAATTGGATTATCTTTGAGCAGATTATTTAAACTGGGACGAAGTATCAGCATTATCAAAGCACTAACTACAAAAGTTCCAGCATTAAAAAATGCGAGGTGTTGATAACTCATCAGCCCAGCTAAAATTGCTCCACTGGATTGAAAGAGAATCTTTAGGATAGAGCTTGCTCCTTGACGAAAGGCATACATGGCTTCACGATCTTCCATTGGAATAATACGAAGGCTGAGTGGTATATGCAAAGCATCTTCATATTGACCAGCTAGATCAGATAAAAGATTGACCAATACAGCTAAAATCACTACCCATAAAGCTGGCTGAAAGCCCATAGCCAGACCAATGAGCAGATACAGTCCTGTCCGAAACAGAAGCGTCACCAAAATCATATCTACTTTCTTCTTAGTACGATCGCCACACATGCCCATGAAAATCATCGTCAGAAAAGGCAAACTTTCAGATAAAGTCACTAAAGAGATTGCAAATTTTGCTTCTGGCAATAGCAAAATATAATTCATTAAAGCCAAATAATAGAGTACATCTCCAAAATTAGACAACATATCCGAGATGAAAGTTCCCATAAACAGTTTATTTTGCAATATTCGTTTCATTTCATATCCACTTTCTTTTTATTAAATTATTGCTTAATTTTTGTTAAACATAATTATACACTTAATTTTAAATAAGTAAATACTTTATTTTTAGTTTTATTAGAATCCTCAAGAATCTCTTTTAAGTATCCTAGTGACTAAAAGTTTTCAGGCACCTAAAAATCCGCTTAAAAACTAAGCGGATTTTATGCTTTATCCTAATTCTGCCACAATTTGCTTGATTTGTGCTGCTGTATGTACCCCGACGACTTGTTTCACAACCTGGCCGTCCTTTTTGAATAAGAGAGTCGGGATACTCATAATACCAAATTGTCGTGCGGTATTTGGATTTTCATCAACATCTATCTTCACGATTTTCAATTCATCTTCTGGAATTTCTACGGAAAGTTTTTCTAGAATAGGAGCTTGCATACGACAAGGTCCACACCAAGTTGCCCAAAAGTCAATAAGAACAAGACCGTCCTTTGTTTCTGCTTCAAACGTTGCATCAGTAATAGCTTTTGTCATCATTTTACCTCACTTTTATTTGTATTGATTTAAATCTTGCTTCATTAGATAAAAGAAAACATCACCGTAAGTCCCTTGGTAATCCAATTTTTGTCCATTAACAAGCAGCTTTTGAACCGGATAATAATCTGCTACATTGATCAAGCAGGCTTGTTGAGATTGCTCAAATTCTTGATAGCTTTCAAACGTTATAACCCTCTCTTGCTTACTAGCATCCAAATAAGTGATTTCAATCATGGTCATTCTCCTTTTTATTATTCAATTACATTTGTAATTATTTTTATAAATACATTGTATCAATAGTTGTTACAACAGTCAAAGGATATGCTTACTCTGCCACATTTCTATTTCTAATGGTAGAAAAAAAGTCTCTCATTTTCATGAGAGACTTTTAATTGAATTAACGACGAAGTCCTAATGAGTTGATCAATTCACGGTAACGGTTAACATCGTTCTTACGCAAATAGGCAAGAAGATTACGACGGCGACCGATTTTTTTCATCAAACCACGGTAAGTAGCGTGGTCTTTTTTGTGTACCTTGATGTGTTCGTTGAGGTGATTGATTTCCCAAGTAAGAACAGCTACTTGTACTTCAACTGAACCTGTGTCACCTTCGTGACGTGCATATTGTGCAATAATTTCATTTTTTTTCTCTTTTGAGATTGCCATGATAGACTCCTTTTCTTTACGCTTCATCCGAGTGTTAGGCTTGGCCCACCTAATACCAAGAAAAAGTTATTTGTCTTTAACGACATTCTTATTCTACCAAGAAGGAACGGTTTTGTCAAATGGGACATTCCGGCTTAGAGTTCTACACCAAAAATAGTGAGTTTTTCTAATTCTTCTTTTGTCAAACGACGGAAAGTGCCTAATTCCAAACGCTCATCCAGCATAAGCGCGGTCCCATAGAAAAGCGTTCCAAGTCTGTTACTTTTTTACCACATGCTTGAACCATTCGCTTCTCTTGGTGAAATTTTCCTTCAGAGATTGTAATCTCCACCAGAGAAGTTTGTGGCTCTTCATTCACCTCTAAAATGGTCAATTTTGCAGGCCGGCAGGTAAAGTCTTTGAGCTCTATTCCTGCTTCAAAACGCTCTACATCTTTTTCAGTCATAATCCCATCTACTTTTGCACGGTAAACTTTTGCTACATGTTTTTTAGGAGACAACATCGCATGTGCCAAAGCACCATTATTGGTTAATAACAAAAGTCCGTGAGTATCAATATCAAGTCGTCCAACTGGAAAGACTTCTTTCTGACGTGCATTTTCATCCAGCAAATCCAAAACCGTTCGATGCTTATCATCTTCAGTAGCAGAAATGACACCTTTGGGTTTATTTAAAAGATAATAGACAAATCTTTCATAGACTAGAACTCGGTTATTGACCCAAATTTCGTCCTGATTTTCATCTATTTGCATTTTCGCAGATGTTTCTATTTTTCCATTCACCAAAACTTGCTTCTTTTTCAATAGGCACTAGACTTCTGTTCGTGAGCCAAAGCCCATTTCTACTAAAAACTTATCTAATCGCATCTTTTTCCTCATTGTTGATGAGTGACAAAAACAGCTAAAATGGATACTGCTATCATGAGAACCCCTAGTACACTAAAAATAAAGGTTGGAGCAGAAGAAATGATTCCAATCAAGGATAGGACGAATGTTGACACCGAAGCACCACTACTGCAACCCAATACAACAATCGCTGTTGCGCGATTGACCAAATGGGCAGAAATTTTCTCTGATACAATATGAAATACAGCTGTTAGAGATACGCTATAAGCAAAACCAGCCAACAGAGCACTTAAACTTAAGAACCAAATGTGGCTCGAAAAACCAATCATCACTTGACTGAAACCAAAAACAATTCCCGTTACTGTCAATAAGCGATTTTTCAGTAAACTCACTAGACTAGCAAAGCTAACACCAGCTAAAATCCCGATAAGCTGCATACAGCTGAGAATCAAGCTCGCTGTTTCAGCACTTCCCATTTTATTCTGTAAGACAAGACTTGGAATACGTAAATTGATAGCGACATTGGTACACACAATCATTCCAGCTATAAAAGCCAACAATATGCTTAAACGCACTTGTTTTGTGGTCATTTTCTGAGCAGACTTGAGATACTTATGTTTATCGACTTTGCTTTTTTCATAAGGAACAAACAAAAGATACAATGCTAAAACAATAAAGCCAACTGTATAAACCAGAAAAGTAGTTGTCCAACCAAAACGCAAGAGTTGCCCGACCGCTAAAGTCAGCAAAGCCATCCCAACAACTTCTGCTGACCCACGGTAGCCCAACATCTGCACACGCTCTCTCCCTTGGAATCGCTCACTAATAATCGCAATTGCTCGAGGGTTTATCATCCCTAGCCCTAAACCAAAAATAAATCGCGAAGCAAAAACGAGACCATAAGCTTGATTGAAAAATGGGATGAGGCCACAAATAGAAAACAACAATAGTCCTAGTATAATCATTTGCCGCTCAGATAAAAAACGCTCCAAAATACTATTAAAAAGTAATAAAGACATAATCCCAATAGACGGCAAGGAGACTAATAACTCTACCTGACTAGAGGAATAATTCTTATAAAACTGAGACATTGCCGGTAAAGCGCTGGAAATTGAAAATGCCGTTGTCAACACAAATGATAAAGCCAGAATACTAGCTTTCTCCATGAATCTTTTCATCTTATCTTCTTTCTAAAATCACACTATCCCTATCATACAGTTTTTTATGAAAAGACGCAATCTGATAATCCACAAAGTTAAAACAAACACCCCCTAAGTTGCTATTTTTATATCAACTTAAGGGAAAACTTTATAGGCTCTATAATTTCTGTAGTGGGTAACACCACCGCAGAGATTATGGAGTTATTTTTGTGTATACAAAAAGTCCCCTATGACCTATAATGAAAAGCGTTTAGACAACTCATTAGAAAGACTCATATGGAACAACTTGGTTTTATCACAAAACTTCTTGGAATTAAAGACCAAAATATCAAAATAGACAATCTTTTTGATGGCGGTACTCACAAAGAAATTATGGCCCGCCTTGACTATGATGCCCCTCCATGCTCTGCCTGCAAGGGACAGATGACCAAATACGACTTCCAGAAACCTTCTAAAATCCCTTATCTGGAGACAGCGGGATACAAAACTCTTATCCGACTCAAAAAGCGTCGCTTTCGCTGTAAGAACTGTGGAAAAATGGCTGTCGCCGAAACCTCCCTCGTCCAGAAAAATCACCAGATTGCCACCGCAGTCAAACAAAAAATCGCTCAATTACTGGTTGAGAAACAAGCCATGACTGATATTGCCCACAGGCTCTCTATCTCAACTTCAACCGTCATTCGCAAGCTCAAGGAATTCAAATTTGAAACGAACTGGCAGAAACTGCCAGAAATCATGAGTTGGGATGAGTACAGCTTCAAGAAAGGGAAGATGAGCTTTATCGCTCAGAATTTTGACACCAATGAGATCCTGACCATCCTGGACGGCAGAACCCAAGCGGTCATTCGAAATCATTTTCTACGCTATCCTAGACAGGTCCGTAGGAGGGTCAAAGTGATGACCATGGATATGTTCAGTCCTTACTATCAGCTGGCCAAGCAGCTTTTCCCGCATGCCCAAATCGTTCTGGATCGTTTTCACATTATCCAGCACCTCTGCCGGGCTATGAACCGCGTCCGCATCCAAATCATGAACCAATTCGACCGAAAATCTCAGGAATACCAAGCCCTCAAACGCTACTGGAAGCTCCTTCAACAGGATAGCCGCAAGCTTAGTCATAAGCGTTTTTACAGACCAGCTTTTCGGGCTCATTTAACCAATCAGGAGATTCTTCATAAACTGCTCAGCTATTCAGACCAACTTCGACAGCACTATGAGCTTTACCAGCTTCTGCTCTTTCACTTTTAGGAAAAGCAAGCTGATCCTTTCTTCGATCTGATTGAGGAGGTTATTTCTGATGTTCACCCAATTTTTCAGACAGTCTTTCGGACTTTCCTAAAGGACAGAGACAAGATTATCAACGCTCTAGAACTACCTTATTCAAACGCCAAGCTGGAAGCAACTAACAATCTCATCAAGCTCATTAAGCGAAACGCTTTTGGATTCAGCAACTTTGACAACTTTAAGAAACGCATTCTCATCACTTTGAACATCAAAAAAGAGAGAACGAATCTCGTCCTCTCTCAATCTTAGCTTTTCATTAACCCACTACAGTTGACAAAGAGCCGAATTTGGTCAAATTGATAGGTTCTTAAAACTTCTACTAAAATGGTTTCTTTTGTTTTCGGAAAAACTGTCAATTTTAATTTTTTTGAACTTTTTAAATCTGTTTCTCCCAAAAGATAAACCGTATCCTTTGGAAAAGCTTCTTGTATAAACTTTTTGGTTACATATCCCGTATTTCCAAATAGTAGAATTTTCAATTTTTTGTCCTTCCTAAAAAGTAATTTATTTTGTTACTAATAATATTTTAGGTATCCAACTAAACATCATACATATTTTTGCTAAAAATATCAAGCAAAATAGACTAATTTTTTACTAATTTATTTCGTGTTTTCTCCACATATTCATTACACGCTATTTCGATTTCTTTCT
>NZ_KV811155.1:0-16572 GCF_001813035.1 Streptococcus sp. HMSC071H03 | reverse complement strand
TTTCTTTCTCCTTTATTTTGTGTTATATTTATCATATACAAAGAATTTAATTTGGAATAGAAATCCATTTTTAGAACGAAGGAGAAAACATGTCTGTTATTGAAAAATTAACAAAACCAGCTCATTTGATTGATATGAATGACATCATTCGTGAAGGACATCCAACGCTTCGGGCAGTCGCTAAGGATGTCACCTTTCCACTTACAGAGCAAGAAGTTATCTTGGGTGAAAAAATGCTCCAATTTTTGAGAAATTCACAAGACCCTGCAACTGCTGAAAAAATGGGACTTCGTGGTGGCGTTGGTCTAGCTGCACCTCAGCTAGATCTGTCAAAGCGGATTATTGCTGTATTGGTACCAAACCTGCCAGATAAAGAGGGCAATCCACCAAAGGAAGCCTATGCTTTGCAAACGGTTATGTACAACGCTAAAGTAGTGGCACATTCTGTTCAAGATGCCGCACTCGCTGAAGGGGAGGGCTGCTTGTCAGTTGACCGTGAAGTGCCTGGTTATGTCGTGCGCCATGCACGCGTCACTATTGAATATTTTGACAAAGAAGGTGAAAAACACCGTATCAAACTCAAAGGATACAACTCAATCGTGGTTCAACACGAGATTGACCACACCAACGGCATTATGTTTTACGACCGCATCAACGAAAAAGATCCTTTCGCGATCAAAGAAGGCATGTTAGTGATTGAATAATAAATAAAAGGGAATCTCTGATATAACAGCATTCCCAATTAAAATTTCTTTATAAAAGCACTATAACTCAAGAATACAAATAAAAAGAACAACTTTGGCTTCTGATAAACAGAAAATCAAGGTTGTTCTTTTTTGTAGTTATCGTGTGAATCTGTCTCAGACGCACTCCTTTATGATGACAAGCAATTTTAACGCAACTGCTATCGCACGAAATAAAGCACCGTTTTGAGGTGATAAATAGAACCTGTGAAGCAAGTCTCATCTTCATTCGCCTTTGAAACTCCAAAGAGCAATTTTGATGAAACCTTCGTTTTCTACATTCACTACCTCAACAGTAAGGAAAACAGTTAAGTCGCCTTGTGGGGCGAGACTATACAGAACATTTTGTACCGAAGCCTTGAAATAAGAAAGCTGAGATTAACATTTTCAAATGTTAATTCCTTTGTGGGCGACTGCACTAGCAATCGTAGGTATCGGTCTCACTCCTATTTTTAGAAGTCAGCTTCCTCTTTCCCAGAAAATAGCTAAAAGAATAATCGCTCCCAACACTGAAGGAATGATTGCTGTATCTGACAGATGAGGTCCCCAGCTACCAAAGAGCATTTGCCCAAGCCAGGCTCCAAACCAACCTAGTAAGATTTTACCGATACAGCCCATTCGTTCTCCACGATTGGTGATTGCTGCTGCAATTAGACCAATAATGAAGCCGACAAACATACTTCCAATCATTTAGTTATCCTTCCTGATTATTTCATTATTCTCACTTTTGCACTATTTTATGCAAACAGCAGCCTTTCTTGTTTTTGGAAGAATAGGCACGACTGGCTAATACAGCCAAACTGACCAATACTACCGAAGCAAGAACAGTCTTTCCAGAAAATTCAAGCGTATAATGAAAATCTCTTAGGGCTTTTTTATCTTCAGCTGAAATCATTAACTTCATAACGTATCCTTTCTATTTGTAAATAGCTTACAAAGAACAACAAGAATCTATAAATTTTGTAAAAAATTTTACAAGTAGTAAAATTTCCACTCTACTTTGAATATTTTAGTAGAACCTTTCAAAAAACAGCTAGCTGCTCGCAGGAAGTCCTTATCATGAAAGAGCTGCAAAATCAATCATATTTCGCAAATGAATAAGCAAAAATTCTAGTTTAGTGGCAGCTGCCGTTGATGAAATTCCTGTCTTTCATCAAAAGAAGAAGTTTTAGAATAAATCATCAAAGAGGCTGAGCTGATTGTCTTCTGGCATATTGCCTAGAATCCCCATTTCATCCATTTTATCGACTAGAGTAGTGGACAAGCCGCCACGCTTGCGCAATTCGGTTTTTGAAAGAAATTCTCCTTCTGCACGCGCTTTAACCAATTGTTTTGCAACGTTGTCTCCCAAACCATCCATAGCAGAAAATGGAGGAATTAAGCTATCTCCGTCAATAAGAAATTCTGTCGCATCACTCTTATACAGATTGAGTTTGCCAAATTTGAAACCTCTTTCCAGCATTTCATTGACGATTTCTAGAGTTGTATAAAGGTCAATTTCAACGTTGGAAGCTTCATTATTTTTGCGTTTTTCAGAGATTTCGTTCATCTTGCGCTTCACTGCATCCAGTCCACTACTCATGACTTTGATGTCAAAGGCTTTGGCACGGATAGAGAAGTAGGCACAATAGTAATAAATCGGATGATGTACCTTAAAGTAGGCCACCCGCAAGGCCATCATTACGTAGGCAGCCGCGTGAGCTTTGGGAAACATGTACTTAATCTTTCCACAAGATTCGATGTACCACTCAGGCACATTATTTTCCTTCATAGCAGCGATGTAGCCATTTCTTTCCTCATCAGAAATTTTGAGCCACATGCCTTTCCGCACCCGTTCCATAATGGTAAAGGACATCTTGGGCTCCAGCCCCTTGTGCATCAGATAGACCATGATGTCATCCCGACAACCGATAACAGTAGACAGGTCGGCAATTCCCTGCTTAATCAAATCTTGCGCATTGCCTAGCCATACATCGGTACCGTGAGACAAACCTGACAATTGGAGCAATTCCGCGAAGGTCGTTGGATGAGTTTCATCCACCATGCCCCGCACGAAGTTGGTTCCAAACTCAGGAATCCCCAGCATACCGGTCGGCGTACCTATTTGCTCTTGTGTCACTCCGAGAACATCTGTTCCAGAAAAGAGAGCCATCACTTCTTGATCGTCCATTGGAATTTCATTGGGGTCAATGCCTGACAAATCCTGCAACTTCCGAATCATGGTCGGGTCATCATGACCGAGTACATCTAGTTTTAAGACATTTTCATCAATATCATGGAAGTTAAAGTGAGTTGTTTGCCATTCAGCAGTCAAGTCATCTGCTGGGTATTGAACCGGCGTAAAATCATAAACATCCATGTAATTTGGAATAACGACGATTCCTCCTGGGTGCTGTCCAGTCGTTCGTTTGACACCTGCTGCACCTTGCGCTAATCGTTCTACTTCTGCATCACGATAAAATTTATTATAATCCCGCTCATACCCTTTCACGAAGCCATAAGCTGTTTTAGCAGCGACTGTACCAACAGTCCCAGCACGAAAGGCGTATTCTTCACCAAAAATGTCTCGGACATCCAAGTGGGCACTGGGTTGATCTTCACCAGAAAAGTTCAAATCAATATCGGGTACCTTGTCACCATCAAAACCAAGGAAGGTTTCAAAGGGAATATCTTGTCCATTTTTACTCAATTTATGTCCACAATGTGGGCAATCTTTATCTGGCATATCAAAGCCTGAACCGTAAGAACCGTCCGTAATAAATTCTGAATACTGGCATTTGCCACAAACATAGTGAGGAGATAAAGGGTTTACCTCTGTAATTCCAATCATAGTCGCCACAAAGCTAGAGCCGACCGAACCACGTGAACCCACCAAATAGCCGCGTTCATTTGAGCGCTGTACCAGCATTTGCGAAGCCAAATAAATCACGGCAAATCCATTCCCCAAAATGGAGGTTAATTCCCGCTCAATTCGTCGGTCTACAATATCCGGTAGCGGATTTCCATAAATTTCAAAGGCCTTAGCATAAGTCATTTCAGCGACTTTTTCCTCTGATTTGTCAATAAATGGCGTATAGAGGTCACCTTTCACCACCTCAATTGATTCAAAGGTTGCTGCCAATTGATTTGGATTGTCAATAACCACCTGTCTAGCTAATTCTTCACCTAAGAAGGCAAATTCATCCAGCATTTCATTGGTTGTGCGGAAATGCGCTTTTGGAAGTGGAGCTGGTTGAGCATTTTCGCCATGTCCAATGGTACGGTTAATCATCGCTCCTTGCCCTAGACTGCGGACGATAATTTCTCGATAAATTTCTTCTTCAGGCTCGATATAATGCACATCACCTGTAGCAAGAACAGGCTTGTCTAATCGATTTCCCACTTCAATCAAATTTTTGATAATGGTGTGAAGCTCTTCGACATCCTTGACCTGCTCTTTAGCAATCAACGGTGCATAAATTGCTGGCGGCATGATTTCAATAAAATCGTAGTATTTTGCGACTTCCACTGCAGCATCAACGCCTTGCGAAACAACCGCGTCAAACACTTCTCCTTCCGAGCAGGCTGTTCCTAAAATCAAGCCTTCTCGGTGCGCATCCAAAACTGTTCGTGGAATCCGCGGTACGCCCTCAAAATACTTTGTATTAGACAAACTGACTAATTTAAAAATGTTCTTCAAACCCGTTTGATTTTTTACATAAATCGTAGCGTGTTTGACCCGCGCTTTTTTATAGGAGTTTTCATCCACCAAATCTGTGTTTAGCTTTTGAAGATTGGTGACACCTCGTTTTTCTGCCGCATCGTTAATGAAAATAAAGAGCAGGCGTCCTGTCGCTTCCGCGTCATAATTAGCCATGTGATGATGATCAAGCGATACTTGAAAACGCTTAGTCAATGGTCCCAAACCGTGGCGCTTGTATTCTGGGTAGAGATTACGGGCAAACTCCAAGGTATCAATGACTGGCTGCGTGATTCGTGGCAGTCCATGCCGTTCATAATTGACATTCATAAATCCCACGTCAAAGGTAGCATTATGGGCAACAAGTACCGTATCTTGACAGAAGTCTTGAAATTCTTGCAAGACCTGCTCGAGTGGCTTCGCATTTTTGACATGCTCGTCTGTAATCCCCGTCAAATCTGTCGTAAAAGCACTCAAAGGATGACCTGGATTGATAAACTCGTCAAACTCAGCAATGACATTCCCCTTGTACATCTTACTTGCCGCTACTTGGATCAAGTCATTGTAAATAGCAGACAAACCGGTAGTTTCCACGTCAAAGACAACATAAGTGGCTTCCTTGAGTTCCATATCCACTTCGTTATAGGTAATAGGAACTCGGTCTTCCACGATATTAGCTTCCATGCCATAAATCAGCTGAATACCAGCTTTTTTAGCAGCTTTATAGCCATGCGGAAAACTCTGCACATTGCCGTGGTCAGTAATCGCAACTGCCTTATGCCCCCATTTAGCAGCTGTCGCAATCAATTCCTCCACTTCTGGAAGAGCATCCATGGTTGACATATTGGTGTGCGCGTGAAATTCAATCCGCTTCTCACCTTCTGGCATCAAGTCTTTCCGCTCATAATGTGTCACTTCTTGCACATCTTGGACATTCATGGTCAAGTCATGCGTGAAGTTATTCATTTCAATATTCCCACGCACACGCAACCAAGAATTTTTCCTAATGATGTCAAATTTTTTGGCTTCTTCTTCGTTTTTAAACCACTTCTGAAGGGCAAAACTAGAAGTATAATCAGTCATCTTAAAGTTAATCAGCACACGCCCTGTGCGGGTAACTTTTTGCTCAAGATCAAAGACCATACCTTCAAAGACAATGCGATTTTCCTCGGTCTGGATGTCAATCATCTGCGTAATCTCTGCCTTGTCCAGCTTTGGTCGAGCAGCCGCTTTTCGTGCTTGAAAATCAGAATAGTTTGGTTTTTCCTCAGCTGGTGGTGGTGCCATTTGCTGCAGTGCTTCGATAGCTTTTAGCGCCTCGTCATTAGCCGCTTGCACAATCTTTTCTTTTTCAGCTTGGAAAGTCTCAACTTGTTGCTGAGTTAAGGCGTCACTTGCTTTGACCTGACAGTGAAAATGCGGAAAGCCAAACTTCACCAATTGCTTGGCTAAATTTGGCAAATGGGTTTTCCGAAAATGCTCCGTATCAATACTGGATGGCCCCTCAATCCAGAGCTGATCGCCCTCAGCATGCACCTGTAGCTTTTGGTACATACTACGAAAGCCTTGACTGGCACAAGGTCCTTCTGTAAAAGCCTCTTTGTAATAAGCCTGCAACAGCTCCTCTGTAAAATTTTGATTGGCAGCCTTAATTTCAAAAATAGCTTGGTTGCCCGTCTTAGAAAATTCTTCATTTAAACGTTTTTTTAATTCTTGAAACAACTCAATGGGTAAAATTTCTCCAAAAGCAAACTGAAATTCCCAAACATGACTGACGGTATGCACTAAAACTTGCTCAATTTCTGCATGTAAAAAGGCACTTGATTGTCTCATATCAAGTGGCATATCAATTTGATTCATTAAAATTTCAAACGTAGATGACATCTTTTTTCCTCGTATTGTAATGAAACTATTTTACCACAAAACAAATGAATTTTCGATTAAAAAATAAATAAGGAATATCCCTCATTGTTTTTAATATAAAACAATCATCTCATCAAGGACGTCAAATGCTAAGCTTTTGGTTTCTGGAACTTTGACAATTTTAAAACGAAAATTCTCATCGCTTTGAACATCAAAAAAGAGAGAACCAATCTGATTCTCTCTCGCACTTAGCAATAGGTTACCCACTACAGTTGACATTGAGTCTGTTTTCCTTTTTATTTTTTATATCCTTCTAATGCTTTTTGACGTTCTTCAGTTTGGCCTTTCGCATCTAATTTTTTACCGTTATAAACAGTGCTTTCCCATGAACCGTACATTGGATTTGGGAAGATGATGAACTTTCCACCGAATTCGTTCTTTAATTCTTCTAATTTCTTACTACGTTCTTCTGCTGATGTTTTTGAGAAATCCGCAAAGTCAACGAGGTTATCACCTAAAAGCATGGCCAAATTCGTCGTTTCTTGTACTTTCTGACGGCGACCTTCTTTTGATTTCACACCTTTTTCTAAGAACATCAAATGGTCTTTCCCTTGTACTGGAATGCCTTCTTTTTCCAAATTCTTAATTGTCGCATCTACCTGACTCGCATCACGGTCAGAAACATAGTAGATTTGAACACCGTTTTGATGTGCATACTGGAGAAATTCTTTGGCACCAGGAACCGCCTTAGCTGAAGCCTTTTTCACCCATGCATCCCAATTTTTAGGATTAAAGGCCGTACCGTCTTTGACATTTTGAACTTGATAAGGACTATTGTCTAATACTGTTTCATCTAAGTCAAGAACGATTGAGTAAGGCTTATCTGTCGGTTTTTGCAACAATTCTTTCAAACGATTCGTTGCAACATTATAACCTTGCAGGTACAGCGCTTTAGCTTCATCTGACTTTTGATACCAAAGAGTGGACATGGTATTTTCCCTTGACCGCAATTGGTCATAAGTCATGGTGACTTTACTGTCAGATGTGTTACTTTGCGCAGCCTTATTGTCTGTCGTCTTCGTTCCACAGCTGGTCAATAAAATAACCGAAGCAAGAGCAGAGAAAATTGTGATTGTGGCTTTAGATGATTTCATAAAACCAATCCTCCTAATATTAATCTATCAAAATTATAGCGTTTTCATAAAGACATTTCAAGATATCTGTCTAAATGTAGGAGAAAAATAGATTTGCAAAAGACAGTTAACAAGTTCATCTAAAATAATGAGCTGTAAGGAGCTTAGAATCCCTACAGCTCACAAACCTTCAATCTTTATTTCTTTTTCTTAAGGACAACTACACTTGATAACAACAAGCCAATTCCTGCTAGCACGCCAGCAATGGAAATTGTCGTCCCTGTGGACGGTAAAGTCTTATCTGCTTTTCCAGCTCCTGCTTGCTGTTGCTGCGTCTGACTAGCTGAAGTATTTGACTGTGTTGACGAAGTCGTTGTTTGACCAGACTCTCCTTTCGGCGTAGAAGGCTTGGTTTGATTTTGTTCTTCTTTTGGTTTTTCTTGATTTGGTTTGCTATTTTTTTGAATGCGTAAAATCGTCGCTGTCAATGGTGCTAAGGTAACCCCATCTGCTCCTAAGGTCACACCAGCTGGATTTGAAATAGCCGTTACCCCTGCGGTATTACCGTCTGCCACGACTTGAGCATTTGCCAAATGCTTGTAGGCTTCGCCAAAGTTAAACTTCCGCTCCTTATTATCCGCATTAACAAAGACAGCGTAAATGTCTCCATTTGAAGCCACAACTTGGTAGCCAAGAACTGTATCCTCTTTTTCAACCCCGTCTTTACCCGGCTGAGTGATTAAAGTAACATTTTGATCGACTTCGGCTTTGGTCTTGCGTGTAAAGGCATCTGTTGACTTCCGCAAAGCAATCAGCCCTTTCACATAGTCGCGGCTCTTCGTATTTTCAGGGAATTTGTCACCGTTTGTTGCCTTTGTCCAGTCAAAATGATTGACCGCATCGCTCGAATCATAAGAGTCGTGGATAAAGTAAGGATATTCAAATGGTGTTCCGTCCGCATTGGTCAGCAGGTGTGATTTATTTGGTACTTTGTCTTCTGAAACCGTATATTTATAAGCTGGGTCACGGAATTGCTTGGTTCGTCCGTATTCTTGCCCAGAGTGAAGGAATGGCGTACCTTGAGAAGTAAGGACCATTAGATTGCCCAAACGCAGGCGACGGTGAATTTCTTGATTGTTCGCTGCGATAGCTGGATCTTTTTTAATGGATTGAGCAATCACATCAAAGAGGGTCAAATTATCATGCGCAGCAATGTACTGAATCACATCTCCCGGATCATCTGCTTCAAAATTCGTTGGTTGTGCTTTGATGTTTTTGAAAACATCTTCGACATTGCGTTTTCCACCTGTGATAAAGGCAGGCGATCCTTCGTTCGGATAACCAGATTTCAAGGTATTTCGAATATCATCTGAGAATACACCGACTGTATCGGTAGATTTCATCCAAGATTGATCCGCTGGTTGGACTGGTTTATTTTCATCTCCAGCGTAAGTCTTCCACCCCTCACCTAGCATCACCAGATTTGGATTGAGCTTTTTAGCCTCCTCATACGCTTTTTGAATGGATTCTGCATCGTGATCTCCCATCATATCAAAACGGAAGCCATCCACTTTGTATTCGCTCGTCAAATATTTGATAGAATCCACCAAAACACGACGACTCATGTAGTGCGTCGTTCCCAAACGTCCGCCACCAAAACTAGTTCTAGGAGTGCCGTCTGCATCCATAAAGTGATAGTAATTCGGCTCTAAATCTTCAAAAATAGAGGTCTTTGCCGTGTGATTATAAACCACATCCATAATCACACCCATTCCGCGCTTGTGAATTTCATGAACAAGATTTTTAAATTCTTCAATGCGCTTAGCTGGATTTGTCGGATTGGTTGAATACATTCCTGTCAAGGAGAAGTAGTTTTGTGGATCATAACCCCAGTTGTAGTTACTATTGCTAGAAGCATACTTGTCCAATCTTTCGGCATTTTTCAATTCATTGACAAAATAATAACTTAAAACCGGCAGCAACTGAATATGAGTAACCCCAAGTTCTTTTAAATAGTCCAATTTTTCAACGAAAGCTGAGAATGTTCCAAATTGAGATTTCAAATCCTTAGAAATGGCTGCGTCAGAAGTAAAATCACGGACATGCGCTTCGTAGATAACTGCATCCTCCCTACTCTTGAAGCCTGGAATGTTCGCATAGGTCAGATTTTTCGGACCAAGCTCACTTGGGTCAACAAAAGCTGCCTTTGCAATCTTGTAAGACTCACCTTTTTCGGCATCTTCGCTGTTCCAAGCTGCCAAAGATTTGGCATATGGATCCAAAGCTAGTACTTTTTTATCACCGCGCGTAATTTCATAATGATAGAAATAACCGCGATAATCCTTAATTTCTAGATTTGTTTGCGATGTCAATGTTGTCTTCCAAGTACCAGCTTCTCCTTTTGTCATCGCTACCTTACCAACTACTTTGTTCTGATCATTTTTATCATAAACAACCAAATCTACCTGATCCGCACTTGGTGACCAAAAGGTAACATCCACTTTCGTGCCTTTTTGGCTAACACGCGCACCCAATTCACCATCATATTTGTAGAGAATGTCCTTCAACTGCCAATTCATACTGGTTTTAAATTGGTCGTTGCCATACTTTACCTTATAAGGAGCTTGCGCTTGTCCAAAGTCTCCTATGATTTTTGCTTTCTTTGTTTTGGGATCAAGCACAATGTCTTTCACAACCACTTCTTTACTGTCCTTGTCTGTAATTTTTAGATTCTTAAGAATATCTTCCTTTTTGGCATTTTCAAGGGTTGAGAAAGTTGCTTCAATCTCCGTCAGGCTGACATGCTGAGCACCTGTCATGCGGATATCATTGACAAAATACGGATTGGTATAAATATTCGGATCTGCATCTCGGAGGAAAATTTGACTGTTTTTCTTCAAATTTGTCAGATTATAATCCTGCGGTTGAATCTTTACATCGTCACCTGATTTGCTTTCATCTAAAAGCAGAAAACCAATTGCTTTTGCAGCATCTTTTAAAGGAACATCTACATAGCGACCATACTTGCCTGTTTTTTCGAAATCCACTCCGTCAGGCCAATTTTTGCTAGGATTTTCCACATCTCCCCAAAGCCAAAGAGACTTCTTGTCATAATTCCCGTCTGTCCGATAATAATTGATTCGCACCATGCCCTCTTTTAGAGGCTCATAGGTATGAGGATTGTAATCCTTGTCAAACCAGACCTCGTTCATATTCGGACTGAGCAATTCAATCGTCTTATCACCTGTTAGATTTGTACCTGCTGTATTATTGATTAAGAGACTAATTTTACTCCGTTTTTGTGCCATTTTGACATCAAGATAATAGCCATAATCATCCTTTTTAGCCATTGAAAAGCTAGTTGCTCCTGTCGGCCAGCTGCCTTTTTGGCTGGAAGGTGTCTCCACATCATCCCAGGTCCACAAGCCAAGACTAGCTAAATTCTCCGACGGAAGTGTCTTAAAATGCAGACGAATGCTGCCCTCTTCAATTTTGTCTTCTTTAGCTGCTGTCGCATCTGATGCAACCTTCTCAACAGGCTTCGTTGCCGTTTTTTCTTCTGCTGCTTGTGCAGTTTCCTTCTCCGTAGATTGAACTTCCGTACTTGAATCCGTCGTTGAAGCTGGGGTATTTTCTCTTACGGAGCGAGCTTGAGTCAAGTCAAGTTTTTCTGATGAGCTTCCCTCAGTTGAAGCTGTACGCGAAGAATTGGCAATACTAGGTGTTGCCGAAAGCGAGTTGGTTGCTTGCCCTTGATTTTCCGACTTTTCCGAAACGACTGCTTGATGATTCGTCACTTCTACTTTATCAGACCGCTCACTTGTTGGTGATGTTGGTTGCACCGTTTCAATAGATGTGTTTTCGACACTATTTGCTTCCTCTGCTTGCGCTAAGACATTCCCCGCCAAAAAGACACTAGCAGAAATAGCAATAGACGCTACCCCTACTTTTAATCTGCGGATTCCAAAATGCTGACGCTTCTCAGCTATTCGAGATTGTAAACGATAAACTTTCTTCATAAAAAGAAAACTCCTTTATTTTTTAGCTGCACAAACATTTTTAGGTTAGTGCAAACGTTTTCTGTAGATATTATATACATTTATCAACAAAATGTAAAGGTTTTCAAACAAAAAATCTCTGTTTTTTTGACAGAGATTAAATGTGTTTTCTATATTATTAGATAAATTGCAATAAAAAGTGCAACGTTTACTCGTACTCATCCACTAGAGCTTCACAAGCAGTTCTGTAAGCTAAACATTTTCGTGGTCGGTGATTGATATCATATAAGGCCTTGTTCAAAGTCTCATCAGAGATAGCGGCTAAATCTGTTTTCTTTGGAAAATATTCTCTTAGTAAGCCATTGGCGTTTTCTTTGCTTCCTCTCTGCCAGGATGAATAGGCGTCCGCAAAGAAAAAGGAAATTCCTAAATTCTCTACCAGAGGATAGCAGGCAAACTCTTTTCCCCTGTCTGAAATGAAGGTTTTAAGAGCCTCTTTTGGAAATAGCTTACAAAGTTGTTCGATGGCTGAAAATAGGGATTTGACTGTTCTGTATGGTATCTTGAAAGCTAAGTAAAAGCGCGTTTTTCGCTCCAGAAAGGTCGCTAAACAGCCCTTGCTTTTGCCTCTGGAAGACACTACAGTATCAAGTTCCCAGTGGCCAAAAGTTTCACGATTCCGGACCTCTTTAGGACGTTTGGCAATCGACGTACCAATCCTAAATATTCCACGTGTTTCTTTGGGTTGTCGAGTTTTTCCTTTACGATGAAGGACACTTAAATCCAGATCAATCAAACCAGCATAGAGCCAGTTATAGATAGTTTTAAAAGATATCATTGGCTTTTGTTCAAGCTGATAGCGGCCACAAATCTGTTCAGGCGACCAGGAGGATTTTAAACCGTCCTCCATTTCCTTTTTCAACTTTGATGTTAAACAAGACTTCCGACCTTTTTGCTTAGCTCTGTGGTCGTACTGTTCCTGTGCTAAGGCTGCGGAATAACCATTTTGGTATCGTCTTAAGTCTCTTGAAATAGTAGACTTATGGACGCCAAGTTTATTTGCAATTTGGCAAGGTTTCAAACCTAATTCCAAGTAGGTTTCTATCTTTATTCGGTCGGTTATGGTAAGATGGGAGTAGCTCATAGTTTTTCCTCGGGTTCTGTTTGTGTGGTTACTTACAGTTTACACCAATGGAAGGCTATGAGTTTTTTTGTTGCACTATATTTTACAATTTATCAATAACAAAAATAGACAAATGTCCTATGAAACAATGCAACTGACTTCATACAAAAAAACCAGTCCGTAAAGACTGGCTGTCTGTAAAGTTAAATATTCAAGGTTTCAATAAAAGCACCTGCCGCTAACTTTTGCTCCAACTTGTTGATAGTAGATTTGTCTAGGTAAGAGCTTAACTCAGCAAAAGCTTGGCAAATTTTGAAAACCGTATCTGCCTCTTGCTGATGGTAGAATGGTAGATCCTTATGCTTTCTGAGCCACCACTCTGAATCATAGTTGAGATCTTCTCTTTGATAGTAGACAAGGTTCTTCTTGGGTGTCAGATAAATCGTTTTATAGATTATTTTTTTCCTATCTTCAGAAAAACGGCTGTTACTATAAATCTTGATTCCTTTAAATTTTTTATACTCTCTGATTCCATGATCCACTAGCCTGCATTCCACTTCCTTATATTCCATCGTGACACCTCCTTAATTTTTCCACTTCCATTATAGCAGTTTTACGCAGGTTTTCAAGAAATGTTTCATAAGAAATGGACTGTTGAGTTAGTTTTCAGCTGTATCATACTATTTCTGCTTTGCAAACATTGTTATTTTAAATATGACGGGCCACTTGAGCAATGCTTTCTAAGAATTGCTGACGCTGCTCATCAGAGATTTTTTCAACGTTTGTTAATTGTGTTAGCTTAACCGGTGCGACAGCACAGATTTTTAAAATTTGATTTTTCAGAACTTTGCCGTAATCCTGAATAAAAGGCAGCACAAAGGACGGCGTATTATGGGTGGTGATAATCCAAGCAGATTTTCCTTGTAAGTGCCCTTCAAGACCGACTTTTTTATAAGAATAAGCGAAACCAGCTACAAATACTCGGTCAATAAATCCTTTGAGAATAGCCGGCATACCGCTCCACCAAATCGGGAAAATAAAGATTAGGTGATCTGCCCAAGTGACAAGATCACGGTATTTCTCCATTTCAGGAACCTTAGCCAAATCGCGGCGTTTTTGATTTTCATCAAATCGTAAGATTGGATCAAACTGTTCAGCATATAAATCTAAGGTTTTGACAGAATGCGCTTCAGAAAGATTGGTTTGGACTTGCTTGAGAATAGCACCGTTAAAACCTTGAGGGTTTGGATGAGTAAAAACAATTAAGATTTTCATGACCGTTCTCCTTTTATATAGACATCAAGCATATGCTCAATGTTAGTCTGGATGGCTTTGTTGTCAAGGTCACGTCCAATGGGACTGTTCGCCAAAACAGCAAGACCTGAAATAAAACTCCAAAAGTGAAACAGTGTTTCAGCTTCGCTGTTGGTAAAGCCTTCCTCCTTACGAAGCTCTAAAACAATCCGTTTAAATGCAGCGAATCCTGGCAAATCAGAATCCAGCGAAATAGTATCCTGAGTGACTTTCATATACTTAAAAGGAAATTTAATAAAGAGGGCTTCAAAGAAATAGGGGTAATCCTTCGCAAAGATGATGAAGTTAAATCCCATTTGGGCCAGTTGATTTCGTGCATAAGCCTTCCAATCGATCTTTTTTTGGATCTCTTGGTTGAGAAAAGCAGAAAGGCGTTTTAAAACGACTTTTAAATAGTTTTCTTTACTTTCAAAATGCCGGTAAGGAGTGCCGTGAGTAACACCGCAGGATTTAGCGACAGTCCTCAGTGATAGCTGGTCGATACCATGGTCTTCAATCTCTTTAATCCCCGTCTGGATCAGTCTTTCTTTTAACTCTGCCGTATTGCGTTTCATTTTCATCCTCCAGCAAGTATACAACATCCTCTTCTTTTTTAGTATACACTGTCTACTTTTTCTTGTCAATATTTTCTGTTTAGAAAAATTTCAGTAAAAAATCACCTTGATTTGAAAGGTGATTCTTCTTTATTAAATAAGTAAGCTAATTTGAAAAACAACAAGTCTCTTATCGCTGGATAAACTCTGATTTGAGCACAATGGTTTTTTTCTCTTCAGATAAAATCTGCTTGAAACTTTCCTGACCCAGCTGATAGGATTTGTTATCTATGGTAGAGAGACCCAAGAGCCGTCCAGCCAGCATGTTTTCTTGCCCCATGATGAAGGGGAGCTGTTTTCCAGCTTCTTCATAAGCCTGCATAAAGCCTGCGGCCATGTCATCCCCATTTGAAAAATACAGTCAATCTCCGGGTGGTTCCATAGTTCCTGGGCTTTCTGATAAGCATCCTCTTCTATCGCAACTCCTTCGATAATCACCGGTTCATGTTCCGATCCGTAGACTTCATCATAAGCCTCTCTGACCATACGATAGGTGGAACTGCGTTTGTCTTTACGAGTGAAAACAAGGGCTAAATGCTGATAACCCAGTTCTTTCAACCAGCGAAAAGCTTCTCTGCAAGCTGGTTTGCGATCCATATAGACACTACTGGTTTACCGTTTCTAAGCAGACAATATTTCCGTACTTAGCATAGGAAGCAATGGTTTCCAAATCTATACTTCGTGGGGTGAAAATCAAATGATCAAAAGCCTGACCTCGCAATTGTTCCAGGTACTGAAGCTCTAGTTCTTTGTCATACTGAGACGGCAAAAGCAGCAAATTATAGGCACTTCTCTGCGCTTGATCCAACATACTGTTGATGAGCTTGGTAAAATAAGTGTGACGCACATGAGGAATGACTACACCCACTTTATAAGTGTTGCCCAAACTCAGTTCTTTTGCGACTAGATTTGGAGTATAGTCCAGTTCTCTGACAATTTGCAGGATTTTCTCCCGTGCCTCGTCTGACACATATGGGGGATTGTTGAGCACGCGCGATACACTAGACACCGAATAGCCACTCAACTCTGCTATTTCTCGAATATTGGTCATTGAGTTCCTTTCTGATTTTCAACACTTAACTGATGAGATACCTGTGAATTCCGTAACCAACTTCGTCCTCATCGTTACTCTTGGTAATTTTAAAAGCATGTGCCTTCACATCCTTAAAGGCATTGGCCATGACAATCGGAAAACCAACCATTTCTAGCATCGGAATGTCATTGTGACCGTCACCAAAGGCAGCCGTTTCTTCTTTTTTTAGATTTTCTTTCCAACTAATGTAATCAATCCCTGATGATTTTCGAGCTTCTTTGCTAGTGATTTCTAAATAAAACCGACCAGAACGCAGAATTGTAACACTAGTTAGTCCTAGACTATTCAGATAAGTCTGCAAATCTTGCATTTCTTCCTCTTCAAAGCTAATCATCATGATTTTAAACAGATTATCACAAGCTGAAAGAAAACAATCTTCATCATGAACCTGAGTCGGTGCCTGATGAGTCAAGTCGTATTCGTAACGAATCCCTTCATCTACTGTATCACAATACCAATGATTCAAGTCATAATAACTGAGACTGACCTGTGGAAAATGCTGCCGCACAGCCTGTAAAATCGTTGCCGCGGTCTGCTTGAAAATAATCTTGATGTGCAGAGGACTAATTTGATGATTGACAACCTCATAAATCAAACCACCATTAAAGCCCACTTGCGGACCTTGCAAACCCAACAATTCAATAGCCTCACGCATCTCCATTGGCGCACGCGCAGAGACCAGCGTAATCGGAATAGCTGCTCTGCGAATGCGTCTGGCATTCCTTTCGGAAACTTGCCCCTTTGAATTTAAAAGCGCCCCATCCATATCAGTAAAAATACGTTTAATCGTTCTTGTTTGCATGATTTTTCTCTCCTTTTCTTTATGGATTTGCGCTCCACTCCGAGTTCAAATCTTATTTCTTCGCTAGCTTGACTTCATTGTACAATCTGGAACGCGTTCCATGTCAAGAGGAAAATGAAAAAAAGTGAATTAAATTTTTTAGAGGTAGCAAAATGAAAATGACCTTTAAAAAGGGAAAAGTTCTGACTTAGTTTAATCACTATAGTCTTTTAAGTAGGCTCTTAATTCTCG
>NZ_KV811154.1:0-239 GCF_001813035.1 Streptococcus sp. HMSC071H03 | reverse complement strand
GATCCCGCTAGGCTCCATTAGGATAGAATCCTACTGAACTTAATAAAGAAGTGAAGTTGAATACGAGACTAACTTCTTAGGAAAAAAGATAAACTTCCTTGTGTTCATGGAACACAACGTCAGTTTTCTATTTTCTACAGAAGTTTTCGCAAGCGAACCGTCTCTTACTATCCTAAAATTAGCACATTGAAAATTGAATAACGATATCAAATAGTAACAAGAAAATAAACCGAAAACGC
>NZ_KV811153.1:0-444 GCF_001813035.1 Streptococcus sp. HMSC071H03 | reverse complement strand
ATTTCTAATCGTCATGATGTAGACTTGACTAGGAAAGCTTTTGAAAATGCTTATTTCGATAGAGGTGAACCTGAATATGTACTCTTTCATTCAGATCGTGGTTCTGAATACACTGCCTTTACATTTAGACAAATGTTAGAAAGATGTAATGTTGTTCAGTCCTTTTCTCAGAAAGGCTATCCATATGACAATGCATGCATGGAAAGCTTTTTCCGCCATATGAAGCGGGAATGCATTAATCGTAAATCTTTCCGCAATCAGGATGAACTACGCCTATGCTGCTTTGAATACATAAATCGATACAACTCTAAACGTCCTCACTCTTCACTTGGAGATTATACTCCGGATGAAATAGAACAGTTTTACATGGAAAGGCAGGAGTAATTCTGTCTTTTCATAAAAATATATTTAAAAAGTGTGTCCATTTACTTGACTATGTTGCAA
>NZ_KV811152.1:0-477 GCF_001813035.1 Streptococcus sp. HMSC071H03 | reverse complement strand
GTAGGATTCTATCCTAATGGAGCCTAGCGGGATCGAACCGCTGACCTCCTGCGTGCAAAGCAGGCGCTCTCCCAGCTGAGCTAAGGCCCCACAAGACCTCTCAAAACTAAACATGACGACCAATGGCTTCCGTTTTCCTTAGAAAGGAGGTGATCCAGCCGCACCTTCCGATACGGCTACCTTGTTACGACTTCACCCCAATCATCTATCCCACCTTAGGCGGCTGGCTCCTTACGGTTACCTCACCGACTTCGGGTGTTACAAACTCTCGTGGTGTGACGGGCGGTGTGTACAAGGCCCGGGAACGTATTCACCGCGGCGTGCTGATCCGCGATTACTAGCGATTCCGACTTCATGTAGGCGAGTTGCAGCCTACAATCCGAACTGAGACTGGCTTTCAGAGATTAGCTTGCCGTCACCGGCTTGCGACTCGTTGTACCAGCCATTGTAGCACGTGTGTAGCCCAGGTCATAAGGG
>NZ_KV811151.1:0-1413 GCF_001813035.1 Streptococcus sp. HMSC071H03 | reverse complement strand
AGGGGCATGATGATTTGACGTCATCCCCACCTTCCTCCGGTTTATTACCGGCAGTCTCGCTAGAGTGCCCAACTCAATGATGGCAACTAACAATAAGGGTTGCGCTCGTTGCGGGACTTAACCCAACATCTCACGACACGAGCTGACGACAACCATGCACCACCTGTCACCGATGTTCCGAAGAAACTTCCTATCTCTAGAAATAGCATCGGGATGTCAAGACCTGGTAAGGTTCTTCGCGTTGCTTCGAATTAAACCACATGCTCCACCGCTTGTGCGGGCCCCCGTCAATTCCTTTGAGTTTCAACCTTGCGGTCGTACTCCCCAGGCGGAGTGCTTAATGCGTTAGCTACGGCACTAAGTCCCGGAAAGGACCTAACACCTAGCACTCATCGTTTACGGCGTGGACTACCAGGGTATCTAATCCTGTTCGCTCCCCACGCTTTCGAGCCTCAGCGTCAGTTACAGACCAGAGAGCCGCTTTCGCCACCGGTGTTCCTCCATATATCTACGCATTTCACCGCTACACATGGAATTCCACTCTCCCCTTCTGCACTCAAGTTAAACAGTTTCCAAAGCCTACAATGGTTGAGCCACTGCCTTTCACTTCAGACTTTTCTAACCGCCTGCGCTCGCTTTACGCCCAATAAATCCGGACAACGCTCGGGACCTACGTATTACCGCGGCTGCTGGCACGTAGTTAGCCGTCCCTTTCTGGTTAAGTACCGTCACAGTATGAACTTTCCATTCTCACACTCGTTCTTCCTTAACAACAGAGCTTTACGATCCGAAAACCTTCTTCACTCACGCGGCGTTGCTCGGTCAGGGTTCCCCCCATTGCCGAAGATTCCCTACTGCTGCCTCCCGTAGGAGTCTGGGCCGTGTCTCAGTCCCAGTGTGGCCGATCACCCTCTCAGGTCGGCTATGTATCGTTGCCTAGGTAGGCCTTTACCCTACCTACTAGCTAATACAACGCAGGTCCATCTACTAGCGATGCAATTGCATCTTTCAAGCATCTAACATGTGTTACATACTGTTATGCGGTATTAGCTATCGTTTCCAATAGTTATCCCCCTCTAATAGGCAGGTTACCTACGCGTTACTCACCCGTTCGCAACTCACAGTCTATGGTGTAGCAAGCTACGGTATAAACTGTGCGTCCTACTTGCATGTATTAGGCACGCCGCCAGCGTTCGTCCTGAGCCAGGATCAAACTCTCATATAAAGTTTGAGTTCTCACTCATTTCTGTCACTGACAGATTTATTGTTTCTTCTTAATGTTTGACGGACTGTCTTCTTAAACAGTCGCCTGCACATTGGTTCGTCTTGTTCAGTTTTCAAAGGTCTTTGTCGCCCCTCAAGCGACAACTATCTTAGTATATCATCTCCTTCTCTTCTTGTCAATACCTTTTT
>NZ_KV811150.1:0-220 GCF_001813035.1 Streptococcus sp. HMSC071H03 | reverse complement strand
AAGTGTCCTTCACTTCCATCTTTTCAATCGCTTGACCACGGTTAGCTGGCAAGTAAGAGGTTTCCAATTCAAAGTTGTAAACTTGTCCAACCTTAACTGTCTTACCACTCAATGAATTCTGGTCTTTTTGACCATCTTCAACAGTTGCTACAACATCTTTCTTCGGATTGATCTTCGGAATGTTGTTGGTTACAAGGTTTGTATCATGGATACCAGTAAA
>NZ_KV811149.1:16386-26870 GCF_001813035.1 Streptococcus sp. HMSC071H03 | reverse complement strand
CTCTCCATTAGTAGAATACAACGGTGTTTACAAATGGTTTGCGAAGACAGATATTCTTCTTAAGAATGGTCAAAAGATTGCCAAGGGTACAGATTTGACGAAGTTTGTCAACCAAACTGTTGATCATAAGACAAGAACGGTTGTGTACTCATTCTCTAGCGCCTTCTTGAACAGTATTTCAGATAATAGTGAATTCCAAGCTACAGGTTACATGCAAGTGAAACAACTTGACTATGGTACTGTGAAGAATACCTTTACTGAAATTATCAATGGTGTTGAAAGAAATTCTAATACGGTAACAGTGGTAACGCCAGACAAGCCTAAGACTCCTGACAAACCACAAACACCGCCAGAAACTCCTAAGACACCTGAAAAACCGCAAACACCTCCTACACCAACACCTACTCCAGTAGTGCCAACTACTCCAAAACAACCTGTAACTCCACAAGTAACCTTGCCTTCAACAGGTGAAGCTACAAATGATGGTGCAGCATTGGTAGGATTAGCGTTTGCTGCTACAGCATTGTCAATGCTTGGCTTCAAGAAACGTAAAGAGGAAGAATAAGTCCCTAACGATGATTATCCTAACTCTTGCTAGGCATAGCGACAAAAAGAGGTTGAGACCGAGTCTCAACCTCTTTGTTATAATATAATAATGTCGTTGTTGATTGTGTATTTGGATATATGATCAATAAGTCAAAAATGTTTCATTTTGCATCTATTTTAAAATTTAAGTCAATCCTTTTCAGATTGAAAGGAGGACAAAAGAGGCTGGGACAAAAGTCCGACCCCAAATATAAAAAGCGAACAAAACTAGTTTTCTGGTAATCAGAATTCTGCTTTGTTCGCTTTTCGCATTTAATTATAGATTTGAAGGGCTTAATAATTAAGAATTTTATTTTTAAAAATTGAAATCTTTTTGTCTCAAACTTTTTAATATTATTGAAAATTGTTACTATCCGAGGCTGTCAATGGTTGCATTGATAATTTTAATGGATTCTTTTGTGTAATCTTTTTTTTGTTGTTGTCTTTCAGATTTTGTCATGGGACGTGGCTTTACTACTGGGTCTGGTTTTACGATAGGTTTTTGTTGTTTAACCTTCGTTTCAGCGGTAGGTGCTGGTTGGACAATTGGTGCGGGCTCAGGTTCTGGTTCTGGTTCTGTCTTTACATCAACGACTGCCTCTTCAACAACGGGCTGTACCTCTTCAGAAATGTCTTCTGAAGGTTGCTTTTCTCCCCATTCTTTGCGTGCATCTAGCTCTCGAATGACAAATGCTTTTCCACGATATTCTTTTGGAACAATGGTTGCGATTTGCTCGTCTGTGAAAAGTTCAGCTTCGTCAATGTCTACAACGTCCCAGACAATCTCACCGTTAGAATTACGGACATAGTAGCCGTTTTCATCTTTTTGTCCAGCCAAGAAACTAGATACGCCAATGATTTCTGTAACGTTGACATAACGCATGCCGGTATCAACGTCCCAAACACCTGAAAATACAGCTTCAAACAGTGCTTTGTATTGTTCTTCTGAATCTAATGAGAAGCCATTGATCGTTTTCATGGCATTAGCGCTATAAGCTCTTGATAGCACTTCAAGTTTTTTTTTTGTAAGTATCAAATGATTTGTTTTTTAAGAAGCGATCTTGCTCTAGTGTTAAAACGGGTTTATCTATTTCTGACATGATTGTAGACTCCTATTCATTATTATTGATATTAAAGTTTAAGGTGATCAGCATTAGTTTTGGCTGAGTGATTTTAAATAATTTACGAGCTAGTGAAATTTTGAAAATACCGATGATATTTCCTTTTGCATCTTGCCGGAAATTTTTTCCGACAACTTCTACATTTTCTTTGTGACCGTCCTTGACTGCTTCACGGACAGCTTCTAACATCGAGTCTTTTATCTCTTCAATACTTGAATACTCACTGTAAAAAGAGACAGAATGATGTTTTTTAAAGACAGCACGGTAAATCATTTTTCTATAAATTTTTTTATAAATAATGGCAATCAAAAATGGTATGGCTAAGCAGATATCAACGACTGGATTTTTTAAATAATCAAATAGTTGATTGTCAAAGTAGCTAATGACTGCTAAGTAACCAAGCGCCGATAGGATTTTAAAGTAGTTGCTAGCGATTACGATGTCTTCGGAACTATTTGCCACTAAAAATCCAACCAATATGTAGATGAAAGAAGCAATTAAAGCCGCAATGTGGATATAGTTTAGCGGTATATTGAGAATATTATATGTTAAGAGTAGGAGAGCTGTGCCGGCAACGAACACAATTCCTACAAAATAGATCAGTTCAGCTAACCACTTCAGCAAGACTAGAAAGACTAACGGTGTGTCTTTTTTCTTTTTTGACATTTTAATCCTTTCTATTCTTTGTTTATTTTTAAGGATAGCCAGACACTAACTTTCCTCATACAAGTACTCTTGTATTATTATATATATATTACCAAAATTTCACAAATAATACAATAAAATTCATATATTCTACGAGCGAAAATCCTTATTATTTCTATGTTTTCTTTCGTTTTGAGATGCAGTTGAAACAAGTGAAAGAAGAGATAGCTAACAGAGACAATAGGGACAAAAGAACTATTAACTTGCCGCCTCTGTTTATGTTAGTTATCATTACAGGGGGAGTTCGGAAAAACTTTGCTGTTTTTAGTCAGTTTAGAGTTTCCCAGGCACAATGGGAGCTGGTAGTTTCACCCCCGCAAGGGTGCTCAACAGTCCCTTAGACTATTGAGGTGGTGGATAAAGAAAACAAAGTTTTCGTCAAAAGTGCTCTTTCGTATTTGAAAAGCGAATGGTGTTGAGATTTGCTTTGCAAGCAACATTAGTGATTTTTTGTACAAAGCAAGGGCGTACTTTGTGATAACTCTATTTGGGGGTAAAATATTTTTAAAAAAGTATTGACTTCAACCTAAGGGGAGGGTTTATAATGAGATTTGTAAGGAGGAAATGATGTATCAAATCAAAGAAGCTGCGCAGCTTTCAGGTGTTTCTGTCAAAACACTGCATCACTATGATAAGATAGGCTTGCTTGTGCCGCAAAAGTCTGAAAACGGGTATCGTCTTTATAGTGAAGCAGATTTAGAGCGCCTGCAAGTTATTTTATTTTACAAATATCTTGGATTTTCTTTAAAGAAAATAGCAGAGCTACTAAGTCAGGAAGAGCAGGAACTATTGCCTCACTTGAACAAGCAATTGCAGTTTTTGCAGCAGGAAAGGGGACATTTGGATACCTTGATTTTCACCTTGCAAAAGACAATTCAAGCTCAAAAAGGAGAAAGAAAAATGACGACACAAGAAAAATTTGTTGGATTTACCTACGAAGACCATGCAAATTATTATCATCAAGCGGTTGAAACATACGGTCAAGAAGTAATGGACGAGTCTCGTGTACGACAAGTTGGCAAAGAAACTGAGACGACGGAAGCATTTAACAAAGTTTTTCGCAATCTAGCTAATAATATGCAAAAAGGTCTAGCTGTGGAAGCACAAGAGAATTTATCAGAAGCCGAGCAGTTATTTCAAGCAATGAATACCTATGCCTTTGATTGTTCTCTGGAAGTTTTCGCTTTTATTGGAAAAGGCTACGTGGCAAATCCTGAATTTAAGAAAAATATTGACCAATTTGGAGTTGGAACAGCTCAATATGTAGCAGATGTTATCCAAGCATACGTTCACAAGTAAAATAAAAAATAGGGCAAATACTAGTGTTCTGCATGGTAGCATTTGCTCTATTTTTAGTATTCCACACTTCCAGCAACCCAGCCAGTACAGAGAGCGACTGTAATATTAAATCCACCGGTATGAGCATTGATATCCAGCACTTCGCCAGCAAAATAAAGCCCAGAAACTAGTTTGCTTTCTAAAGTCTTGGGATTGATTTCCTTAAGACTGACACCGCCTTTGGTCACAAAAGATTTGGCTAGAGACATTTTGCCGATAATAGGAATCGGTAGAGCTTTGAGCTGTTGAATGAGCTCTTCTTTTTCTTTTTCAGTCAATTGTTTGCCTTTTTCAGGGAATGGCTGCGCGAAAAAGTCTGCCAGACGTTCAGGAAGCAATTGTTTGAGGCTATTTTTGAGCGATTTTTCTCGGTTATTTTCTAAAAATGCTGCCAAATCTTCCGCAGAAAACTGTGGTAAGACATCTAAATAAATGGTTTCACCGCCTTTGAGGAAACTGGAAAGTCGCAATGCGGCTGGACCAGATAAACCAAAATGAGTAAAGAGAAGGTCGTGAGTGATGATATGTTTATCATAATGGAGGGTGACATTGGCTAATGCAATCCCCTGCAAAGCCCTATGTGGAAAGTCAGTCAAAAGTGGGCTTTCAGCAGCCTCTAGCTCAGTAACCGTATGGTTGAAATGACGCGCAATCTCATAGCCAAAGCCAGTAGAGCCAGTTGAAGGATAGGATTTACCACCTGTGGTGACAATCAATCGGTCGCTGCTCCAAATGTGCTCACTTGACTTGATGATAAAGCAATCCGCGTTTTTCTTTACAGAAACCACTTCTGTCTGTGTCTTGATTGTAGCACCCAGCTCTTTTATTTTTTGTTCCAAGGCTTCAATAATTGTAGAAGATTTGTCTGTTGTTGGGAAAACGCGCTCGTGGTCTTCCACTTTAAGTTTCACGCCATTCTCAGTGAAAAAATTCATAATGTCATGATTGTCAAACTGGGAAAAGACACTGTAGAGGAAGCGACCGTTGCCTGGTATGCCAGCTAATAAATCTTCTAAAGTGCCATTATTCGTCACATTGCAGCGTCCGCCACCTGTTCCGGCAAGTTTCTTACCTAAGCGTTTATTTTTTTCTAAGAGGAGAGTCTTTTGTCCATGAAAAGAACTGGAAATAGCAGCCATCATACCAGCAGGTCCTCCGCCTATCACGATTGTATCAAAATGGTTCATTGTACTTCTTTCTTTAAATGAATATGTCAAATTTTATTGTATCATAAATATGGTGAAATTCCTTGAAATCCGGAGCAAATTTGACAGTTAAGCCTTGATATGATAAGATTTAGGTATATATCTAGAAAAAGTTTCAGAGGAAATTATGGCAATTGAAAAGACAGTCAGCGAGCTAGCCGAGATTTTAGGGATTAGCCGTCAGGCGATGAACAATCGGGTCAAAACTCTTGCGCCCGAAGATACCGACAAGAATGAAAAAGGGGTCACCGTTGTGACGCGCAGCGGTTTGATAAAGCTGGAAGAAATTTACAAAAAGACGATTTTTGAAGATGAACCGGTCAGCGAAGATGTCAAGCAACGTGAGCTCATGGAAATTTTGGTAGATGAGAAAAATGCAGAAATTGTGCGTTTGTATGACCAGTTAAAAGCAAAAGATGCTCAATTAGCTAAAAAAGATGAGCAATTGCGCGTGAAAGATGTGCAAATTGCTGAAAAAGATAAGCAATTAGACCAGCAGCAGCAATTGACTGCTAAGGCCATGAATGAGCGTGAAACGTTGCTATTAGAATTGGACGAAGCTAAAGAAAAAGTGCAAGCACAAGAGCAGAAAGGTTTCTTTGCAAGATTGTTTGGACGATAGAGAGAATCTCGGTTGAAGAAACTGAGATTTTTTTATAGAATGAAAGGTATGGTAAAGGAAGAACTAGCAAACAATATCAATATCCTTGGCTCTTTTTGTGGAAAACGCGATTTGCCAGAATTAACACAAAAAGCTTTAGAAGATAAATATAGCCTAAAACAGGCTGATGTCATGGTGCTGTTTGGTGGGAGTATTCTAGCGGGTGGAAATATTCTAGCGCAGGCTATGTTCGCGAATATCGCAAAGATTTATGTGATTGTTGGTGGCGCGGGTCATACGACTGATACTTTGCGCCAAGTAGTCGCTAAAGAGTATCCGAAAATAGAAACACAAACTTTGTCAGAGGCAGAAATTTTCAATGCTTACTTGAAAGAAAAGTATAACTTAGCAGCTGATTATTTGGAGTGTCGCTCGACCAATTGTGGAAACAACATCACTTATTTATTGGATTTGTTGGAGCACGAAAAGATTGATTATCAGTCTATTATTTTTTGTCAGGATGCCACTATGCAGGAACGAATGGACGCAGGGCTTAGAAAGTACCTCTCTAAGGAAAAGAAAATTATCAATTTTGCTGCATATCATGCAGAAGTGACGGTGAAAGAAGAACAGTTGACTTTTAAACAGAAACTTCATGGTATGTGGGCAATGGAGCGTTACATCAGTTTGTTAATGGGAGAAATTCCACGATTAACAGACAATGCAACTGGGTACGGACCAAAAGGAAAAAACTATATTGCGCATGTGGAGATTCCGGCAGAGGTCAGAATAGCTTTTGAAGCATTAAAACAAGATTATGCTGACTTAATCCGTCTAGCAAATCCTCTTTATGCTTCAGTTGATGAAAAATAAGTTAAAGGAGAATGATGAAACAACAGCGTTTAGGTTTTCAAAAACTCTATCAAAATCTTGATAAAATTCTATTTTTGTTTTTTATTATTTTTATGCTGACAGAATATGCTTGGTTGCCTTTTAATTCGTGGGCGGCAGGTACTTTGCTTCGTCAGACGGGCTATCAATTTCTATCGTATAACAATGTAGTTGGAGTGTTATCTAGTCATCCTCTAGTTACTCTGGCTTTTATCCTCTTGTTTTTAGCCAATCTGTTGGTCGCTTATGTTCAAATCACACTTCTTTTTTTAGGAGCGCACAATCTATTGACTCAAGAAAAGCGAACACTCTTGAAATTTACCAAGAAAACCATAGCAGACAGTTTGCTCACCTTAAAGCAGGCACGTCCTAGTAAAATCTTGTTTGTCTTGCTCTACATCGCTCTGCTCTTTCCTTTTCTCCGAAAAATCCTCAAAATTTACTATCTAAACAAAATTTTAGTTCCAAATTTATCTTAACTTATTTGAAAGAGACGTATTTTGGGGGTGCTGTCGTCCTGACCCTGCTTGTATGGCTGATGTTATTGATTGCGGTCAAGTTGATGTTTGCCTTGCCAAAAATCTTTTTTGAAAATTCTTCCGTAAGAGAAGCGGTGCAGTTCAGCTTAGAAAAAACTAAGAAACGAACTTTCTTTTATTCTTGGCAGTTGTTTTGGATTGTGACCAAGACTTTTCTCTTCTTTTTTGGAATGGCTCTGCCTCTCTTTCTTTTACAGCATGTTGCAGACGGTCATTCCAATCAAGTGGCAACGATTGCTGGTGTGATGAATTATGTGTTGCTGAAAAATGCTCACTATCTGATGTTGAGTTATTTCTTGATTAAATTCGTTTCTTTTCTGACTGAGCAAGGCTTGGCGGATTGTCCGCGGCGGAAGTTCGATCGTGTTTTGCGCTGGCTTGTGATTTCCATTGCTTCTGTATTTTTTGCAGTAGAAGGTTATATGTATCTCATTTTTCCATTGGAAACTGTTCCTGTTACGATTTCTCACCGAGGAGTGTCGCAGAAAAATGGTGTACAAAATACGATTCAGTCATTGGAAAAGACAGCTTTGCTGAAGCCGGATTACATTGAAATGGATGTGCAAGAGACAAAAGATGGTCAATTTGTCATGATGCACGATGCTAATCTTTTAAATTTGGTGGGTGTCAATGCAAGTCCACAGGATTTGACCTTGGCAGAACTAACTGATTTAGATGTTTCAGAAAATGGCTATCGGACAAAAATTTCTAGTTTTGATGCGTATCTCAAACGTGCCAACGAATTGGGACAGCGGCTGCTCATTGAAATCAAAACCAGCAAAAAAGATTCTTCGGATATGATGGAGCGCTTTTTGAAAAAATATGGTCCAACGATTAAAAAGTACGGGCATCAAATGCATTCATTGGACTATCGCGTGATTGAAAAGGTTGTGAAATACGATGCCAGCATTAAAAGCTTTTTTATCTTGCCTTATAATACAATCTTCCCACGAACCAAAGCTAGCGGTTATACTATGGAATATTCCACACTGGATGAAAACTTTGTTTCTAAGTTGTGGCAAGCCGATAAATTGCTCTATGATTGGACGGTCAACGATGTAAGCAGCATTACAAAATCTTTCCGCTTGAATGTTGACGGTATCATAACGGATGATGTTCAACTGGTGCAAAGTTCCATTAAAGAGCTGAAAGACAATCCAAAATATACAGACTTACTCCTCAATAAAGCCTTTGATTTCTTTAATTTTACATAAAATAGCCCCCTCTTAGCAATGAACTAGGAGGGGGTGAGTTTTTTGAGATTTGTTTTAAAACGGCATTTTGCCTGCAAAGGCACCTAATTTTTTCTTAGTTGCGGCATCAATTTCTGCGAGGGCAGCGTTGATAGCTTGGGTTGTCATGTCAGATAAAGTTTCTAAGTCTTCTGGGTCGACAACGGCTTCTTGGAAGTCGATTTTGACGACTTTTTTATCACCTGTAAGAGTTGCGACCACGAGGCTTTGGGCAGATTTGCCAACAAATTCTGTCGCAGCAAGCTCGGCTTGCCCTTTTTCCATTTGTTTTTGTAATTTTTGTGCTTGTTTCATCATTGATTGCATATTCATCATTGTTTTGGTTCTCCTTAATTTTCAAACATTAACGTCTTATTTTACCATATCTGGCACATCTAAGCTAGAGTTTGCTAGGTCAATGGTCAAATGATAGTCAGTATTATCGCGGACGGTGTGCTCAAAGTCGGTTGTGTAAAGGACGAGGCGAAGTGTATCGCCTATTTTCATTTTGTAAATGGTTGGCTGCAATTCAAAAGAAAATTCCAACCATTGGTCTGGTGTGACTTCTTCGACGGTTAGCAGATTGTTGCGGTTCTGTAGGTTGAGAAATCCTTTTGTCACAACGCGATGCGGTGTCTCTTTGAAAGGCAATTCCATTAAATGATCCAGCATATAAAAGCGACCATTGTCCATGACTTTTGGTGCAAGGACGCCAGGAATTGGGATGAGGCGTTTAGCTTGTCCAAAATCTAACAGCTGTGCGGAAATCAAGCCTTTATCGGTGCTGGATTTAAGGCGCAGATTGAGCTTGACGGGGCCGTTAAGGAAAAGGTCTTTTTCTAAAGTGAAGTCAACGGTCACTTGATTGACTTTTCCGTCAAAGAGTTCATTTTTGAAGGTTTGATAAGTCTTGCTGAAACGCTTGTAGTCCGTCTCAGAGTAAGCATTTTGAATATCTTGAGTAGTACTACCTAGATTGAAATGAGTGTAGTGTTCTGGATTGCCGAAAGTCTCTAGTGACAACCAGCTTTGTGCTTGACTATTGTCTTGCCAGATTACGGTTGGCAATTCAAAGTGAGAATTGTAGCCTAGCAGTTTCTTGCTGAGAAGTGCATTCATGGACTCACGAAAGTCAATGGATTGCCAATTGTTCATGTAAACGTGAGCACCGTTGTGGAAAAACAAATGCTTTTTGATGTTTTGTGGCAGGGCATGGAACATGTTGTACACATTGAGCGGCTTGACATTCCAGTCTTGGGAGCCATGCGTAAAGACGACTTCGGCTTTGACCTTGTGCGCGTGAATCAGATAGTTGCGGTCATGCCAAAATTGATTGTAGTCCCCTGTTTTGCGATCGAGATTTTCTTTTAATGATTTGAGGCTTTTTTGATACTCAGCATCGTGACGAAGACGTTCACCTGCTAGAAGATTGCGTGAGTAGGTTAATTCTGTCAAAGAGTCAAAATCTTCACCAGGATAGCCCCCAGGACTTGTCACCAAACCATTTTCACGATAGTAATTGTACCAAGAAGAAATTCCAGCTTCGGCAATAATAACCTCCAGCCCTTCTACGCCAGTCGTAGCTAGCCCATTTGACAAGGTTCCGAGGTAAGAAATTCCTGTTGTAGCAACTTTTCCATTGGACCAAGTGGCTTTGATTTCTCGCTGTTTGGTATGGTCTGTGAACGCACGGCAGCGACCATTGAGCCAATCAATAACGTTTTTATAGGCTTCGATTTGATAATAATCTCCGCTCGTCATAAGCCCCTCAGAGTCCTTGGTTCCCACACCTGATACATATAAATTAGCAAAACCACGAGGAAGCAAATAATCATTGAGCGTGTAAGTACCGATATGACCGAGTGTTTCTTCTGCTTGCTCCACCAATACTGCTTGACCTTGTGGTTCAACCAAGCAAACTTCAGAGTTATGGACGGTAATTTTTCCAGCTTCCTTTTTAACCAAATCCACATTCATGTTATAGAGCGCTTTGTCGCTAGCTTTGTCGTTGGTTCCTTGGTGATAAGGGCTGGCAGTCATAACGGCAGGAATTTGTCCGTCAAAACGAGGACGAATGATACTGACCTTAATCAAATCAGGCAGACCGTCTTCGTCGGTATCCACGCGCGATTCCACATAGACCACTTCGCGGATTGCATTATGGCTAGTAAAAGTCGCAAGACTTTTACCATTGAAATAGTGGTAGGTATTGTCTTCAGGAATCAAACCGTCGCTCACTAGTTTATCAATCAAGAGATTGCCGTTTT
>NZ_KV811149.1:0-16286 GCF_001813035.1 Streptococcus sp. HMSC071H03 | reverse complement strand
TTTTGGTGCGTGTGTTGAGCAACTGATAGAGATTTTCGAGCAGATTTCCATAGGTAATGGGAAAGTTTACGTCCTTGCGGAATGTTTCTACATCGTCGAAGTCAACAAAGGGCACAAATTCCAGCAATTGAAAAATGATGGTATAAAAAATCTCTGCTGTCAATTCTTGATTGGACGTAAAAAAACTGAGTAAGTCTGTTTTTGAATTGGCAATCAAAGATTTTAGGGCATAGTCTGTATGTTTATAATTAAAAAGAGTTCTACGTACAAAAGTTTCCAAATTTTCTTTATCAGAATGCCCTGGTTGGAAAGAAAATCCAATGTTTTCCATTTCAGCCAGCATTTTTTCGTTTGTTTCTGGTGTATAACTATACTGATTATAGCGCATATTTTTACTCCTTTTTTACATTTTGTCAAAAAATAACCTTTACATTATCCATTGTAACTGATAAAATAGGATTTGTCTAAAATTTTTTCATTAAAGAGGAGAACAAAAATGGATGTCACATGGACTGTGAAATATATCACAGAATTTCTTGGAACGGCAATTCTCATTATTTTGGGGAACGGAGCTGTTGCTAATGTGGAATTAAAGGGAACCAAAGGTCATCAAAGTGGCTGGGTAGTCATCGCAGTTGGTTATGGTATGGGGGTTATGATTCCTGCTCTTATGTTTGGAAATGTATCAGGAAACCATATCAATCCTGCATTCACACTAGGACTTGCGATTAGCGGATACTTCCCTTGGGCACAAGTTGCGCCTTACATTATTGCACAATTATTGGGAGCGATATTTGGACAAGCATTAGTAGTAGCAAGTCACCGCCCTTACTATTTGCAAACAACAAATCCTAATGCGATTTTGGGATCATTCTCAACTATTGTAAATACGGATGACGGAAGCAAGAAATCACATGCTGCTTCTATGATAAATGGCTTTGTCAATGAATTTATTGGTTCATTTATCTTGTTCTTTGCAGCAATGGCTATGACCAAAAACTATTTTGGTGCAGAAGTTGTTAAATATGCTGCTACTCGTGGAGTGGATGCTACTCAAATCCAAGGAAAAGTTGCAATTGGTTCTCACATCAATGCCGGACTTGCTGTTGCCCACTTAGCACTTGGTTTCCTTGTCATGGCATTGGTAACGTCACTTGGTGGTCCTACGGGTCCAGGTCTAAACCCTGCACGTGACTTAGGCCCACGTATTCTTCATTTCCTTCTTCCAAAATCAGTTCTTGGTGAGCACAAAGGAGATTCAAAATGGTGGTATGCTTGGGTACCAGTTGTATCTCCAATCCTTGCCGGTATTGCTGCAGTAGCACTTTACAAGATGATTTATGGATAAGTTGTCAAAAAAGAAACGGTTCATTACGAGCCGTTTTTTGATAACGAAGAGATAAGATTGAGCGAAAAAATAGATAAGTGACTAGACGTTTGCCAATATAAAATGCTATACTAAAGAGTAAGGATAATAACAGTAACGGGAGTGAGACAGCAAAACTGATTTTTTGCAAAGTAGCAATTTTTGTCTCATTCCTGCCTTTTATTTGGGAGAGATGAAATGGAATTAGATAAACTAAGTGGGAGACGGACTCTATTGTTCGGTATTTTGGCGATTCTTTTTGGCGTTATTATTATTGCAAATGGTGTTGATTTTACAAAATTTGCCCTAGATTTATTGGTCATTTACTTTTTATTTGTCGGAGTTATCAATCTTTTTTTCCGTTTCTTAGTGAAGAAAAATCGTATCAGTCTTGGTTCTGCCCTCCTCCATGTTTTAGTGGGACTGGTTGTTGGCTTTCTTAACCGTGCCAGCAATCTGCCAGTCAATATTGTCATTATTATATTGGGCTGTTATCAGCTGTGTACAGCGGCAATCTATGGTATTACATATCTTCTTTATCGGCAGAATAAGTTAAAAGGTGGTTTTCGTTATCTTTTTGATACCTTGCTTTATGGCGGGATTGGACTGACAACTGTCTTTTTTCCCCGCACGGATGGTAGGATGCAATTTTTGATTGTTGGTATTTATCTGATATTACTAGGCTTTTCTAACGTTCGAGACGGTCTTATGTTCAACACCGATGTGGAGAAAAAACAACTTCGACGCCGTATTCGGATTAACCTGCCTATCATTATCGCTGCCTTTTTCCCAGCAGAGCAACTGAATCGCTTTAATCGTTTTTTACAAGGTGAAAAAAAGAAACCACAAAAGGTTTATAGTAGTATCCGAGACGAAGAAAAGCCCGTTGACTTAGAGGTGCTAATCCATACGTCAGACCAGAATCTTTTTGGGATGATTGGACACGTTGATATTTGCTATAAAGGAAAAGTTATTTCCTATGGTAGTTATGATGTTTTTTCAGAGCGTTTATTCGGCACGATTGGAGATGGTGTCTTGTTTAAAGTAGATAAAGACGCTTATATTGACTTGTGCAAAGAAGAAAGCAAAAAAACTTTGTTTGGTTATGGGTTATCTTTGACAGATGAGCAAAAGCTAGCTGTGGAGAAACGGTTGGCTGAGATTGATGAGTTGTTGGAAGTGTGGGATCCACCGGCGGATTTGAAAGATGGTAAGCGCACGTATGCTTATAAATTGAAACATGAGTTGAATGCTCGTTTATATAAGTTTAAAACAAGTCGTTTTAAGACTTATTTTATCCTGTCTACCAATTGCTGTCTGCTAGCCGATAGCATTATCGGACAGGCTGGAACAGCCATTTTAGATATGCGTGGGATTATTGCGCCGGGAACTTATCAGTCTTACCTTCAATATGAATTTGAGTCAGCAAATGAGCTGGTAGTGGCACAAAATATTTATCAGTAATAGCACAATTTTTTCTATTTTTACATAAATATTTGTAAAATACACAAAAATTATTTAAAATAGAAAGGCTTGGAGGAATTTATGTGTTCAACAAATAAAATTGTAAATACGATACCAGTATTAAAAATCAATAATCGAAAAAACAATCTCGCATTTTATTGTCAAACTTTGGGAATGAAAAATTTGCTAGAGGAAGGAGCTTTTGTCAGTCTTGGAGATCAGACAAAAGTTGAAAAATTGCAGCTAGAAGAGTCGCCCAGTATGCGCACTCGCAAAGTTGTTGGGACTAAGAAATTAGCGAAAATTGTCATCAAAGTAGCTAATCCACGAGAAATTGAAGCACTTTTGGCGCGTGGTAGCAAAGTCGATTATCTTTACCAAGGTGACAATGGCTATGCTTTTGAAGCAACTTCGCCGGAAGGAGATACGTTTTTACTGCATAGCGAGGAAGATTGGACAACCTTACAGAGAATAATGATCGCACCAGCATTCGCACCGCTAGAGGGTTTTGTAGGGCTCAGCCAATTTACTATAGAGCAGATTCACATCAATGTTCCAGATGAGAAAAAAGCAGTCACTTTTTATCAGGAATGGTTAGGAAATCAGCCTGTTCTAACATTCTCACAAGCAAGCGGAGCAGATTTATTGACGGAGAGTACTCAAACTTGGGATTTGGCAATGATTAAATTTACAGTTGAGCAATTTGATGTGGAAGCGTTGCGCGATTTATTTCAAGGAAGAGAAATTTTTGTTCCTAAATCGGGCAAATTTTTCCTGACCAAAGATGAGAGTCAAATTGAAGTTTGGATTGAAGCGGTATGAGTTCAAGCAAGATTCTCTCAAAAGTCGAAGAACAGATAGCACAACAAATCTATCCTGGAGCCAGCTTAGCTTTGTATACTCGTGGAGAGTGGCAAGAATATTATCTTGGTGAGAGCAATCCTGAGCGCAGTGAGAAAAGCCGAGCAGGACTGGTCTATGACTTAGCAAGTGTCAGTAAGGTTGTGGGTGTCGGAACGATTTTGGCTTTTCTATTCCATGAGAAAAAACTCGATTTAGATGCGCCTCTGACACAATATTATCCCGCTTTTCATGACAATTCTGTCACGGTAGGTCAGCTGGCTACTCACACATCAGGGCTAGATCCCTTTATCCCCAATCGAGATGCACTCAATGCGGCTGAATTGAAAGAGGCGCTAAATCATTTGAAAGTGCTTGATAGCAAGCGTTTTCGTTATACTGATGTGAATTTTTTATTGCTGGGTTTTATGGTAGAAGAAATTTTTCATTCTGCTTTGAGTGACATTTTTGAACAGAAAATTTTTCAGCCTTGGGGTATGAAAGAAACAGCGTTTGGTCCTGTCGCACAAGCGGTGCCAACGGTTCGCGGTGTGAAAGCAGGGATTGTACATGACCCCAAAGCGCGTGTGTTGGGCAGACACGCTGGTAGTGCAGGCTTGTTTTCGACAGTTCGGGATTTGAAGCTCTTTTTGGAGCATTATTTACAGGATGACTTTGCAGCAACTTTGACAAAAAATTTCTCAAAGGAGATTGGAAAAACACGCAGTCTTGCTTGGGATTTAGACAAAGAGTGGTTGCAGCACACAGGCTATACTGGAACGTTTATTATGTTTAATCGTTTACAGCAGAAAGCGGTCATCTTCCTTTCCAACCGAACGTATGAGAAAGACGAACGTGCGCAGTGGATTTTAGACCGCAATGAGCTCATGGATTTGATTAAACAAAATCTGTAAAATGAAGACAGTTAGGATAAGAGCTGGATTTCCTGCTCTTTTTCGCTGTTTTAAAAGTTGAAATAAATTAGTTTGGAATATAAAAGGAATTGACTACTAACGATCGCTTTTTTCTATGAATTATATTAAAATAATAGATGAAGTATTGTGATGTAGAGAGAGACTATGACAAAAAAAGTAGGTGTTGGTCGGGCACATAGTAAGATTATTTTGATAGGGGAGCATGCCGTTGTCTATGGCTACCCTGCTTTGGCTCTACCTTTAACTAATATTGAAGTGACTGGTCGCATTTTGCCATCAGATCATGCGTGGATTTTGTATGAGGAAGATACCCTTTCTATGGCGGTTTTTGCTTCTTTGGAATTTCTAGGGGTGCAAGAGGCTTATATTCGCTGTGAGATTGAGTCCATGGTGCCTGAAAAACGCGGAATGGGTTCTTCTGCGGCAGTGAGTATTGCTGCGATTCGAGCTGTTTTTGATTATTATGAACAGGACTTGGATAGGGAAACTCTGGAGATTTTAGCCAATCGGGCAGAGATGATTGCCCACATGAATCCGAGTGGTTTAGATGCTAAGACTTGCTTGAGCGATCGTGCTATTAAATTCATCAAAAATGTTGGTTTTTCAGAATTTGAGACGAATCTCGGAGCCTATCTTGTGATTGCAGACACAGGGATTTATGGGCATACACGGGAAGCTATCCAAGAAGTTGAGCAACTCGGAATGACCGCTTTGCCACATCTTCATCAGCTTGGAAAATTAACCAATGAAGTTGAAGAAGCTTTGAAAGTAAAAGATTTAGAGAGAATCGGGATAGCCATGTCAGAAGCTCATCTCAGCTTAAAAAATCTAGGCGTGAGTTGCCCTGAAGCCGATCGACTTGTTGCCACAGCGCAAGAAAATGGAGCGCTTGGTGCGAAAATGAGTGGTGGTGGTCTAGGTGGCTGCATTATCGCTCTAGTGGCGAGCAAAGAAAAGGCTGTCAGTTTGGCTGATTTATTGAGGGAGAAAGGAGCGGTAAACACATGGATCGAAAGTCTGTAAAGGTGCGGTCTTATGCCAATATTGCCATTATCAAATATTGGGGTAAGAAAGATACTGTCAAGATAATTCCTGCAACGAGCAGTATTTCTTTGACCTTGGAAAATATGTACACAGAAACAACTCTGTCTAGCTTACCAGTGAGTGCCCAGTCAGATGAATTTTACATCAATGGTGTTCTGCAAGATCAAGCTGAACATAAAAAAATGAGCAATATTGTAGATCGTTTTCGTCCTCAAGGAGCTGGTTTTGTACGAATTGATACAAAAAATAATATGCCGACAGCAGCGGGGCTTTCATCTAGTTCAAGCGGTTTGTCTGCGCTTGTTAAGGCTTGTAATGACTTTTTTGAATTGCACTTGTCCACAAAAGAGCAAGTACAAAAAGCAAAATTAGCTTCTGGGTCTTCCTCACGGAGTTTTTATGGACCGATTGCAGCTTGGGACAAGGATAGCGGAGAGATTTATCCAGTAAAGACAGATTTGAAATTAGCGATGATAATGCTGGTTTTGTATGATCAGAAAAAGCCGATTTCAAGTCGTGAGGGAATGAAACGCTGTGCAGAAACCTCCACGATATTTAGTGATTGGGTGAGACAGTCCGAAGAAGATTATAAAGCCATGTTGACTTATTTGTCTAACAATGATTTTGCTAAGGTGGGAGAATTAACAGAAAAAAATGCGCTTGCCATGCATGCTACCACTCAGACAGCAACGCCAGCGTTTTCTTACCTGACCGAAAAAAGCTATGAAGCAATGGACTTCATCAAACAATTACGCAGTCAAGGAGAGCGTTGTTATTTCACCATGGATGCAGGACCAAATGTAAAAGTGCTGTGTTTGGAAGAAGATTTGGAGCATTTGGTGCCGATATTTGCAGCAAAATACCGCCTCATTGTCTCTAAAACGAAGGAATTGCCAGATGACTAAAACAGTAAGAACATGTGGGAAATTGTATTTGGCAGGGGAATACTCTGTATTGACAGCGGGACAAGGCGCGATTCTGAAAAATATTCCGATTTATATGACGGGAAAAATTCATTTTGCTGAACGTTATCAGTTGTTTTCAGATATGTTTGACCATACTGTGGATTTGACACCTGATGATGAGTACAGTCTCATTCAGGATACAGTTGCTGTTATGAATGAGTTTTTACAAAGTCGATCCATTTCACTACGTCCCTTTTTCTTAACCATTACTGGAAAAATGGAGCAAGATGGAAAAAAATTTGGTCTTGGCTCTAGTGGGAGTGTCGTAGTTTTAACCATACGAGCAATAACGGCCTTGTATGGTCTGGCGTTATCTGCTGAGGAAACCTTTAAGCTGGCAGCCTATGTCCTTCTTAAACGTGGGGACAATGGCTCAATGGGAGATGTGGCTTGTATCGCTTATGAAGATTTGATTTATTACCAATCTTTTGACCGCAAAAGAATAGCGGAGCAGATCAATGAGTCGCCCTTAAAAAGTATATTAGCTCAGGATTGGGGAACTGTCATTCGGAGAATCCAACCACAACTTACATTTGATTTTTTTGTAGGCTGGACAAAAGAACCAGCTATTTCTAGAGATCTTATCAATCAGGTCAAATCAGCAATTTCATCCAGTTTTCTAACACAAACACAAGAAGAAGTTCTTCGACTGGAGAAGGCGCTGCTTGCTGGTGAGAAAGAAATTATGAAAGAAAGCCTAGAAAAGGTTAGCCACCTATTGGCGGAACTTAGCCCCGCTATTTACAATGAAAAACTGAGAGCTTTAAAAAGAGCCAGTCAAGGATTGGACTGTGTGGCAAAGAGTAGCGGTGCTGGCGGTGGTGACTGCGGCATAGCATTGTCATTTAGCGAGACAGATAGTCAAATTTTAGTGGAACGTTGGCGGGGGGCAGGAATTGACCTTTTATATAAGGAAAGGTGGGGAATGGATGAATAAAAATCGCAAAGACGAACACATAAGATATGCGCTTGAGTACGATTCGCCTTATAATAGTTTTGATGACATGGAGCTTATTCATTGCTCGCTTCCTAAGTATGATTTGGACGAGATTGATTTGACGACGCAGTTTGCAGGCAGAGATTGGGAATTTCCGTTTTACATCAATGCTATGACAGGTGGAAGTGAGAAAGGGAAGGGCATCAATCAGCGCTTGGCACAAGTTGCAGAAGCTTGCGGTATTCTTTTTGTCACAGGCTCTTACAGTGCTGCCTTGAATAATCCAACAGATGACTCATATACTGTCAAGCAAGATAGGCCAAACCTGCTCCTTGCAACGAATATTGGACTGGATAAGCCGTATTCCTCAGGGCAGCAGGCAATCACAGACCTTCATCCTCTTTTTTTGCAAGTGCATGTCAATCTCATGCAAGAATTGCTCATGCCAGAAGGAGAACGCTCTTTTAAAACTTGGCGAGCACATTTAAAAGATTATGCTGAGCAAAGCACAGTCCCGGTAGTGTTGAAAGAGGTTGGCTTTGGTATGGATTTGGCAACGATCGAAACTGCTTATGACCTCGGTATTCGAACGGTTGATCTTTCTGGTCGTGGCGGAACGAGCTTCGCCTATATTGAAAACAGGCGCGGTGGCAATCGAGACTATCTCAATGATTGGGGGCAATCGACACTCCAAGCCTTACTAAATGCTCAGCCGATGATGGATAAAATGGATATTTTGGTGAGTGGTGGCGTACGGCAGCCGCTTGATATGGTGAAGGCTTTTGTGTTAGGAGCTAAGGCTGTAGGACTTTCACGCACCATGTTAGAATTGATTGAAACGCATTCGGTGGATGAAGTCATCACGATTGTAAACAGTTGGAAAGAAGATTTGTGCTTGATTATGTGTGCACTTGGTTGCCAAAATTTGAGAGAGCTAAGACAAGTGCCTTATCTTTTGTATAGACGTTTGCGAGAAGCACAAGGTCAACTAAATAACGAAATCCGATGAGTTTTTTCACTTATCGGATTCTTTTTTTCTATGATTTTTGACGAATGTTTTCTAAAATTTCTTGTGCTCTTTTGAGACTAAAATGTTTCTCAGAAATGAGCTGAGAAACCAGAGGAGCGATTTCTGTATCCTTAGCTCCTGCTAAAAGAGCTAGAGATTTGGCTTGTAGCTTCATGTGACCGTGCTGAATACCGGTGCTGACCAGCGCTTTTAGAGCTGCAAAATTTTGCGCTAAGCCGATAGACGCAATAATACTGGCTAACTCTTTGGCGGTTGGTTGTTTTAGCAAATCGAAGCTAACTTCCACCGTAGGGTTGAGCCCAATGGAGCCCCCTTTTGTAGCAATGGGAAGAGGAAGAGTAATCTCTCCGCAGAGCGTTTGAGTGGCTTCCTTGATTGACCAAGTAGTTAATCCTTGATAGGAACCATTTCTACTAGCGTAGGCATGCGCGCCTGCTTCAATCGCTCGCCAATCATTTCCTGTTGCTAATACGACAGCGTCAATTCCGTTGAAAATGCCTTTATTGTGGGTGCTGGCACGATATGGGTCTTGCTTGGCAAATTGGCTTGCTAGCACGATTTTTTTAGCAATGTCAATGGCTTCTGATTTATTTCGACTGAGAAAACGAATATCAATTTCACAGGTGGCAGTTACCAAGGCTTCTGTTGCATAATTTGATAGAATTGCCATCAGGCTTTCACCGTCAGTCAACTCTTCTAATGGTGTTTTCAACGCTTCTAGCATGGTATTGAGAATATTGGCGCCCATAGCTTCTTGGGTGTCAACTGTTAGATAAACGACTAAAAATTCAGCTTCGTCATTTAGCCATTCTACACGTAAATCACGCGCACCACCTCCGCGGTTGACAATTGATGGGTGTGCTTGATTGGCCAGCTCTAGCAATTTTTGCTTGTGGTTTTGGATATTTTTTATAGCTACTTCGATATTTGCTACTTGATAGAGAGCAACTTGTCCAATCATTTGGCGATTGTGAATAGTCGTTTTGAAGCCCCCAGAGCGCTTAATAATTTTTGCTGCAAAGCTGGCAGCCGCAACGACAGAGGGCTCTTCTGTTACGAAAGGTACCTGATAAACTTGCTCGTCTACCACAACATCAGGAACGAAAGAGTAGGGCAGAGCAAATGTCGCCAAAACATTTTCGCTCATTTGGTTAGCTGTTGATAGAGGGAGCATGTGATTATGCTCAAGGTTTGTTTGATTATCCTCGTTTAGTAAGTGATAGTCTTTTAAAATTTGCAAACGTTCTTGAAGCGATTTTTTGAAAAGCCCGTCCAACTTATCTTCATATTATTTTTCCACCTTGATGTATGTACGTTGGTGTTCTACGATTTTTGCTAAGGCAAAGTCTTGATTTTCATAGCCTGTGAAGCTAGCAGAGCCATTTTCATCTAGTTTTGCTTCTTCAAAAAATACCTTCTCATAATCTGGAATGCTCAGAGTCGTTCGGCTGTCAAGTTTTTCCATACGATTGGTTTCAAGCTGTTGCTCAAAGCCTGCTACGAGCTGCCCACTAAAGATTTCTGATACAGCTCCACTTCCGTAGCTAAAGAGCGCAATGCGGTCACCTGCTTTGAGTGTCGTACTATTTTCAAGTAGGGAAAGGAGACCTAAAAAGAGGGAGCCCGTGTAGATATTCCCTACCTTTTGGCTGTAAAGAATGGATTGCTCAAAATTCGCTTGTAGTTGCTCTTGCTGCTCAATTGGCAAACTCTTATCCATAATCTTTTTCATACCCTTTAAAGCTAATTTAGGATAAGGCAAATGGAAGCAAACTGCTGCAAAATCTTTTAAGGACACTTGATTGTGCTTTTGGTACTCTGCCCAAGTTGTTTTTAGACTATCTAAATACTGTTGCGTAGAATACATGCCATTGACAAACGGCGTTGTCGAATAGTTTGGTCGCCAAAAGTCCATGATGTCTCGTGTTTGAGCGACATTGTCCTCATTGAAGGCTAGAATTCGTGGATGACTAGTGATGAGCATAGCTATCGAACCGGCGCCTTGTGTTGGCTCGCCCGGTGTTCCAATCCCGTATTTGGCAATGTCACTAGCGATGACCAAGACCTTTGAGTCTGGATGTTTTTCAACGTGTAGTTTTGCATAATCCAGTGCGGCAGTAGCACTATAGCATGCTTCTTTCATTTCAAAACTACGCGCAAATGGCTGAATTCCAAGCAAACCATGAATAAAAACAGCAGAAGCCTTGCTTTGGTCAATTCCAGATTCACTGGCCACAATCACCATGTCAATAGCCTGTTTATCTTCGTTGGTCAAAATAGATGCTGCTGCACTCGCCCCCATGGTTACAATATCTTCTGTGACTGGGGCGACACTGATTTCTTTTAGTAAAAGTCCCTTGCTTAGTTTTTCCGGGTCAATGTTACGCGCTTCTGCCAAATTTTCTAATTTTAATACGTAATTGGCTGTCGCAAAGCCAATTTTATCAATTCCAATGTTCATCATTACCTCTATATATTTTTCGGTTTGATATCAAACTTATTCTATTCCATTTTATCATAATTCAAGTGGAAACTGAGAAAAAAGCCATCTTAAGATAAGAAGGGCTTTAGACAGTTTAGTTGTTCTTGTTGAATTACGAAGAACGGTGTTTTTGCAGATAATGGTAGAGTCTGAGCACCACCGTGCCACTTGCCATTCCAATTGAAATGACCAAGGCTAAAATCACTACCAAGGTAGCATTAACCATAGCATGACTATAATCTCCAGTGACAAAAAAGGCGGTTGTACGATAGGAAAGGTAGCCCGGAACCAGAGGAGCCAAAATAGCCAAGATAAAGACGACCGCAGGCGTTTTGTAGAGAATGCTCAACACTTGACTAATGCAAGATCCGATAATAGCTGCGATAAACGTAGCAATAATCACATTTGTTGGACCTTTTAATACATAATACAAAAGCCAGATGAACATTCCAAGGATTCCTCCTGGAATGAGCATGCTTTTTTGAACATTTAAAACGATTAAGAACATTACAATTGCAAGAAAACTTGCTGCAGCTTGTAGTAAGACAGTCAATGGATTCACCTTTTATTTCATTAAGACGAGAGCTACGGAAGTGCCAGCTCCGAGTGCCAAAGTGATCAACAGCGTTTCAAAGATTTTGCTCATTCCGGAGTTGAGATGATTGGTCATCAAATCACGCACGGCATTGGTCAGAGCAATACCGGGAACAAAAGGCATGACAGCACCAGCGATGATTAAGTCCGCACTGGAAGGAAAGCCAGAATAGCGCGCCCAGATCTGTGCCAGCAGACCAAAAATAAAAGCTCCGGCAAAAGCTGTGACAAAAGGAATGCGCACGTATTTATTGACCGAAAGAGAAAAGGCAAAGCCAAAGAAGGTCGCAAGAGCAGCTCCGAGTGCATCATAGAGATTGCCACCAAACATGATAGAGAAAAAAGGGGCACTAATAGTAGCAGCTAGCGTTAGCTGTTTATTTGTATAAGGCGCTTTTTTCTTTTTTAGCTGGGCTAATTTCTCAAACGCTTCTTCAAGAGTGATATCTCCACTAACCAGTTCACGTGATACTTGATTGACATCACATACTTTTTCAATATTATAATTTGAGTGAGTAATCCGTTTCATACGCGAAATATTGGTGTTTTCAATTGAAAAGAAAATGGCAACTGGCATTGCGAGTGCATTACAATCCATAATTCCTTGAGAATGAGCAATCCGAATCATGGTATCTTCAACCCGATAAATTTCAGAACCACTTTGAAGCAGAAGCGTACCTGCTAACATCAGGACATCAACAGTCAGATTAAATTTGTCTTCCCTTTCTACATCTCTTTTCTCCACCATCTGTACACCCTTTTCTTTTAACTAACAATATCTCTATTATAGCATAAAAAAGAAGAAAACCAGCTGGAATTTCCAACTGGTTTTTGAGAATAGAATTGAATTAGCTAAGGGCATCATCCATTGAAAGCACTTCGTGGAAGACACGTTGAGTCAATTCAGTTTTTTGTTCTTTAGTAAGATATTTGGTATTGACACAGTAACCTGAGATACGAACGATAACATCTTCACCATTCATGATCTTATCATAGACATCTTTAAGATCCATAACGTTCAAGTTGACGTGTTGTCCTCCATTTTCAAAGTAACCGTCAAGAATTGTGACCAAGTTATCCACTTGTTCTTCACGAGTCTTACCAAGAGCACGAGGTGAAACTTGTGTAGTGAGAGAGATACCATCTGCTGCATAGCCAAAGTCAAGGCTGGCTAGTGAGTTAAGGTTTTGCAACCAACCACCACGAGCTTTGTTAGATGGGTTCGCACCTGGTGAGAAGAATTCCAATTTAGATAAGTTCACTGAACCATCTTCGTTGAGGTATACCCCTTTGTGGACCGGTGAGTTACCAGTTTGTTTAGAGTAGGCAACGTTAGAAGTGATTGTAAGAAGTGATACAGTTGCTTCAGCGTTCTTGTAGAGTTTGTGGCTGCGCAGACGAGTTGTGTAGGCTTCAATCAACCATTCGGCCAATTCGTTTGAGCGAGGATCGTCTTCACCCCAACGTGGGTATTCGCCAGTAGTTTCGTAGTCGTAGATATAACCATTTTCGTCACGGATTGGTTTGACTGTCGCATACTTAATAGCTGACAATGTATCAACTGTATTGGCAAATCCACAGATACCAAATCCCATATTAGCACGTTGATGGGTTGGCAAGAAGGCCATTTGAACAGCTTCGTAGTTGTACTTATCTGTCATGTAGTGAATGATATTCAATGCATCTACGTAAGTATCTGTCAACCAATCGAGCGATTTTTCAAAGTTTGCCTTAACAGTATCAAAGTCAAGGACTTCATCACGAATAGGTTCGATGTCAAATACTTTGTAATCTTTGTGAACATCATCGTAACCACCGTTAAGACCTGTAAGAAGAGCTTTTAACACGTTTACACGAGCACCGAAGTATTGGATATTATGGCGTTGTTCTTCATTTTCTGGGTCAAGTGGTGACACACAGCAAGAGATACAGCTCATTTCGCCATAGCCGTCTTTTGCCATTGTCGTTACACCTTCGTATTGGATAGAAGAGTGTTTGTGGCTCATGTGCATGCAGTAATGACGGAATGAGTAAGGAAGTTTGTCAGTCCAGAGAACTGTCAAGTTTGGCTCTGGTGAGTTACCGATATTGTCAAGTGTATTCAAGAAACGGTAGTCCATTTTTGTCACACGGTGACGACCATCATTTCCCATACCTGCCATAGATGTTGTGATGAAGGTTGGGTCACCTGAGTAGAGTTGATCGTATGCTTTTGTACGAGCAAATTTTACAGTACGAAGTTTCAAGACGAAATCATCAACAAATTCTTGGATTTCTGATTCTGTGAAAGTACCACGAGCAAGGTCGCGTTCTGCATAAATGTCAAGAACGATTGGCACACGTCCAAGAGAAGTAGCAGCACCATTTACGACACGGCAGACAGCCATGAAAGCGATATTCACCCATTGGATAGCTTCTTTTACATTCATTGCAGGTCTACGAACATCAAGTCCGTAAAGGTCACCCAGGCGGACAACTTCTTTCAATGATTGGTATTGAAGGTTGACTTCTTCGCGAAGACGAATAGTTTCTTCATCAATGTCTGTCAAAGCATTCCAATCTTCGACTTTTTCTGCCATCAAGTAATCTGCACCGTAAAGAGCAAGACGTGCGTAAACACCAATGATACGTCCACGTGAATAAGCATCTGGCAAACCTGTTACAGTGTGTGCGTGACGTGCACGACGGATATTTGTTGTGTAGGCACGGAAAATACCGTCATTTACAGTTGTTACGTATTTTGTGAAGATTTCATGCATCTTAGGATCTGGTTCATAGCCATGTTCCTTCAAAGCAGTTTCCGCCATACGGATACCACCTTTTGGCATGAAGTTCAATTTGAACAATTCATCATTTTGGATACCATAAATCAATTCATTATCTTTGTCAATATATCCAGCTGGAATATCAGCGATTGAAGTAGCACGTGTATCCATTGGGAAACGTGTTTCTTCATAATGTGCTTTTGTATCTTCGATAATTTTTTTAATGTGAAGAGAGCGTTCAGTTGGACCAGCTAAGAAACTTTCATCTCCGTCATAAGGAGTGTAGTTTGCCTGTACAAAACGAGATACGCTAGCTTTTTCGCGCCAATCTTCCCCTTTGAAGCCTTCCCAGGCTTTGTCAAAAATATCCTGTGCTTCGACAACAGTTTTAACAACCATGTTTTTTTCCTCTTGTATCTTTCTAGTAACACAAATCTGTTACATTTATAAAATAAGTATATCATATAGTAATCGTTTCCACAAATGGAATCTGGTCATAAAAGTACTTTCTTTTATAATACAGATTAAAAAATCAGCGTAAATTGTATTATATTTTTGAAAAAATCAGCATATTTTCAAATATTTTGGAAAAAATGATAAAAATTGTATAATGGAGAAAAGAAAAGAGTCAAGAAAGGAGCTGTATTGATGTTAATTTTTCCCTTAATCAATGATACGTCTCGGAAAATCATTCACATTGATATGGATGCCTTTTTTGCCTCCGTAGAAGAAAGAGACAATCCAGCACTAAAAGGCAAGTCGGTTATCATCGGAGCTGACCCTCGCTTGACAGGCGGACGAGGCGTTGTTTCGACTTGCAATTATGAGGCACGAACTTTTGGTGTTCACTCAGCTATGAGCTCCAAAGAAGCTTATGAGCGTTGTCCACAGGCGGTTTTCATTTCGGGAAATTATGAAAAATATCAGGCAGTCAGCCAGCAAATTCGAGCCATTTTTAAACGATATACAGATGTGATTGAGCCAATCAGTATTGATGAAGCCTATCTGGATGTGACCAAAAATAAGTTAGGTATGAAATCTGCTGTCAAGATAGCCAAGCTAATCCAGCACGAGATATGGACAGAGCTTCATTTGACCAGTTCAGCTGGTGTGTCCTACAATAAATTTTTGGCAAAAATGGCTAGTGACTATGAAAAGCCTCACGGCTTGACAGTTGTTTTGCCAGAAGAAGCAGAATCTTTTCTCTCTCAAATGGATGTGGCAAAGTTTTACGGTGTTGGAAAAAAGACGGTGGAAAAGCTGCATGATATGGGCGTTTATACAGGAGCAGATTTATTAGAAATTCCTGAGATGACCTTGATTGACTTGTTTGGTCGATTTGGATTTGACCTTTATCGCAAAGCAAGAGGAATCAGCAATTCACCAGTAAAAGTCAACCGTATTCGTAAGTCTATAGGCAAGGAAAGAACTTATGGGAAATTGCTCCATAACGAAGACGACATAAAAAAGGAGCTGACCCTTTTATCACAAAAGGTAGCTCGTAGCTTAAAAAAACATGGAAAGTCTGGTAGGACGATTGTTCTGAAGATTCGCTATGCGGATTTTTCAACATTGACAAAAAGGCAGAGCTTAGCGACAAGAACGCAAGATGCGGAGCAGATTGAGCGCATTGCACATGAGATTTATGATAGCTTGGACGAGCAGACAAAAGGTGTGCGTCTTTTAGGAGTGACAGTGACAGGATTTGGGATGTAAAAAAGTTTGGGATGGGGAGTTCCAAACTTTTTTGGCTCTATAATTTCTGTAGTGGGTAACACCACTGCAGAGATTATGGAGTTATTTTTCTACCATTTGTCAAGCAATTCAATGTTTTTCAGTCAAAGAATTGATGATTGATTTGATT
>NZ_KV811148.1:0-519 GCF_001813035.1 Streptococcus sp. HMSC071H03 | reverse complement strand
CCTCCCAGATTCCGACGGGATTCCTCGTGTCCCGCCGTACTCAGGATCCTGCTAGGTATAAAGACTATTTAAAATACGAGGCTCTTACTCTCTCTGGCAACCCTTCCCAAGGTCTTCTTCTATAATCTTTAAGTCCACATCGCAGTCCTACAACCCCGAGAAGTAAACTTCTCGGTTTGCCCTCTTGCCCTTTCGCTCGCCGCTACTCAGGCAATCGCTTTTGCTTTCTCTTCCTGCAGCTACTTAGATGTTTCAGTTCACTGCGTCTTCCTCCTCATATCCTTAACAGATACGGGTAACAGGCATCTACCTGTTGGGTTCCCCCATTCGGACATCCCTGGATCTACGCTTACTTACAGCTCCCCAAGGCATTTCGTCGTTTGTCACGTCCTTCTTCGGCTCCTAGTGCCAAGGCATCCACCGTGCGCCCTTACTAACTTAACCTTATCTTTGACCTCTCAGTCATATACTCATTAATATTCACAGCGTTTTCGGTTTATTTTCTTGTTACTATTTGAT
>NZ_KV811146.1:0-400 GCF_001813035.1 Streptococcus sp. HMSC071H03 | reverse complement strand
CCTAGAGGAGTCGAACCTCTAACCGCCTGATTCGTAGTCAGGTACTCTATCCAGTTGAGCTAAGGGTGCCCTTTCCTATGCCGAGGACCGGAATCGAACCGGTACGATTGCTTCCAATCGCAGGATTTTAAGTCCTGTGCGTCTGCCAGTTCCGCCACCCCGGCTTCCTCAAGCGAACGACGGGGTTCGAACCCGCGACCCCCACCTTGGCAAGGTGATGTTCTACCACTGAACTACGTTCGCATTCGCTTCTTTCCTTTAATGCCGGCTACATGACTTGAACACGCGACCCTCTGATTACAAATCAGATGCTCTACCAACTGAGCTAAGCCGGCTTATCTCCTATGCGGGTGAAGGGACTTGAACCCCCACGCCGTTAAGCGCCAGATCCTAAATCTGG
>NZ_KV811145.1:247723-258328 GCF_001813035.1 Streptococcus sp. HMSC071H03 | reverse complement strand
AAAAAGTGTGTCCATTTACTTGACTATGTTGCAATCTAATTTCCTGAGCTTTTTCAAAATCTTCTTTAGATATTATTGCTTCATGATTATCTTTGATATAGTACTTATCTTCTTCTCCCAAATTACTCAACCGTCTCTTGCTTATTGGATCAACTGTAAAAGTTTTTCCCATAAGAATATCACCCTTATATTTTTCATTCTTTATGATTCCTAAGACTGTTGTATCATTCCAATGATCTAATCCTCTTGGAGATTTGTAACCTAGTTCATCAAGTTCCCTTGCTATGACTTTCCCTCCAATACCTTCTAAGTATCTTTCAAAAATATAACGAACTATTATTGCTTCTTCTTTATTTATAGAAAGTTTCTTAGTTTCTATATCATAGTCATAGCCTAAGCACCCTTGAAAACCAATCAATTCACCACGTTGCATCTTCATTTTCAATCCCTTTTTCACATGGGCAGAAGTATTCTCTACTTCTTGCTGTGCAACGGAGCTCAGAATAGTCAGAAGCAGTTCTCCATCCATTGTGAGGGTATCTATATTTTCTTCTTCAAAATATACTCCAATTTGCATATCCTTTAACATTCTGACATACTTCAAAGTATCTAAGGTATTTCTTGCAAATCTAGCAATTGCTTTAGTGACAATATAATCGATTTCTCCATTCATACAATCAGTTATTAAACGTTGAAAATCTTGTCTCTTTCCTGCTTGTGTTCCTGAAATTCCTTCATCTGCATAAATATCTGCAAGTTCCCAATCTGAACGCTGAGAGATATAATCTTTGTAATGTCTTACTTGAGATTCATAACTGTTTTTTGATCCTCACTATCAGAACTCACTCGACAATACGCAGCAACCCTTTTTAAATGTCTTTCTACATTGATACCTCTTCGTCTAACTAAAGAATCAGCCTTTATTATTTCAACATTATTTTTTTTCATAACTGAAATTACTCCTTTTTGATTCTATATTACCGCGTTCAAACAAAAAGGTCAGCTATTTTGTGTACTTAATACGCAGTTTGTTTTTTATCTTTTCATACTCATTTTTCGATAGCATATTTTTTGAGTATAAAAAGTTAATCATTGATAATTGCATACCATATTTTACTGCTGATTGATTCAAACTCTCCCCTCCTCGTAAATTGTACTATATAAAATCCTCCGTGGGTATGATTGGTTAGATCACTCATGGGCATTTCACCCGCTGTCCTTTTACGCTGGCAGCCTGAACGTTCAGAAGTATCATTGTCCTTATTTGTAATCTTGGCATATAGAGGACCACTCTATTTTATAGCTGACAATTACCGCTCATATCCCAGCGTATCATACTAAGCTGCTCAACAAATAAGAAAGTCCCACCTCGGTTTATTCAATTGTCAAAGAACAAATCAAGGAGAGACTATTTTTTAAAATTGATTTTATGAGGATGATCAGTTAGTCCTAAAATATAATCTGTACTAACGTTATAGAGTTTAGAGAGTTTTATAAGAACATCGGCTGTTAAAACCACCTCCCCTCTCTCAATTTTTGCATAGTTAGTATGAGAAAAGGAAAGCACTTCTGCAACATATCTTTGAGTGAAATCATGATCTTCCCTCAAATCTCTTATACGTTGGTACATCTAGCTTTCTCCTAAGAAAAGTATATGTCACTTTCAGAAAAAAGCTGGGAAATTGTCATGTTATGACAGCAAAATTTATATCATCCTTATCTGAATGCCAGTTGAGGTTTCTAATGCTGTTAGCTATCAAAAAATGGTATAATATTTTTCCTTTTCTCATAAGACAGATGCATGTTTTTTGAAACTAGTTTTTAACTTTTCTGGACATATTGATCTTCTTGTGATTACAAAATTGTAATATCGAATGATTTAATACTTGTTTCTCCTGGTTCCACAAATGTCACTTGTCGTTTCTCTTCAAAAATATCACTTTCTTCAAGTGAAGTAGATAAACCACTCCATGGTTCTAAAGCAATAAACGGACTATTATTAGTTGTTGACCAAATAATTAAGTTAGAAAAATCTTTAAAATCCACTCTCAGTCCTTTATTACTTTTCTTAGATTTCAAACTGACACTACGAGACTTAAGTTTGTCAAATGTAATAGCGTCATGAGAAAACAGTGAATGTACTAAATCAATCTTTCTTTCATTCATGAGAAATGGTGTACGATTTTGTAAATCAAGCAACCCTGTCTCTGGGAAACTTTTAGGGATACTACAAGTCTCTTCTTCAGAAAATTCCAAATAATAATCTTCGTAAATATCGCTATCTATTAACGGGCAATTAAAACCTGGATGTCCTCCAATAAAATAGGGTAATATCCTATTATTTTCAGTATTCGTCACTTGATATTGAGTCGTTATCGTTGACTCGTGTAAGCGATAAATAATTTTTAATCCAAAGTTAAAAGGATAATTTTTCAAAGTAACTTCTGTGGATTTAAAAGTAAAAGCTATCGTTTGCTCATCAATCTGTCTAAATAAAAAATTTTCTTTTCTAACTAAACCGTGTCTAGGAATAATCCTTAGAATATCTTTGTTGTCAGAATCAAAACTAACTTTATCGTCACGAACACTTCCACAAATGGGGAATAAAACAGGGGCCTGGCCACTCCAATATTGTGGATTCCCTTGCCAAAGATATTCTATTCCATCTTCATCTTTAATTGATGATAAAGCACCTCCAAACTCCTTAAACTGTACAGTTAATTCATTATTTCTTAATTCAATAACCATTTTTTCCTCCAAAACAAAAGAAAACGAGAATATCAGTTCAAAGACTCACATTCTCGTTTTATATTAGAAATTATAATAAAGAAGTATCTTTAAAACCTACTCAATAATTTGTGTTTTAGCTACTTGTTTATACCAGTGAGCACTCTTCTTTGGATAGCGTTCTTGCGTATCAAAATCCACATAGAAAAGCCCATAACGTTTTTCATAACCATTAGACCAAGAAAAGACATCCATCAGCGACCAAATAAAGTAACCTTTGACATTTGCTCCATCAGCAATAGCATCAGATAAGACTTCTAAGTGTTGTTTAACATAGTCAATCCGTCCATCATCATAGACAGTATTATCTACAAACTCATCCTTGTAGCCCAGACCATTTTCCGTAATGTAGATTTTCTTGTAGTTTGGATAGTCCTTCTTAACCCGCATGATTTGGTCATAGAGTCCTTGCGGATAGATAATCCAATCCCAGTCTGTTCTTGGAACATAGTCTGGAGCAACCCGTCTACCAACACCTTTTATTTGGTATTTAGAACTTCCTTTTTCGCCCTTACCATTGTGAATAATTTCAGTCTCGCCATCAAAAGCTTGCATCCAGTCACTCATATAGTAGTTGATTCCGAGGAAGTCATTGAGGTCTTTAGCCGCTTCGAGTGCTTCAAAATCTTCATCTCGTAAATCCAAAGTACCACCATTGGCAGTCAGAATATGATTGACTCCAGCCATGGTTTTTTCGGAATAATATCCCAGATAAGTCGCATCCAAGATAAATTTGTTATGGATAATGTCTTCCAACTCTGCTGCAACCACATCATCCGGATTTTCCGGATCAAGAGGATACTTGGTAGGGAGTGCATGAACAACTCCGATTTCACCCTTGTAGCCCTTATCCTTATAGAGCTTTACTGCACGAGCGTGAGAGACCATCATATTGTGATGGGATTGGAAGACCTTGGCTAGGTCATATTGGATGCCCGGCGGAAATTTTCCAACGAGATACTGGCCGTCTCCAATCGGCCCAATCTCATTAAAGGTCGTCCAATAGCGAACTTCTGGGAATTCTTCAAAACAGAAAGCTGCATAGTCCACAAAATGTTCGATATTCTCACGATTGAGAAAATCACCATTTGAATGCAAGGCTTCCGGAGTATCAAAGTGATGAAGGGTCACAAATGGTTCCACATGCCGTTTATGACATTCTTCAAAAAGCTTGTGGTAAAACTCCACGCCTTTTAGATTTACTTCGCCATACCCAGTTGGAAATATACGTGACCAAGCAATCGAAATACGGATACCATTTACTCCATATTCCTCAGCTAACGCAAGGTCTACTGGATATTTGTGGTAAAAGTCGCTGGCAGGTTCTGCTGTATACCAGTAGTTATTTTCTAGATATTTGTCCCAAGCAACGGGACCTTTTCCATCTGTATGAGTAGCGCCCTCAGCTTGATAAGCTGCTGTAGCACCACCGAAAACAAAATCTTTTGGGAGTGTTTTTGTCATCTTTTTCTCCTCTTTCAAAAGCATTTGAGATGAAGCAAACTGGACAGGGAATAATAGATTATTTTTACTTCACCTCAAGTAATGGACTAATCTTCAAATTGTTCCTGAACAAATTGAAGAGCACCTTGACCGTCACGGGTCAACTTGATGTATTGCGCACCTTCTGTTTTTGCTAATTTGATGCCTAACTTATCTGTTTCAGCTTTCATATCTTCAAAGTTAGAAGCTACTTGAGGAGCCAGAATAACAAGGTCAAATTCAGGAAGCATTTCACGGTGAGCACCATAACCACCAGCTGCTGCTTTAACAGGGACATTGTACTCGGCTGCCGCTTTATTGAGAGCGTTAGCCAAGAGACCACTGGTCCCACCACCAGCACAAAGAACAAGGACATTTGTTTCTTCTGTAATATTATTTTGAGCTGGAGCTTCTTCTGCAGCACCTGCTTTTTCAAGAATCGCATCTGCTTTAGCTGTATTGAAGTTAGCCGCAACCTTTTCTTTCAGAGCATCGTTTGATTTACCAGAACGTTCTTCTTCCAGAATTTGTTCATCATAAACCTTGACGAATGGGTAGTAGATGATAATATCCACTACAACCAGAAGAGCCGCAAGGACGAATGACAAGAGTTGGAAGTTGGTACCAAGAACAATTCCCAGAGGTCCAGGGGTTACCCATGGAAGGTTAGCTGAGAAGGAGTTCATGTTCAAGGTATCGACAAAGAATTTGAAAATCCAGACATTGGCAATTGGGGCAAAGATGAATGGAATGAAGAAGATTGGATTCAATACGATAGGAGCTCCAAAGAGGATTGGTTCGTTAACTCCAAAGAAGGTAGGAACAACAGAGGCACGTCCGATAGCCCTGTTTCGTTCTGATTTACAGAGCCACATGAAGAGGAATGGAACAATCAAGGTTGCACCAGTACCACCCATGGTAACGATGAACATTTGTGTACCAGAGGTGATGACCTTATCCGCATGTTGACCAGCTTGAATCAAGTGCAGGTTGGCATCGATATTGGCATAAGTAATGGCTGCAATAGCTGGTTCAACGATTGATGGACCATGGATACCCACAAACCAGAAGAAAGCATAAGCACCAAAGATAAGGGTAATTCCGAGATAACCATCAGCTGCAGAGAAGAGAGGAGCCAGAAGCGTACCAATAGATTCTGCAACAGTTACACCAAGAGATGCTTTAACAATCAGTTCAAAGGCATAAAGGATAACCACTGACAAAGTGAATGGAATCAAGTCCTTAAATACTTGGGAAATATTTGGTGGAACTTCTTCTGGCATACGAATGGTGACATTATTTTTCACACAAACCTTGTAGACATTAACCGTTACAAAGGCTGCGATGAAAGCTGTCAAAAGACCTTTGGTTCCCATAAAGGCAGTCAGGAAGCCACCTTCCTTAGCAGGTTCAGCAGCCATCAGGAGGAAGCCGACCATGGAAGCCAGCATCGTAGACAAGAAGTTAATCTGGTTTGTCGCTGGCAGATCACGATTGACAGAGTCTGTCAGAGCCTTAGCGGTTGTTCCGCCTACAAAGAATGCCAGAATCCCCATCGAATAGCTATAAGGAGTCATAAGGAAAGTTTCAATGTCCTTAGACCAGTGGAAGCCCCAAGCATTTGGCACATAGGCAATCAAGATAAAGATAGATGAAAAGAGGATGACTGGCATACCAGCGATAAAGCCATCCCGAATAGCACGGAGATAGATATTCCGAGAAATCTTCTCAAAGAAAGGCTTCCCTTTCTCAATAAGTCCGATGAGTTTGTTCATTATTTTACTCCTCTTTTGTATAGTTCAATCAAATGGTGCATCATGTCTTTTAGCAAGATAGTAGTCATTAGGTGATCCTGGCCGTGCATCATGGTCACACTGTAAGCCAAGTCCTCGCCAGCAGCTTCTTTTGTCAAGAGACTGGTCTGAGCATGATGAGCTTCAGCGATGCAGCCATTGGCTTCTTCCACCAAGGCATCTGCCTTAGCAAAATCTCCCGCTTCTGCAGCCTTTAAGGCTTCCAACAGTTTGGAACGGGCATCGCCTGCATAGGCTACAATTTCAAAACCAAGTAATGTTACTTCTTCTCTGTTCATGACAGAACCTCCTTTTTTAGTTAAAGTAATCGTTGAATATGTAAAACAAGGTAGACTCGCTCACTGTTGTATACATCTACTCCAGTTTGTTGAGCGACAATCTCGTAAATGGTACTTCCAATTTGATAGGCTTCTGGATAAGTCAGCTTTATCTGACTTTCCATTTCAAGGAGTGACACATTATCATCCCGACTCCTATCTAAATAGTCTAAGAAGTAATTAAGGTGAATCATGAAACGGTCATAGAAGTTACTATTATCAGTTGTTCTTCTAATTCCATTTTTCATTAGCTCGGCTTCGACCTCACCTAGAATTTCTTTCCGCTTATCTAGATGGTTCTGTCCTTCTGAATTAGAATCTCCTTCTGCATTAATAAAGTGATAGGCAATTCTATTGATTTCATCGTCTGGAAAGGTATCTAATAAGCGTTCACGATAAATCGCTACAGCTTCTTGAGCGATTTTATAAGGAACTGGATATTTCTCTCTAGCATCTGGAAGAGCGCTGTCCTTGTAGCGTCCCTGTTGTACTGCTTGATAAGAACAGTAGATATGGTCCGTCAAAGTGACATAGATATAATCTTGAACCGGATAGCTGTACTTCCTTGAAAGACTGTCAATCACTTCGTAGGTCACAGTGATGAAATCCAGCGGAACATCTTTGAGAAGACTCACAAAGTTTTCTCTCGATTCCTCCGTTTTCATCCGAAAGACTTTCTCAGCCTTTTCTTTTGGGATAAAATCACCCTTCTTTTTACCAAAAATGATTCCCTTCCCAACAATGACCAACTCTTCCCCCTTTTCATTTCTGACAAGAGCGACATTGTGGTTCATTGGATTTAGAATCCGATACATGGTAACCTCCTTACTTGAATATTCAAGAATTGTGAAAATAAAAAATGACCACAAACACCCTTAGAAAGTTTTTTACCTCTAATTCGTCTGTGATCATGCGTAATCTTAGTTACTAACATTCACCTTTTATTAACTTGTGACTATAGTATATCATAAGGTTAATAATTTGTAAACCCTTTCTTTGAGCTTTTTAAACATTTTTTTCTTTTTTTGGTGATTTTAAACGAAAATCAGTCATTGATAACTCTCCCTAAATGGATACCAATGACTGATCCTATTTTAGGAAATTTCCAGAAGCTCTATTTTATGCAGAAACGCTTACGTTGGATTTTTATTTCCCCCTTCTATTTTAAATCAGAGCTGTTAAAAATTTCATTATAAAATAGCAGAATTAGACTCTTTCTTTCCAAGAAGTGGCTGTTTTTTGTAGAACTTTATTAAGCTCATCAATGTTTTTAAAGCCTGTCGTACGAAGCCATTGACGAGCAGCTTCTTCCCCTTGCTCAATATAGTCTTTGACACTACCTGCCCAAGTGGCACGGCCGCAAAGAACACCATTGAAATTCGCACCAGACTCATGAGCAAAAACAAGTGTTTCTTGGAAGAGTTTAGCGGACACACCGGCGCTCAGATAGATATAAGGCAGCTTGGTTGCTTCATCTTGTTCTTTGAAGAAAGCTGCAGCTTCTTCCTTCGTATGCACCACTTCACCATCGCCAAAGCCTTCTACATATTTCACATTGACTGGTACTTCAACCTTCAAAACATCAATATTGAAACGTGAATCAGAGAAAACTTTCATGGCTTCAATAACTTTGCGAGGCTTCACCTTGGCATACTCGGCACTGGAAGCATCCGCAATGGTTTCATCATAGGCTAAGATTTCAAGGAAGAAAGGAATGTCTTCCGCAACACACTCAGAACCCACACGTTCAATATAAGCTTGTTTTTGCTGGTTCAATTCTTCAGAGCTGTCTACGTCATAGTAAAGCAAGAACTTGACTGCATCTGCCCCTTGTTCTTTGATACGTTTGGCAGACCAGACATCGAGACAGTCCGGTAGACGCTTAGTGCTGGAGGTGTCATAACCTGTTTTTTCATAAGCCAGCAGCAAACCGGCATTTTTGTCCAGGGCTTTTGTAGCCGGAAGGCCATATTCTGGATCCAGCAGCATGGAGGAAGCGTATGGGGTCAGTTCTTCAGCTACCAGAACTTTCAGTTCTTCCATTTGCGCAACTGTTGGTTCTGCCTCTTGGTATTGAGCCATCAATCGTTTCAAGGCTCCACGTTGGTCAAAGGCCAGGGCAGAGATGATACCATTTTCATCAGAAAGTTTTTCCATATATTTACGTTTTTGCTCAGTTAATACCATTGTTTATACCTCTTTTACGTTTATTTGTTCATAAAGACCGTCATAATGATAAACATTGACATGTCCAGTCATCTTTTCTTGAGCATTTAACATGCCAAGAACATTTGCTTTTTTCAATAGAGAGACATCATCTACATGATGACTCAGAGCTGAAGAAATTCCTGCAACAGTCGAGTCCCCAGATCCAACTGGATTGACTACTTCAATTTTAGGGATATCTACCTTGTAGAAAGTATCCCAGTGCTTGGCAAAGGCACCATCTGCACCAAGTGATACGATAATCCATTCGACTCCTTCAAATAAAGGATCAGACAAAACAGATTTGAGTTCGCCAATATCCTTTGAAACTTCTCTACCTAATAATTGGGATAACTCCTCATTATTTGGTTTGATTGCAGTTGGCTTTACATTCGATTTCAAAACGGCTTCCAAGGCAGCACCTGAACAGTCCAGGACGACTTTATTATCAAATTGATTGACAATTTCAATAAGCTGAATATAATACTCAACTGGTAGACCCGCCGGTAAACTACCTGAGATGCTGACTACATCAGCCGATTCCATCAAGTGCTTGAAATGATGCAAGAAGCCATTTGCCTCTGATGCAGAAATTCTTGGCCCAGCTTCCAGGATTTCCGTTTGCTTACCCTCGTGCAGAATGGCGATACAATTCCTGGTATCCCCAGAAATTTCATAAAAAGACTGCTGCACATTCTGATGGAGATTCTGAAGCAAGAATTTTCCATTTGTTCCACCAATTAATCCTGTTGCGGCGACATGATCGCCAATTTCTGCTAGAACCCTTGTTACGTTTAAACCTTTTCCGCCAGCTGTTTTACTGACTTCTGCAACACGATTAACAGTGTCTAGCTTAAACTCTTCCAACGGATAAGAGATATCAATGGAAGGATTCATTGTAACTGTAAGAATCATCTGGTTACCTCACTAATCGTGGTATTCTCCGCGATTCCACTTTTCCAAAAATTCTGTGAAAAAGTTCTCATCAGCTTGATGAGCGTTGTGAGTTTCGACATGCTCAATTTTTGCAATCAACTTTTTGTTTTCTTCCGTTGGTTTATATTCTGCATGAATGAAAGCTTCAATGATATCACACATGAGAAGTTCTCCGGTAATCTTGCCACCAAACCCGATAACATTAGCATTTAATTCTTCTTTAGCGTAGAGAGCTGAAGTCATATCACGGACCAGGGCTGAACGGATTCCCGGAACCTTGTTAACCGCATTATTAATGCCGACCCCTGTACCGCAGATACAGATTCCTAGATCTGCTTTTCTGCTGGCCACTGCTTCTCCGACTTTTTTACCATAGATTGGATAATGAGTCCGTACATGGTCGTATGTTCCGTAGTCTTGAACTTCATAGCCTTTTGATTTCAAAAAATCAACAACAGCCATCTTTTCGTTAGTTACGATATGGTCACATCCAATTGCAATTTTCATTTAAATTCTCCTCTCTCCTTAGCACATCTTGTTGAGCATATCAACACGGATTTGGTGGCGACCTCCGTCATATTTCCCATTGACGAATCCTTTTGCAATATTCTTAGCAAGGCCTTCACCAACAATTTCTGATCCCATCGTAATCATACGAGAGTTGTTGTGGCCGCGAGTCATATAAGCAGAGCGTTCATCTGAAACTTCTGCTGCAACCATACCCTTAATTTTTGTCGCAACCATGAACGGACCTGCTCCGTATGCATCAATGACAATACCAAGATTATCTTCTTGCTCATTCACTTCAGTGGCAACCGCTAGTGTCACATCAATGAAATCCTGGCCTTCCTTTGTCACATCGACTACTTCAAAGCTTTCTCCAACGAGATAATCTTTGACCACATCTTTCAGCTTGCTTCCTGCAGCATCTGCTCCAATAATAATTGTCATGAGCATTCTCCTTTTTGATTTATTTGAACAAATTGTTGTTACCAACCAACACAATCTGTTTTGTATAATCACAATATACTCCTTTCTAAGTTTATTGTCAACACTTTTTGTTT
>NZ_KV811145.1:242260-247623 GCF_001813035.1 Streptococcus sp. HMSC071H03 | reverse complement strand
ATAATTTTATTAATCTGATTAAGTCAAACAAAAAAAGCCCTAAAAAGAGCTTTTAAACAATATAATCAGAGTAAGTTACAAAATCACTTTTGTATACTCCTCTATCTTTTCTTGTACCTTATCTAAGGACTGATCAGTAATCACAGCGGTGATATCTGATAAGGAACAGATAGAAGTGAAATCTTCCTTCCCGATTTTAGAGGAATCTATCAAAAGATAGCTTTCAGTAGATCGTTCTAGGGCTAGCTTTTGAGTGTAAGCTTCTTCAAAAGACGAAGTCATAATCTGACCATTCTTAATTCCATTCCCACTAAAAAACATCTTGGAGAAATACATCCGATCCATAATGGCATTCGTCATCTCTCCAACAAAAGCCTGGGTGGCATCTCTCATTTCTCCACCTAAGAGAAATACTTTAAACGTATCAGATTTCTTTTTCTGTAGATCATTAAAGATTGGTAAACAATTAGTAATCACCCGAAGGTTTTCATTCGTAATCTCATCAGCAAGAACCTCAACAGAGGTTCCTGGGCCAAGAAAAATGGTATCTCCATCTTTAATTAATTCTACAGCCTTCTTAGCTACTTTCTTCTTTTCTTCTATATTCTTTAATAGCTTTTCTTCATGGGGGAGTTCACGATAGAATTGGGATTTATTACTTTTGGCTCCACCAAAAATTCGAGTCAGTTTTCCTTGACTTTCTAACTCTGTTAAATCACGCCGCACCGTCATATCTGAAACTTTCAAACTGTCCATAATCTCAGAAACAGTGACTGTTCCCGCTCTATCAACTAGTTTGACTAATTCATCCAGTCGTTGATGTTTGTTCATCCTTTATCCCCTTATCTACATTGTTACCAATTGTTCATTGTTTATTCTGATATTTTATACAGAAAGATTCTAGTATTCATTATAACTCTTTCTGTTTAACATTTCAACATTTCATGTTTAATTCAAACACTTTCGACTTGCATTAGTACCTCTGAAAATTTCTATATTTCAGGTTGATCTAATGATTCTTGATACTTGAATTTGGAGGCTTCTGTATATTCTTTATTCAAGATTTCTACAAAGTTTTCCAATCTCCTTGCTACATCTTCATAATTTTCTAGATAATTATCTAATTGTTTTTGAAGTTTAAAGATATCTTGATTCACTTTTTCCAAGCTGAGAGTTTCTGACAAATTAAATTTTGCAAAATCATATTTAGCTAGTTTTCGGCTTTCTTGATTACCACTTTTTAGATTGATAAAAACTTCTGCCATCTTATCTAAGGCAGCGATTTTTTCTTGTGTCTCATGTAATCTAATATCTAGTTTTGCTATTTCCGTTACAAACTCTTCCTTAATTTCATGATAACTCTTATCACTAGTATTCAGCTCAATCAAGAGATTGATCTCAGAAATTTTTTGTTGGATATTAGCGACAGTTGGTCTCCTATAGGGAAGTTTTTGACTATCCTGTGTTAGCTGTCTTATCAGAGTGCGCCCTTTGATGTAGCGATCTTTGTATGAACTCTCTTTATTATAGACAAAGTAAGATGTGGTTTCTCGAATGTAGACTTTATACTTTTTAAACTCCTCTTCTTCTATGGTATCTAGCTGGTAGTTAGGAATAAAGATGATACCATTTTGTCTTATTCCAAAAGAAACTTTGATGTAGATTCCTTCATCAACCAACTTCTCAATTTGATCTTCTGCTAATTCAACCTCAAATTCATGTACAGCATCTCGATTCTTCTTAAATTTCTCATAAGCTGATTCAGTCTCATCAAGATTAACCTTTTCCTGTTTCCGCTCTTCCTTAAAGTTATGATATTGTTCTTGTAAATTCCCCTGTTCTTCTAACGTTATTATTTTTCTCTCTTCAAAATAACTTTGAAAAAATTGAACATCATAGAGTTTCTTATCACTTATTTTTTTATGATTTAAACTGATTCTTTGTCCATCTTCTTCTAGGGTAAAGTTCACATTTTTCCGTTTGAAGTCTATGGTAAGATTTAGTTCTCTAGCTTTTGAAAGTAATTCTTCTATAGAATTTGTTTTCTCAAGCAAAAATTCCAATCGGTTTTCAATGTCTTGTTTGGCAAAATAGGTTCTGAAGAACTCTTCATCATACAAATCCCGTTTGCTAAGTTTGTTTCCACGAATAATCCGCTTCATATCTCTATCTGTCATCAAAAAACGACTATACCTGCGAGTAAAGTCTATTTTAACATGAAGCTGCTCTGCTTTTTTCAAAAAGTCCTCAAAAGAATCAGACTGCTGCATCAAAAAATAAAGGCGTTGTTTCAGTTCAAACTTGTGGTTCGATTTTTTATAGACCTCATAATCACGATGTGAATAACGATTCTCAATAATTTTTGCTCCAGCTATTTTAGAAATGCGATCAGAAATCATACGAAAATTTCTTTCCTGAGCATAGTCCCACTTAAGTTTCTTGTATGAGTTGATATCAACAGAGTTTATTACTATATGGTTATGAAGATGCGAGTGATCAGTGTGAGTTGCTACAATAAATCGAAACTGCCCACCAGTTAATTCTTGAATTGTTTCATATCCTATGCGATTGACTTCTTCTGGAGATAAGTTATCATCAGGAGAAAAAGACTGTATCAAATGATGGGCATGAATCTTTTGTTGGCGCTTTTCTTGACGATCATTTCGGAAATTATAGAGAGCATCGTTATTCAGAAAATTAGTATTGTACATCTCCACTGTTTCTTCATAAGTTGGAAAGTCTAAGTAATTGCTCACACCAAAATCAGATACTAACTTTAAATTGTTTGTCTTGTCAGGATTGAGGATATATTTAATCAATCGTCTGCGATATTTTTCTCCATGAGTCGCAAAATGTTTAGTGACTACCATAAAACTCCTTTAATTTCTCTACCTTAATTTGAAAATCTTTTTCCACCTCTGATACAAGCTCTGCCATTCCTTGACGCAACTCTTGAAACTGTTCATAAGAAATAATGTGACTTTGATTAACTGCATGCGCAATTTGATTGACATTATTTCCAATACGCTTGAGTTCAAAAATCAAGTCTTGATAAGTTGCCGTATCAATTGTGAGGAAGTTCATATTAGGGTTAAGCAAAACTTTTCTAGCATATTCAGAAAAAGTTTTACATCTACTCTTAGAAAGATGATTATTTAGTTGGTTCAATTCCGAGTCAGTCAGAAAAACTTTTTTCAAGTTCGTTCGATAACGATGCTCCACAGCACCCTCCTAACCTAAATACTTGTCACAAAACTCTGGACTGAGTTGATGAGTTCGGCTCACGTCTTTAATCAGTTCCTGAACACAATTTAAAAGAAGTGAAACATGGTCTTGAGTCACTTGATTACTTACTTTGGCTATAACCAATACTTCATAAACATCACGGCTAATTTGTTCTAGCTTTTGCAATTGCCACAGTGAAAACCAAGCTTTTATAGCTAACTTTTCTTCATCATAGGCCAATAATTTATCCCTTACAAAAGGAGAAAAATGCCTATAATTTGATTGATTCATCAGTTTTTCAATTTGCTCCAGCTCCTCCGCAGTTAGATTGACCTCTTTTCGGACATCTCGATATTGTTCAACCATCTCAGTTCCCTCATTTTTATCATTTCTCGGGTTTAACCCGCCCCCGTAATACATACGGAGAATTTCTAAAGCTCTCACTCGTTTCTTGTTAGGTCTTTGCGAGCTCAGATATTGTGTCCACAATATCCCAAAAATCATATCGCCAGCTGTCCAAAACCTACCAGTTTTGACAGCTAACGATAAGATAACTTGGTGGCTCCGCCCCTAAACCCCCAGTAGAAAATCAATATTTGATTTTCTTAGGAATGATATTAGGATAACAAGGATGGTTTGGAAAAGTTATCACAGCGTTGAAAAGTGGGTAAGAAAAAAGAGAGCCTGAGCTCTCAATGCTATATTTAGGTCAAACTACTATTGTGATTAACTAGTTCTTCAAAAATAATTTGAAATATATCCTTCTCTATAAAACTCCTTAGCATTCTTATATTTTCAAAAGAACTTACATGTTTTCTATAAGTTTCACGTAAACCACAATTTTCTATAATATTTTTATCTTCCTCTGATAGCCTTGACGTTACATTTTCAAATATATTATCAATTACCTGGAGTAACTCGCTCTCCGTTAAGTTTTGAAATTTTATTTTTAAATCAATCCTAGAGAATATAGGAAGTCCAAGTTTTTCTGCTATTTCTTTATCATTACAAAAATTTGTTGTTAAAACAAATATACAGTTAGAAACATCTACAGAGTAATTTATATCTTCCAACTCCCCTTCATCAAACATTTGATAAAAAACATTGTATAAACCAGTATTTACCTTGTCAAATTCATCAATTAAGACAATGTTTGTTTCTCTTGACAATAAATCTTTTGCCAACGAATTTTTACTATGAGCATCCCCGAATATATATTTATATGCTTCTTCAGTTTGCATCATCGAGAATTGTATTCGTGTCAATCTTCCTTTAAAGTATTCACTAAGCGTTTTAGCTAACTCAGTTTTGCCAACACCTGAATTTCCGTAAAATAACATGACAAGTGGAGATTTATCAGTAAGGGTGGTTTTCTTTAATAGACCAATTGAAACGTCTTTTTTAGCTTGCTGCTGACCTACAACATTCGAAGACAACATATGATTATATAAATCAACAACTTCTTCTTTATCAATCCCCTTATACTGTGAACAAATCTCTTCTATGACATCTTCAAACTGAACTCTCAATGAGGTTTCAATTCTTTTAGGTGGGTTTTGGATATAAAGATTTTGAATATCATGTCCTAAAAGAACAATATTATTAAAATTTGATATTACATGGTCAGTTACTGAAGCATAATCATCAGCATATATAACAACATTTTCAATTTGTTCCTTGCCAAAGCCATCTGCAATATATTGTGATGCATTTACATCATTCGCTCTCACAGTGATATTGTATTGACGAATAAGTTCCATGAATGGAGTATATCCTTCAATATCTCTCGATTTTAATAATTCATTAAAATCTCTCTTAGAACCTTTAAAAAGTACAATACTATCCATTTAATTCACCCCTGCAAGTATAACATCATAGACTGGATATTCCATATTCGAATAAGTCTTTTCATCTTCTGAAATCCCAGAAAAGGATAAATGATTACGTCGCAAATTAAACTGTGATTCAAAATCTAAATCACCAATAGTTGTTTCCCCGACTTTTATCGAATAAAGTTTTAGGGTCATTTTTGTTAAATCGTGAATTCGATAATTATTTTTGAAAGAATTGATATTAAAGCGGAAAATTCTTTCAATCTTATGCTCTTTATTATATCCTAGAAGCTCAAAATAACCTTT
>NZ_KV811145.1:195240-242160 GCF_001813035.1 Streptococcus sp. HMSC071H03 | reverse complement strand
TTTATCTCTCTTATTCCAGAATTCAACTTCGAAAATGACATAGATACATTTTCCATGCCTTCTATACTTTGACTCCCCTCCATCATTTCTGAAATTGGTGCAATCATAGCAAAATAAGACATCGAATTTTCACTAATTTCTAGAGTATAGTTTTCTGTAATATCAACAAGATAGTTTTTCTTCCGTAATTCTACGGTATCTAAGAAATCGTATAATAGAGAATTTTCAAGAATTGTTTTTGCTATTTTGTTTCCTTGGATAGCACCTGAAGTAGTACTTGATACACTTACCCCACCACTTAGACCTGCCATTTTTTCAAAAATAGTTTTTAATGCACCATTTTTACCTAGCGAGACTTCCCCAGTAATCTGTGCATCAATACCTCCTTCCAATGTTGACATTAGCTCAGTTGTTTTCGTTAATTTCCCCTTTGATTCAATTTGTAAAAAATCCATCGCTGTCGATTCATCAAAATAGATTACCTTTTTTATTGTTGTCATTTCTTACTCCCAATCATATTCTTATCTACTAAGTTAGCTAATTTTTCTTTTCCCATCTTCATCATCTCTTTCTCAACCTTACTCCATTTACCGAAGAGAGATTTTTGAAGAACTTCTGCTGCTGCCCCCTCATCCGTTTCAGAATCGTAAATGCAAGTCCTATCTCTTTGATAAATTTGAATGCGGTCAAAGAGTTTATCGTTTTCTAACTCTCTTAGATTATCAACCAAATGGTCCACAATACCATCATGGTACTCTTTAGGTGTTGCTCTAGTTTGGCTTGGATTTACTGCATAGACTTCTTCGTAACAGATTAAGGTGCTGAGATAAGACAATTCAGGCTTGGTGGCTATCAAGGCTAACGAGACTTGGTATCCCCTTGATTTTAATAGCTGTGTAGTTTTTCTTGGGACTTCCGTCGTTCTCAAAGTTCCTTCAATTAACAAATGATAGCCTTGTATGCTGAGTTCATCAACCAGATGCTCTACCATTTTTCCTGTAAATCCCTTGGTGTAGTCCACACTATCTTTACCATACTTTTCTTGCAGAGCTAAGTAATTTGGGTGCTGAGAACGATAGCTATCACCGTCAATGATAACGATATTTCCCTGAAATTCTTTTTGTTTAATTCGATGAATAGTCGTCTTTCCTGCTCCGCTTTGACCACCAAGCAAGATGGCTTTAGGTTGGTCTGGAATCGTCTTTCCACGAGTTAGAGCTCGAATCGTTCGCTGTAAGGCTTTCTGAAATTCATCCTCACTAAATTCTTCCAGTCTCATCAAGCCACCACCCGATGATACACCGTGTCTAACATCCGCTCTATACCGTCTAAATAGCCATTATAACGCTCTATTTCATCGAAAGTATCAACAAGGTAAATCTTTGTATGGATCAATTCAGCCAGATCGTCGCTCATCAAAATCCAAGGATTAGTTTCGTCATCAAAAGCAATATCCTGACTATCTTGGTAGCGATAGAGTTGGGATAGAATGGCTGCTCCACGTTCTTTAATCACTTCTACTTTTAAGGTTAGTTGGTAATCTTCAACAGGTGTTAACATTTTGTCCTCCCCTACAATATCAACGTATGAAACATTAAATTTCTGACAAATTCGGTCGATGAGTTCTGTTGAAACCGTGCTAGTTCCATTTTCATATCGACTTAAGCTATTGCGTGAAATCCCAACAATTTTTGCGAATTCTGGCTGGGTTAGATCATGAGTTCTGCGTAAGGACTTAATATTATCTCCAATCATATACTGTTTCCTCCTTGTATTTACTCTTATTATACCACAAAGAACGGATAACGCACCAAAATTGGTGCATTATCCGTTCTTCGGTTTCTTTGCCTGCTTAAATTCTTCAATCCGTTTCGCCAGTTGCTCGGTGTTCAGTTTGTTCTTGACATCAGTAATGGTTTCATCTAAAGTTAGTTCCCTTGGTATAGGTTTTGAGATGGTTTCTTCTGCTCTAGTGGTCTGAGTTTTTGAATCAAAGACAACATCTAGTAATTGGTCTACCTTAAATAATTCGGCTTCAGACATCCCTGATAAGCGATGAATGAGACGTTTAAAGCTATTCTGGTTATGAGTTTTCTTTCTGAATAATCGCATAGTTTTTCTCCTTATAAAAAGCAGTCCAGCTGGACTGCTCTCGCTTATAGTTCATCAATAGCTACGGAAATAGCCTGTAGCTTTTTATTTTGAATCTTCTTTTCATCAATCAGCTGATGGAATTCTTCAATTTGCTTTTGACAAGCTGAAATGTCATTGTTGTTTTGTGCAATTGTATTCGCCAAATGTTGTTTGTAGTCACTAGTGATATTTACTTTCAGCGACTGACTTTGCTTATCTTTTTCTTCAGTCTTTGATTCTACTTTAGCTTCTGGATTCTTTTTTTGCTTTTCAAAAGCAGCCACATAATCCACTTCTTCATTTGGCTGATCATCCTTTTTATGGAAGAGTGCTGCGATTTTAGCTCGCTCTTCATTTGAAGATGTTGGTGTCGCATCGTCTAGTGGCTGATCAAAATTCCATGATTTACTCATTCTGTATCCTCATTTCTATCATTTGGGTGGAGTGGGGCTTCTTTACCAAAGGCCTGTTCTAAAGCTTCATGAAAGGATAAATGACTAGATTGTTGCCGTTTGATAAAGGTACTGTACATAACTGTTTGAAGTTGGTCACGATAATTTTCCAATTTTTCCGTCTCTCGCGAGACTTTTTCTTCTTGTCTAGCCACTTTTTCAGCCAGACGTTCAATCACACTCATAAAACATTCCTCCTTGTCACACTCTAGCTTATGACAAGACTCTTGATTTTGTTATCACAATTCTAAAACAGTCTCTCGTTTAGGTGGAGGATGATTCCTAATGACTTGTGCTTGAACTGATTGGATAACTTCCCCTAAAGAAATTTCCCTTTGTTGTTTCACCAAATCATTCCAGTCTGACTTGGTTTCAAATCCCTGTAATGGTGGCAATTCTTGAACGATTGGAATACCTTTCTCTGACAATTTCTGACAAAAGTCTCTCCCGGCTTCATCATTATCAACTGCCAATGTTATCATTTCAGGGTGTTCATTAAAATAGGGTGTCGTATCTTTGATGGCATATAGGTAGTTGGTTAACCGATTAGGTGTGACGGTGTCTAAAAAATCTAGTTTCCCTTGTTCCTCTGCTGCTAGACGCAAGACTTGGTATGCAATCACTGAAAGTTTTAAGCCTTCCATTGAAACCAGGCGAACATCTGATAGCTGCTTTTGATGAAGCTGATAATAGCTCATCATATCAATAACCGATTCACAAAAGATGAGTCGATTAGGTTTGCCAACATCAAAACTAATACCCACATGACCATGAGACCCCTTCATGATTTTCTTCAAGTATCCTCGATCATGTCTTTGTTCATTTTTGACGAGACCTTGAAGGCTTGCTCCTTCTAGCTGACCATGGTGGTTGTAGCTCTTAAAGACAAGGACAGATTCCTGAAAGGTCTTTGTCTGGTAACATGCTTGAGCCAAGATCCCTTTTCTACCGAAGGCATTAATAACATCATCACTTAATCCACGAACCTGGGTCAAGTAAGTTCTTGCTTGCTGAAAAGTTTCTTCAGGCAAATAATAACGAAAATGTCGATAAGTTTCTTCTATCGTTTTAGCCTGTTTAAAATCTCCAGTTTCAAGATAGGACACGGCTTCTTTGAAAGAAACACCTGCCACTAACTGAACAAAGTCAATCACATCTCCTTGTATATCTCTTGAAAACCATTTGAAAGTATTGGTATCGGCAAAAATCCGAAAGGAATCATGTTCTGGGTGTTCATAAACTTGTCCTGATAAACATCTAAAGGAATAACCCAGACTCTCAGCCACATCTAAAATGGACTTTTGTTTTACTGCTTTAATTATTGTCATCTCATCTCCCTATCAAAAAAGCAGAAGAATCTCTCCTGCTAGTTTGTCTCATGTGTGGTATCTCCTTGAATGTTTGGAATACTAGAGTTAGCCCCATCGGTAGCTTCTTTTAAGTTCTCTAGTTTTCCATTACAAATGGTTAGATGATTAACCAGGAGCTTGTCTGAAACCTTGGAGTAGGACAACTTAATCGTCTTAGTTTCTGTCTGAGTAGTTCGTTGTTGCTGCTTACTCAAATCAGATACATAGGTCACTTGATAGGATACTTCTGCAAGTGCTTCATTTTCTTCTGTATCGACGTAGATACTAGCTGATTCAAATCGGTAGTCAAGCATGTAATCTTTATAAACTTGATTGATGGCTTCTTTCTGATTTGCTTCTTCTTCTGAAAATGCCGAATCAGTCATGTAGGGCTTAATACGAGTGTTATTTTCACCTAGCTGAACTTTGGTATAATACCGTGTCAAAACTCTTTAACAAGCTCATCTGATAAGATCGTTGCTTTTTCTTCCTGCCTTTCCTTTGTCACTAGCTTATTTGCTTCTGCTCGTATTTGGTGCTCAGTTTGCTTTGAAACGGATTGTGAGCCAATCGTATAGCCAATCATGACCATAAAACTTACTGCGACTAAACCTCCTACTCCAATCAGAAATCTAGCCTTTACTTTATTTAACATGGCTTTCTCCTTTATAAGTGATAGCCACATCATATCAAGATTAACTTGGAGATTTTATCACAAGAAAAAGGACTACCAATTGGTAATCCTAAGTATTAAGCTACCCTTTTTCTCCATAATCTAATCATCAGAGTAAGGAAGAATAAAAAGTTTGATGCAATATAAAATCCTGTAAAACTCCAAATACCATTGGTGGCTAAATCTTCTGTATAGAGATTTCGTTCTGTGAAGAAGAGGTAAATCCCAAAAATTTCCATAAAGGCCAAGCTTCCAATGAGGCCGATAAGAACTAACCCTGTTGCAGCCTTTACAATCTGAAATAAAACAATAAAGATTAATCCTAATGCGGTAATAAGAAGAGAGCTTTGTAATATCTGTTCCATCATGTCTTGCACCTCTTCCTAAGTCAATTGCTTACGGTAATAATCAGCTTGTTCCTTGTCGAGTTCATCTAATTGACTAACTAAATCAAGGTATTCTGCTTTTGTCACCTCATCTAAGTCTGGAAAGTCATTCTCACGAGTTGTGATGATGACCTCTAATTGACTAGTGATTTCTTGTTTTGAAAAGCTATAATCAAGGGTCTCATCTTCATACTGTTCTTTTAAGGATTGGTAGTTTTCTCTATCTTCTGGGCTTGTAAATCCTTGTGCTAACCATTCTTCTAGTTGATAACGCATTTCTTCGACTGTTTGGGTCATGGTCTGTTCTCCTTTTGTGATTTCTTGACTTCATTTTACCGCGTTCAAAAATATTTGTCAGCCTTTTTCTTAAATCTCAAGAGCTATTTGTTGCTGTTTTTGATGTTGTGTGCCTTCATTAAACTTGGCCAGTGCTACATCAATTTCCTCGATTTCAGCTTCTTGTTCTACCAAGGGTGCCAAAACATCATACTTAGCCTTTACAAGCTGATAATCCTCTTCTTTTGGAAAGACTTTCTCAACTTCAACTTTCGCTACTTGTAACTTATCTTTTAGGTTCTTTACCATCTCTTCTGTCTTTTCTTGGTCATCAATAATATGGTCAATGGCATTATTAATCCGTTGAATAGTTCCCACGTCTGATTTCAAATCAAGGGCGACTGTATATTGATTATCTCCTACAATCATCAAAGAAATAGTCTCTGGTAAGGGCTCACTAGGACCTCGAGTTGTCATTTTTAAATCAAATCCTCTAAATGTGGCAAGAGTTCTGACTTCCTTTGTCTCTGAACGGTTATAGGTAATGAGTTTTCGGAGATAGTCCCCTGCTTCAGCACGATTGTCCATTGCTTGATTGTCAAATCGCATGACAAAGTCTAAGTGCTTAGTTGCGAGGGATTGAGCAATATCCTTATCATATTGACTCAATCGTTTTTCCATGATAGGGAGGTACTTCTCGCAATAGGAAACGGTATGGCGGTATTCATCTTTGGAGCGGTTAAAGGCTCGTTTTTGATTTTCTAATACTGTCAGTTCATTTTCCAACTCCATTTTGAGTTTGAGATAGGGATTACCAGTCGCTAAAGCCTTAAAGTCAGAAGCCGTCATGGTTTGTTCGTCTATATCTTCTGCTGCTCGAATAGGTTCTTTAGATGTCATAATTTGTTTAATATAACGCAACTTATTTTCCTGTGTTGCCCACAAATAATTATCAAAAGAACCTTTCGTAATATAATGATAAATCTCTACATTTTGGTGCAGATTACCTTGTCTAATCAAACGTCCATTGCGTTGCTGGATGTCAGAGGGACGCCAAGGAACATCCAAATGGTGGACAGCTTTCATTCGTGATTGCACGTTTAAACCAGTTCCGCCCTTTTCCGTTGAAGCCATGAGAATCCGTACTTCTCCGCTATTGACCTTTCTAGACAGTGAGTTTTTCTTTTCATCAGTATTGGCGTCATGGACAAAGGCAATCTGGTCTTTTGGAATCCCTCGATCCACAAGCAAGTCTTTGAGTTCATTGTAAACATCAAAGCCCTCTTCCTTACTCTTTGGCGTTCCAATATCAGAGAAAATCATCTGAGTGGCTTTGTCTTCTGCTCCTTCACGGTAAATTCGCTCGACATTATCGACCACTTGAAGGATTTTCTGATTGTCCGCTAAGGTATAAGCAGGGTCAATGAGACGCATATCAATAGCTAGTTTTCTGGCTTCGCCGGTTATCTTTAACATATTATCAACGCTAGGATCTACACTACCTGATTTGATAGCGTCTGAACGCTCTACCAGTTCTTCTAAATAGTATTTCTGGGCTTCTGTCAACTCGCTTTCCACCGCAATTATCTTAGCTTCTGGTACAGGTAAATCCAACATATCAGAAGTTTGAATATCGGCAGTCTCCTTGTAGATTCGCATAAGTTCAGGAAGATTGACAAATTTTTTAAACCGTTTCTTAGGCTGGTACTTATCTCCTGTTGGGGCTAATTCCATAGAGTTCTCGATATTCCCAAAAGCTCCAACCCACGAATCAAAATTGGATACTTGGTATCGCTCTAAAACATCTGGTTGAATGTAATTCATCATGGTGTAAAGTTCGCTGATAGAATTGGATACGGGTGTTCCTGTCGCAAAAACGACATTTCTATCTCCATGCTCTGCCTGAACCTGTCTGACCTTCATCTCCATATCCACGTTCTTTTTAGAAGTGGTATTGGTGATTCCAGCTACATTCCCAAGTCCAGTGATTGGACGGATATTCTTGAAGTGATGAGCCTCGTCCACAAAGAGAAAATCTATGCCTAGATTTTCAAATTCAATAAAGGTATCTCGCTCCAGTTTTTGGAGTTCTTCCAACTGGTGCTCTAATCCCTTGATAGAACGCTCTGCTTCTTTAACTGTATAGTTATTGTCACTACCTTGTTTGATTTCTCTTAGCTGCTCTAACTTATCCTGAATATAAGTCAACTGTTTTTCCTGACTCATGGGGATCTTTTCAAACTGGGAATCCCCAATGACAATAGCATCGTAGTCCCCTGTGATAATGCGAGAGACAAACTGCTTGCGTTTGGCTTTGGCAAAGTCTTTCTTGGTCGTCACATAGACCTTTTTCGTTGGAAAGAACTTCATGATTTCTTGACCAAACTGGGCGGTCAAACTAGAAGGAACCACATAGAGAGGTTTATGCACCATACCAAGTTCTTTCAGTTTAAAGCCTGCTCCCAGCATGGTTAAGGTCTTTCCAGAACCGACTTCGTGAGCTAGTAGGGCACGTTTTTCTTCCACAATCCGTTGAATGGCATTCTTTTGGTGAGGACGTAAGGAGATATTCTGGGCAAGCCCATCGATGGCTAAATGACTGCCATCATAGACCTTGGACACTGTTCGATTATAGAGGCCGTTATAGGTGTCTTCAATCATCTGCTGCACTTCTGGGTACCTTGCCACAAAGTCTTGAAACAACTCTTGAATTTGGTTTTCCTTGGCACGAAGAACTGTTGTTTTCTCCACATCTGTCACATTCTTTTTCTTGTCTCCTTCAACAATTTGTTTTGTGATGGTCGGTTGATTGGAATTAAGGAGGTTTTCAAAGATTTTTCGACCACTATCATAACGAGAACCTGAAACACCCAGACTTCTATCCGTTGCCGTAGAATAGGTATAGGCAAACTTAGACTGGTAGGAAATTGTTCCATCAAGAGGACTGACTTCAAGGACTGTCGCTACTTCTTGGCCAGAGAGTTCATAGGCTTTCCCCATAAAGGTTTCTTGGGCAAATTTTCCATAAACGGCTAGAGGAATCCAACGTGAGCCAATCCGATAATCAATATCAGCTAGAGTGACACGTTGTGGTCTAACCTCTTCTAAGAGAGCTTGATAGTGTTGCCAAGGAAAATCAGAATTTTCTTGCTTAATGAGTAAGTCCACAATTTCTAACTTAGTCACCACATCCCCTGATAAGAAATCCTGACGAGACACATAGACCACTTCTCCGTTTTGGAGATAGCGTTCTGGGTCAGGAATAATGGCATCTCCCAGTTCTTCAATCAAAGTAGCTTTGGAATCTGTGTGATAAATAGACATCATGTAATCCAAATCCACTCCACGCCCATCTGCTAGGCTGGAATTGAGAGCATCAAGTGCTGAGGTAACTTCTGTCACTTCTCTTTCAGGACGAACCAGAGCTTTTTCAAAGGCAAGCGACTTAGTATAGATAATCGTTTTTCCATTTGGGTCAAGACTTTCATCTTCTAAACTAGCAAGGAGCGAATACTTATCATCACTATCAAAAAGATTGCGGTTTACAGCACTATTCAAATAACCATAGCGTTTGACAAAGCTATCATAAACATGATTGAGTTTGCCTAACAATTGATTAAATTTCTCCTTATCGTAGTCATAATAGCGTTGAATGGCAATGACTTCTTGATAAGTATTACGAATGTCCACCATTCCCTTAATCCGTGCCACTGCCTTATCTGATAGCGGTGCTTCATAAAAGACCGTTTTTTTGAAATATCCCTTAAATTGTCCTCGTTTTGCTGTTTCCTCGGTCACATAGACATCAAGAGCCGTACTATCCGTCACCTCTAAAGCATTAAAGCGGTCAATCTGCTTTTGGGAATGCTTGCTGTCCCAGGCTTTAAAGTTTCCATCTTCATCGACATAATAGCTGATTTCTTCCGTCTTGGTTCCCACTCGAATACCTTTGTTATCTCGATAGTAAACCGTAGAATCCTGATAGCCAAAACTGTATTGACCAAGATTCTCTCTCATTTCAGGTGGAATGGAGGTATCAATAACTAGTTTGGCCAGTACATCTGGGTTGATGATGATTTCAGAAGCATCTACCATTCTTGGTGCCTTGACCTGTTCCAGAGCAGTCTGAACATCTCCTATCAGGTTATCAGAACTGCCCTTAACAGAAAGAGTTCCACCGTTAAAGTTTCTGACTTCATAGGTTCCTAGAACTTGGCGATTGTATTCTCCATCAAAGTAAGGATTGAGCCAAATGCGGTCATCCTTGTCATAACGAACGGAACCTGAAAAGGCTAGGTCAGCTGCCACATATCCTTTGTCCAAGTGCTTCTGGAAGAACAACATATCTGTTGTAACATTGGTTCCTGCAATGGCCTTAAAAGCAGTATCTGGTAAACGCACACCACCAAGAAACTCGGTTGTCTCACGAATATCTTGAAGAATATTCTCCGTCCGTTTATCCATGGTTCCTGTGGAGGAGATAATGGTCACTTGCCCACCATCATGTACCAAATCAAGCGACTTCTTCACAAAGTAGTCATGAATCATATAAGGCTTATCGTACTTGTTATCTGCAATCCGAATATTAGCAAACGGTACATTTGAAATTACCAAATCAAAGCTATTATCATTAAAAGCAACTGTCTCAAAACCTTTGACTTCAATATGCGCATTTGGATGAAGGTGTTTGGCAATAGCTCCTGTAATGGTATCTAACTCCACACCGTATAACTCACTTTTTTCTCTCAAATGTTTGGGCATAGCCGCAAAGAAATTCCCTGTTCCCATGGAAGGATCTAGGATTTTACCACCTTTAAAGCCATCTCGTTCCAACTTATCCCATATCTGACGAATAAGGGCAGGATTAGTGTAATAAGCTGTTAGAGAGGACTGTTTCATATCCGAATATTCCTTATCGGATACTAAATTTTTTAGTTCTTCACGTTCTTTAGAGAACTTAGGATTATAGTCATCAAAGAAATCGTTAGCAAGTCCACCCCAACCCACATATTTGGCCAAAAGTTCTTGTTCACTCGGAGTCGCTTGTCGTTGTTCTGCTTCAAGTGTTTTCACAAGACGAATGGCAGCAATATTCGTCTCCACCTTATCTCTAGCTGTCTTAGGGTAAAACTCTGTCAGATCTTCTGGAAAGTGAAAATCAACAGCAGGAATGGTTTCAACGACATCAGCTACCTCTGAATCAGTCTCCATCTCAATACTTTCTGGTACTTTCTCTTCTATTGCATTGACTGGTTGTGCTGTCATCATCACTTTAGAAACTGGATCTTTTTGTTCTTCCATATCCATAAAGGAAAAGAGGTCTAATTCCTGACTGGTTTGCTCCATCTCTTCTTTTTCTTCGACAGAAGGAACATGGAGAGCCTGGGTGATGTCGTCTAGTGTCTGGAAGAAAAGGACTGGATTTTGTTCAATGAGATAGGAGAAATCATTTTGTAATTCAATCCGAATCAGGTTATTAACTCCTGACTCTTCTATGGCTATCACCTTAAAGTCTTGTCCCTTATAAGTTACCATAGAGTCAAGGGGAAAACGTTCAAGAGCTTCTTGTATGATAGGATTGTTGGGGGTTGGCTGAGGAATGGACATGTCAGCCTCAGTTTGAATAAAGGTGTCCCTCCAGTCTTTAAAGACAAGGTCTGGAGTTTCCTGTTTTTCTGCTTCAAAAGTTCTAGCTTCTTCCAAAGATAAGTCTTCGTGTAAAAAGCCATAAGCAACTGGTCTTAAATCTTCCAAATCCAGCTGACTGGTCAAGAAAAATTCAACCTTTTCATGGCTAAGTCCCATCTGAAGCAATTCTGTCGCAAGAGCTAGTTGAGTTACTGTGGCTTTGGGATAGCCACCTAATAATGCAAGGTCCGCATTTTCCAAACGGAAGCGACCTGCTGCGTCCAATAAAACGCTGACTTGGTCTGGCTCAAACTGAAACAAATCAATCCCAACCTGATTCAATATCTCTTGATTTTCAGTCCTGATAGCTTGACCAATCTTTTCTAATTCCTTTTCTTCGATTTTAGTCAGTGTTCGTTTCAGATCATAGGCACTACCATCAGCCTCTAAGTAGGTGAGCAGTTGCTTTCCCTCATAGACTGGTATCATTTCCATCTCATGATCAAAATCCCCACGTCTAAGGTTCGGAAGTTTAGGAAGGTCGTTTCGTACCTGGTCAAAATGGCTCAGTATCTCAAATTTCTGAGTCAGATTCAATTTCTCATACGCTGGTAAGTGTTCCGTTTGTCCCGTTCGAAAATCCAGTTGTGACAGGTCTTCGTCAAGGCTTGCAATCATGATAAAACCTTCTTCTCGAAAAGTAATCTCTTGAGGTGGTTCTGGTCCCATGATTTCTTTCTCTTCTTCAATAGCTTTTGGTTTCACTGCCTCTGCTTCTGGTTCATAGCTCAAAAGAAATTGTTCAATATCACGACTGATACGATCAGACAGGTTATTAGCCACACGGTACACATTGACTAAGTTTGCGGCTCTGCCTTTTTCCAACAGAGAGGATACTGAAATGGACTGATAAGCTCCTTCTTGGTCTAAGAGTTGAAAGCGAGTCGCCAGGTTAAAGAGGGCAACCTCAATTACCAAGGCTTTCTCATTGGTTGATAATTGGGGCAACTTATTTAGTCCAGGCTGACCAAAGGTTTGCGTATAGGTACGTAAGTCATGAGCTGCTTCAAATGGACTAGCTGCCACGAAGGCAGAGACATCCGTCTCAAACTGAACCACTTGAACAGGTGGTTTGACCTCTCCCCTATGGGTCGTAAAGTGTTGGATCAGACTGTCCCAGTCCTCATCAAAATGGGCTGCCTGATAACATAAAAAGGATTCCAAAAGAATATGGTCACGTGGCAATCTTGCCCGCAACATCTCTAGTAAGTGTTCTTGATTCATGCTTCTCTCCAATCGAAAATGGGCTGAGAAATGTTCTCAGCCCACTGCTTTAATCTAGGACCAAGGCTCTTTGGTCTTTTTCTTGTGGCAACTTATCCATTAAAGTCGTCACATACTGTTGTAAGAAATGGCTTCTCTGGTCTAACAAATCTTTCTGCAAGGCAATGTAGGTCACATCTCCAAAATAATCTTGGCTAGTTAGAGACAAGTCCTTTTGGATAATGTCTTGCAAGGTTTCTAAGGTGAGAGACGAATAATCGTCCTCATCCAAAACCTCATACCGAGCAAGGGTGTCTGAAATGTTGTTGGACGCTATCACTTCCATGATGAAACTAGCTCCCTCCCCTGTTAGATAGAGTTTATCTAACAAATCGGTCAGCTCTTCTTGAAGCTGTTCCTGATATCCTTCTGCCTTTAGGCGTAAATCATCACTAACCAAAGGCAAGTCATCTATTGCCATAAAGTCACGATAGAGGGTATCAAGTAGTGACATATTATCAACACTTAACTCCATGGCTAGAAAGGCTTTAACCATATCTTCATAGTTTTCTCGTGCCATCTCTGAAAATGTCTTAGAAATGGTTTCATAGTTCCAAGTCATAGCTTCTCTCCTTACGCTGATGTTGAGTTGGCCATAAACCTTGTTGTACTTCTTCAAGATCCGTTAGGCCATCACTATCCGTGTCACTGCTCAAGGGATTGGTTCCTCGATCTAGTTCCACAGCGTCCGTTAAGCCATCCTGGTCAGAATCCGTATTGTAAATTGTTTTTGGTTTCATCTAGTTGTCCTCCATTTTCCGCTTTGAAAAGCCATAAGCTAGACCGAGAAGAAGTCCTCCACCAACAAGCGTCAAGAGAGACTGACTCTCCCCTGTATTTGGGAGAACACTAGCAGGAACTGGCGGCTCAGGAGTCTCAACTGGTGGTTGTGATGGTGTTGGCTGATTTGGAGTTGGTGGTTCTGGTTCAGGAGTGTGCGTCTTAACGGTGTTTGAACTGATGGTATAACCATTAACAGTATGAAGCACTGTATTTTCCACCTCACCTGAAGCGATTCGTTTCATCTGCAAGTAAACATCTGCTTGAAATTCAGATTTTTCTGCGAGACCTTCTAAAAAATCTTTATCAAAGCGAATGGTGACTGTGCCTTTTGAAGTATCCACCTCTTGTAGCGTGTACTTGGTCACTTCTGTACCTTTTGGTAGAACACTTCCATCTTTTAGAGTGACATCCACCAAAGTATAAGCCTTATAGACACCGTTATAGGCATCGTGACTTTCATCGTAATCATCGTTAAAACGATAGTCAATGAGCGGTGTCGCACGATTAGCTGGAATGCGTGCCCCTACTAAGCGATAGTTAAAGACCTGATTCATAGCAAGACTTTTGCCGTCAAGGCTCTTCTTTTGAGACAAATCAACCACCACATCTTTTTGTGGATCTAGTTTTGGCACATTATTGACCACGGTTTCTGTCACGTAAGCCAAGCCAAAATCAATCTGATAAGCCGTATTTTCATACTTGCCACCAGTCTTTGTCAGCTCATTCTTAATGGTCATCGGCAGTGTCACGACTAAGGTTTGACCTGTTTTAACATAAGTCTCATAAAAGGCTTTAGGATTATCGGCACTTAAGACTTGAATGGCTCCTTTGGGTGTAAACTGGCGTTTGGCCATAGCTTCTTGAATGACTTTGGGGGCTTCTGATAGGTTGGCGTAGGTTTTAACAGAGACACCTTTGACAAGATTGCCTGACTTATCCATGATGTGAACACCATCTGGATTTAAAGTCAGAGCTTCTTCGGGATAGTCATCTACCATATAGAAACCTTTAGCAAGGGTATCATCTGTCACTACCAAGTCCTTGTACTGACTGTAATCCAGAACCATTTTATAGTAATTGATGGTATTAGGAAGAATGGTCTTGCCATCAATTGTGCTGCCTGCTTTATTAGTATTAAACTTGTGTGGAGTAACTTTGGGTACATGATTAGTCACCGTGTTGGTCTTATAGGCTTGCCCAAAGTCCACTTGATAAGCCACATTATCATAAGACTTCCCTGAATGAAGCATGGATTCCCGAACGGTCATAGGCAGTGTAATAGTAATGTTTTGTCCCTTAGTCACATAAGTATCATAAAAGGCTTGAGGGTCTTCTGCTATAAAGACTTGGAAGGCTCCTCTAGGCTCAAACTTTCGTTTAGAAAGGGCTGCTTGTAGATTTTTAGGCGCTTCTGATAAGCTAGAATAAGTTTTCACCGTAACACCTGATACTGCTTTACCATCAGATGTGGTTAGCTGAATAGCTGTTTCATTTGGTAATAGGGCTTCTTCGGGATAATCATCTACAAAGTAAAACCCTTGTGCAATTTGAGCCTTATCTGCTTTAATGCCTCGGTATTGGTCCAAGTCCCATGACAGCGTATAATGGTTTTTAGTTCCCACAAGCATGGGCTTCCCATTGATGTCCACCTTATCCTTATTCAGGTTTTGTTTCTTAGGCTCTGGAGAAACGAGGGTATTGGTCACTTCCTTGGTTTCGTAGCCATTGCCAAAATCGACTTGATAAGCCTTATTCTTGTAGTTAACAGTTTGACCATAAAGACTCTCTTTAACGGTCATTTTGGTTAGCAGTTCCAATGAAGTTCCTGTTTTAACGTACTGGTCATAGAAGGCTTGATTATCGTGAGGCATGAAAACTTGAAAGGCCCCTTTTGGTGTGATCTTGGCACGAGCCAGTTTGTCTTGAAGGTCTTTAGGAGCATCCTTTATAGAAGCGTAAGCTTTGACAGAAATTCCTGACACAGACTTGCCATCACGAGTGGTGATGACTGTTCCCTGATCCACTAAATCCAGCACATCTTCAGGGTAGTCGTCCACAAAGAAGAAGCCACGTGCAATGGTCTCTTTAGAAGAGCTATCTCCCTTGTATTGGTCTAAATCCCAAGTCAAACGGTAGTGATTGGTGGTTCCTAAAGCAACCACGGTATCGTTAATGACGACACCGTCCTCATTTTCATTGCGTTTCTGAGGTACAATGTGGCTGGTCGTATCTCCATCACCTGGTGTCCGAATGGTTACAACATTTGAAGTGACGGTATAAGCATTTGGTGTTCCCTTGTTCATCAAGAGCTTATAGCTGTTGGAATAAGTGGCCCCATCATTTTGAACAGTTCCATAAAGTTTTGGGGCGGTCAGTTGATAAACCTTGGTTAAGTCTTTATTAACCTCCTGCAACAAGTTTTCCTTGGCAGTTAAGGTCACAAAGTTCTTTTCTTGATTAAAGGTCACCTCATAGTTTCCGTTCTCCACTTGTGTTTTTTCCTTATCAAACACATAGCCTGCTGGCAGGTAGTCTTCGAAAGTAAGGCTTGTTGTTTTGGCACGATTGGAAGAAAAAGCGTCTACTGTCAGTGGGTAAATAACAGTTGAAGCCTTTGCGACTGTTTTGCCATGAAGATTAGTTTGGTCTGTATTCACCACTTTTTTCATAATTTCGGGCGTTGTTGTCAGACGGTAGTCATGGTAGTGAACCATTGGCACTTGTGGTGCTTTGGGCAAGGGTTTTGAAGTAGGAATTTTCGGCAAAGTGACCTTTGTTAAGGTCAAGCTAGGTTGTGTCACTTTCTCTAGTGGTTTCTCTTTAAAAGTCACAGGTAGTTCGGGCGTAAACGTCTTTGGTGTGAAAGTTTTTGGCACCACCTTAATCGGATCAGGTACGGGATCCAGTTTTGGGGTCACATATGGTTTGGGACGATATGGTTTAACAGTTCGTGCGACGGGCAAAGTATTTAAAGCAAACCAATAGGTCTTTCCACCCACCTGCATTGGCATGTCTCCCTGCCCAAAAGTCACTGTATAGGTATTCCCTGATGTGACGGTTGAGACAATCGCACCTTTATAGGCATAACGACTAGACGTAGTATCCCATTCCTCTGGCAACTTCAAGTCACTGGCACGGTTTGAACCTAGTGAACGAGCCAAGCCTTCATTTGTCACTTGAATCGTTGAGCCATTGATAGGCACAAATTTACCAGACGAATTCTTCACATATTCCAGACCGATATCATTATGATTCAGTGAGGAATGGGTAAAGACACCTGGTTTTTCCTTGGTGAAAGCTACTTGCGTTCCATCTTCCAAAAAATACTTGGCTTTGACACGGAACTCCATCTTATCGGTTCGCCAATTTCCTGTTCCATCATTTCGGTAAGCAATAAAACCTTCTGTTGGATCGTTTGGCACGACTAACTGTACTGCATTGGTGCCAGTTGGTGAAACAAGATTAGTAATATCATAAGTGATACGACTAATTCTCTTCCCATCAAATCGGGCATTTTGTAAGTTTTGATAAGTGAAGCTTAAGGTTTCACCTGTCTTAAAAGAGTCATATACAAAGAAACCTGTGGAATCTAAAATGTTAGAATAGCCTCCAAGCATTGCATCGCCTTTCGCAATAATACGGTCTGGATTGCGAGTAGTTGCGCCATGTCTAGCCTGCGGCTCACCATTATTCAAGTTTAGAGCTTGAGCAAGGGCTTCTGAAATATATCCCTCTTCCCCTTTTGAAATCTCCGCTAAATCACGCTTGTAGCGGTTCAGTTCTTTTGCGTTATAAGCGTCAATGGCTTCATTTTCTTTCTTTGCGGCTTCTTCTTTTTCCTTGTTGCGTTTGGTGATAGCTGCAATTTCATCCGCACGATCTGTGGCCAATTTCTGTTGGTTGTTATTGTACTTATCAACAGCAGCTTGACCTGCTTTGTTTTCGTCATCAATCGCTTTTTGTCCGGCTTGATTGCGTTTGTCAATCGCTTCATTATCAGCCTTGGCCTTAGCTAGACCAGTTTCATTTTCCTTTTGAGTAGCAAAGTTCTTCGCAACAAGGACGTCTGCGGCTTTTTTCTTGGTCACATATTCTGCAAGATTCTCCTTATTTTTCTGATCAATAGTAGCTACTGAAGATATGTAATCCTGATAGCCTGAAACAGTCGAGCCATCTCCTGACGATACCGTTTGAGTCGTTACGGTCACATCAGCAGACTTATCTTTACTTTTCAACTTCGAAATTGTGCTATCCACCAAACTGTTTGAGCCATTTCCTGCTTGAGTCGCTTCTTTGTGACTGGCCTCTAACGCAGCATTCCCATTTTCAATACGTGTTTTATCTTGCTCATAGGTTGCTTTAGCAGATTTGTAGTTCTCTGTGACCGTAGAAATCTCCTCAGCTTGTTTGGTAGCATCTGCTTCAGCTTTAGCTAATTGTTGGTTAGTCTCACTAGCTGATGTCGTGTTGCCCAAATCCATCGATTGGTCCTGAACAGTCTTGACACCTTCTGCTTTCGCTTGATTGACAGCTTGGGTTACTGTATCATGAGGAACCGTAACCGTGATAGCACCGTCTGTTTGACCAGTTGAATCAAGACGCTTCGTCTGTTCCACAACTGGTGCTGGCTGTGCTTGAGGCAAATTGGTTGCAGGATTTTCCGTTCGTTGAATGATGTTATCCTGTGGTGTCGTTACTTCGTCAGCCTGCGCCACTGCACCACCCCATGCGACAATAGCTGTGACCATTGTTCCAATAGCTACCGAACAAAGCGTACGATACTTCTTACTTTTACGAAAGACATGCTTCTCTGCTTTTTCCTGATTCACTAAAAAGTGATGATGACATTGTTTTGTCATAACTAATCCTTCTTTTCTTTTGATAAGTAGCAACAATCTGTCGCTCTTTCCCCATCATAAAAAAGAAGCCTTGATTTTGGTATCACATCAAGTAAGAGAATAGTAAACTGTATGTATAACATCTAAAAATGTTGCTTTTGTGCCGTAAAAATGTTAAAATCGCGGTACAAAAGCAACAAAGAGAGGGTCGAATATGTCTAAAAAAGAATTGTTACTTGAGTACTTAGACAGTCACAATGGCATGATTACTCATAGAGATTGTAAAAAATTAGGTATTCCAACCATTTATCTAACTAGACTAGAAAACGAAGGGGTTATCTTTAGGGTCGATAAAGGAATCTATCTGTCCTCTAGTGGAGATTATGATGAATACTATTTCTTTCAGTATCGTTACCCCAGAACTGTTTTTTCTCATATCTCTGCTCTTTATCTACAGGGACTTACAGATGAAATTCCTCAATATTTTGAAGTAACAGTTCCAAAGGACTACCGTTTTAGGAATACACCATTAAATTTAAATATTCACACTATTTCTAAAGATATTGTCAACCTAGGGGTCATCAGTGTAAAAACTCCAATGGGAAACACCGTTAACGTTTATAATTTTGAACGTGTTCTGTGTGATTTTATCCTTAATCGAGATAGCATTGATGCTGAGCTATTTGTTAAAACACTTCAGACTTATAGCAACTTCCCTAAAAAAAATCTCTCAAAGCTCTATGAATATGCTCAAAAACTGAATATCTTAGATGAAGTTAAACGAACCTTGGAGGTACTACTATGAATAAAGCAAAATTAACAGCACTCTGCCATAAAATATCGAAGAATACTGGATTAACTTTTAATTCCGTCATGACCTATTACTTTCTTGAAGCTATTCTGAAAAAATTAAGTCAGAGTTCTTATTCGAATCACTATATTTTTAAAGGTGGATTCCTACTTTCAAACGTCATTGGGCTTGAATCTCGCAGCACTGTTGATATTGACTTTCTGTTTCATAAACAAACTTTATCAGAAGAAAATATTCAACAACAGCTTGAAGAAATTTTAACTGAATCGAAAGATGGTATTCAATTTTCAATTCAATCCATAACAGCTATTAAGGAAAGCGATGATTATGGTGGTTACCGAGCAACCATTTTATGTCAACTCGAAAATATTAAACAAATTATCCATTTAGATATTGCGACTGGAGACATTGTCACACCTTACCCTGCTACCTATGACTACAAAGCCATTTTTGATGATGACAATTTTCCAATCATTGCTTATACGATTGAAACAATCTTAGCTGAAAAACTCCAAACCATTTATTCACGAAATTTCTTGAACAGTCGCAGCAAAGATTTTTACGATGTCTATATCCTTTCAAAGCTAAAGAAAGATGACATTGATTTTTCACAATTAAAAATTGCTTGTGAAAGAACCTTTTCCTATCGTGAAACTGAACTCGATTTCAATAAAATCATTGAACTACTGGAGAGATTCAAATCTGACTCTATTCAACAGCAACAATGGCAAAATTATTCAAAAAAATATAGCTATACAAAAGACATTCTATTCACAGATATACTTAATGAGATTATCAGCCTCTTGATAGCTCTCAATTCTAATCATAACGTTTAAGTCGTGACTGAAAGACTTTAAAGCTAGCAGCTGACCTTGCCATAAAAAAACAAAAAGAATATGCTAACATTTTTATACTTTGTTAGCATATCCTTTTTATTTCGTTGTGTAGGCAAAACTGATGGTACTATCCACTCCTGATAACTTGCGGAAGGTATAGTTGGGATTGCCATTATAGTTGGTCTCTGAGATAAGAAATGACCCATCTGGATAAACTTTCTCAATAAATGCCACATGCCCGTACTGTCCACCCGCAAAGGAGACAATCGCTCCTGCTTTAGGGATGGTTCCTGTTTCACCACCGAGACTAGCCGCAGTTCGTACCCAATCTTGACCATTGCCCATGGTATTGATAATCGGAATTTTCTCACCATTTCTGCCTTTGAGTTTCAATCCTAATTGGTTAATCCGTGCAGCCACTCCCCATGTACATTGACCGTAGGCATAGCCCATACCATCACCACCACCTGGGATAGAATTGTCATAGAGGTCACCACGAACAGCTTCCAAAGCTTTGGGATCACTTTGGGCAGTCCCACCATTCGGCTGGCTAAACCCTTTTTCGATTTGGTAATACCACTCGGTTGCTCTGGTTTGGCGCTCTAAGAGCTTATCTCCACTATTTCCTTCCCAATAAATGAGAAAGAGTTGAGCAAGGTTTGCTGGACTTCCTGAATGTTTGAAAAAGTCCTTTAACCAGTTGGTGTAATAGGGACTATCCCCATGCAACATGAAGTCCAGTTGTAAGCCTAAGTCATACCACTTCTGGTTCTTTCGTTTGGCATATTCTAACAAAAGTGTGTGACGGCGTGACCCATCAGCAGTATCTGTCCACTGTCCTAGCCCTAGTCCACGTCTCAAGATATTAGGGTAACGACCGTTATAAATGGCTGGACCACCCAGAGATAGCCACCCCTCATCATCCCAAGAGTTTTCTCTTGCCCCAACTGGAGGAGATAGGTAGTCGCCTTCAGCTCGTTTGGGATTGATAGAGGATTCTACCGACCAGTTTCCTAGGACAGCTGCGATGGCTTGATTGGTCGCTCCTTGACTTCTCAGGTACTCATAGATCGCTTTCGCTCTCGCAAACTCATCCCCGCCAAACTGACCAATGGCTGGTATAATAGTGGTTTGAAGCTGAATCACTTTAGGAAAGTAAAAGGCTGGATTGACATAAACCAACTTGTCCGTGTCATCATCCACCTTTTGATAGGTGACTTTTAGCCCCGTACCATCTTTAGTTTGGCCAATAACCTCTCCTGCTTGGACTCGCTGACCAGCCGTCACTCGACCAGTATGAACATTATAAAGAGTGAGTTGAGCTTTGTTTAGTCCTTTGCCTGATGTGAGGATAATATTATCCCCATCAAGAGAGACTTTCCCATCCATAGGTGCCACAATCACTTGGTTCTCTTTAGCCTCTAAAGTGATGTGATGATGAAGCATTGGTTTCTCATCCATCACCTCGTAGCCATAGCGAACGGTCATGGTTAGAGCGTCATCTTCCGTTTGTCCTTGAAAGGGATTCTCCAATTCCTGAAGGGAAAGGTAAGTTCCTTCCTCGCTTAATTCCTTCAGGTCTGCTCGTTCTTCATCTGAGAGTTTATAAAGAGGATTTTTAGTTAAGTCTGACATGGACTGAATAGATGAGCCACCATTTAAGTCCTGCCAAAGCTGACTCAAATAAGCTTGATAGGTTTGAGGACTTTCTTCCATCACTTCGTCTAAGGCATAATCCTGATACTTATGATTCATGAAGGCCATGACCTCATCAATCTTAGTGTAGTAGGTAATGCCTTTATCATTGGTTCTCGTGTGCTCCGCATCCTCCCAGGTCAGATGGGTATAACTCTTGGTCAACTCTATCTCATCTTGTTGGATGAGACTGGTTCCTGAAATCCCCATGACAAAACTCATCATGAGAAGAAACAGAAACAACAGGCCTGATACCACCCAAGTCATGGGATTTGTGATAAGAGCTGAAAAGAAGGTCAGGCTCCCCTTAATGGCTTGGATTATTTTTGAAAAGCCTGCAATACCTTGCTTCCCAGCCTGTTTAAGAAAAGTTTGGTAACGTCTTCTTGGCTTTAAAGGTTTTTGGCGTTTCCAGCCTTTCCCCTTTTTAAAGTTCTGATACCGTTCCTTGCCATGAGCAATCTTGTTTTTGACAAAACGATGTCCAGTCTGCCCACCTTTCACGACGACTTTTCCAGATTGATAGGTAAATCTAGCATAGCGTCTGCCTTTCAGACTGGTATCTTTTAGGGTTCTAAGACCATCTAAATCATCGTCTTGAGCAACTACATCTAGCGATTCGGACGCTAGAAAACGCAACCCTCGTTTAACTTTGGTAGAGGTTTTCTTGGCCTTATGAGCCTTTTTGAGCTGATGAACCTCACGTTTGGCGGAAGTGACTTCTTTTTCTGCCTGAAGGCGGTCAAAATTTTTCTCTTTTTGGAACTGAAACCGTGAAGTTTTCGTTTCTTTTGACTCTTTGAGATAGGTAAACTTAGGATTGACAGTTTTCTCTTTTTCTTCTAGCTTGACCTCTGCCAAGTGTTTTTGGGCAAGCTTCAGACGATTTCTTGCTTGTGGGAGACGGTACTTTCTTATTTCCTTTGCCTTTAACCATCTGGGAGATACATAGGCGATAGACTCCTTAAAAGATTCTGTCGCAGCTGTTTTTTCATCTTGATAGGCTTCTTTGAGAGTTTTCTTCTGTTCTTTTGCTTCTGCTTTCTCAGCTCGTCTGGTGAGAAAGCGTTTCTTAGGGAGAGCTATTTGTATGGCTTTCTTCTCCCTACGGTAATGAATTCGGCTAGACTTTAAACTGCTTTGAAAGGTTTTTCGTGCAGCTTTAAGGGTTTTCTTATCTAGTATCATTTGTCAAGCCTCATCTTTTCTGGATCGGTACTCATGATGTCAAAGAGCTTGGTTTGGTGTGGAATCTTATTCCTGAATGGTACAACTGTTGAGCCAGCCTTAATGAGACCTGCTCCCTTTTCAGGATTAACCAAGTATTTCTCTAACTCCTTGGATAAACCTAAGAGGTGAACCAATTCTTCTCGGTCATTCTTAGCCTGTTTTAGGAGAATCATGAATTCGCTATTCGCGATAATGCGTCTGCCATTGGCATCAAGAAGCAGCGTTTCCACATTCTGCGTAATCCCTGTTGGCGTTGCCCCATACTTCCGAACCCGACTCCAGAGTTTGAAGAAGAAATCAGAAGCGTACTTATCCAATAACAGCAGCTGCATTTCATCAAAGTAAATCCAGGTTCTCTTCCCTAGTTTTTGATTCTTCACCACACGATTCCAAATCTGGTCAAAAATCACCATGAGGGCAATTTGTTTGAGTTCATCGCCCAGCTTTTTGACATTGTAAATGAGGAAGTGGCTATCGGTTTTGATGTTGGTGCGGTGTGAGAAAATATCTAGAGAACCTTCCACATACAGTTCCATATCAAGAGCCAAGTCCTTCGCTTCTAGTTCAGGTTGCTTGGAGAGGACAAAGACCCATTCCACCAAAGACGGTTCTTGAAAATGCTTATAGGTCAAGCGTGTCACACGGTCGATTAGTGACTTCTCACGACCATCTATTTTGCGGTCCAACAATTTCCCAATCCAAGACAGGAGAAATTCTGACTTGACCTTAACAGGGTCTTCATCCATATTCTCATCTGACAAGTCTAGGACATTCAAGAAAGTGGTGGAGTCAGGCGCAATGTCAATGCTTTCCCCACCAAAGGCTTGACCGATGATGCTGTACTCATTTTCAGGATCGACGATGATGATTTCGGTATCATTATCCGCTTCTTTTAATTTAGTCGAAATAATCTCATGTTTTGTGGCCATGCCTTTCCCTGAACCTGATGTCCCTAAAATTAGACCTGATGGGGTATTGAGTTTCCCACGGTCAATGGTAATGATGTTACTTGAAATCTGATTAATCCCGTAAAATTTTCCACCTTTGTCCTGAATATCAACAGAAGTCCAAGGTGAGTTGACGGCAATATTCGAGGTTAAGAGAGACCGAGAAACACCTTCAACATAATTCTTCCCAAAGGGTAACAGACTATTAAAGGCAGCTTCCTGCATATAAGTCAGATTATCAATGATGAGATCATTTGAGCCGGCCACTTGTTTGACAATGTCTAAGGATTGGTTCAGCTGATCCTCATTATCCGCAAAGACCCCAATCAAAAAAAGGGTGTCAAAGAGCTTGTCTCCAGTCTGTGTCATAGTTTTAAGCAGCTCATCAGCTTCATCAATGTTACTTTCAAGCACCTGACTAACCTTTTCCAAATAAACACCAGATTGTGCCATCTTTTGTTGCTCGCCAATTTTTTGTGATTCCATCAAGGTTTTCTTGGTTCGGAGTTTCTTCATGGCCTCTGACTTGGCTGAGCCTTTGGCATGCAGGCTCATCATCACTTCCAAATCCGACTGTATTAAATCACGAATAAACTTGTCCCCTAACTCCATACCGTAATCCCGAACATAGACAATCTGTAAGAGTCGATTGTCTATTTCAATATGATTTTTGTGTTTGAAAGATAAGCTTGGTGGTGCAATAAAATGTTTGGTGGTTTGTCCTGAACGCACGAGGTCTTGATAAGTAAAGGGCAGATGGTTTTCTCCGCGTAACATATCGGCCAGGTGATTGGCTCGTTCTTCTCCTGTCAAGAGGTTAAAGCTAGCCTCGATTTCTGAAAGACCACTCTTGAAGTATTCTCCAATTTGAGACAGAGAGCGGTAAGCCAGTTTAGGCGTTTGGTCACTTTTCCCAAAAGAAATCAACTTGATAGCTGAAAAATTATTCTTTCCTGCTTCTAAGTTAGAATCCATCATACTGTTGAATTCCTCACGGTAGGGATCAAAACCATCTTCATGTAAGGGATAAAGGACACTTTTTCGGAATTGTTCCAAGTTGACCTTCTTGTTAAAGATGGTCAGTTGGAAATTTGTTTTATCGTCCAGCGAATTGATTAAATCTGAATACTTCTCAACAATAGCCCCCTTATCCTCCAATCCCACGGTCTGGTAATTGACATCCCCTAAGAGATAGGACTGAGAGAAATAATCTGGGCTTACCTGCATAAGGCCATTGGGAAAGAGACCTTGATAAAAAAGAGTATTAACGGTTGTTGGTAGAACCTCCTGTTTCTTTGGGGTTGTCTTTTTGACCTTAGAAGAGGTCTTTGGTTTCATGAAGTGTTTTAAGTTTTTCATGGTGAATTCCTTTCTGTTCGATTAGGGTGCGGTCTGGTACCGTCATCTCGTAATGAAAACGGTATTTTAAATAGGTTTCAAAGGGGAGATCATTAGGACGATAAACCCCAAATAACATGAGGGGGATGGTAAACGTAAAAACAAATCCATAGACAAACCAGTCCCCAAATTGCCAATAAAAAAGATTTAACCCTAAGACAAGGATGGTGATGGCAATAGCTGGCAAGACAAAAATGACTTGCCGTGTGGTAAAACCTAACCAAGCCCTGTGTTGAACCTTTGTAACGTCCTTAAAAACACGTGTATTCATAAAATAGTAACTCCTTCTTTGATAAAAGGACCAAGATGGAAATCTTAGTCCAGTTTAAATTGTTTTGTGACTTTGACACAGTAGGCGTCTGAACTCTCTACGCTAGTTCCTAGCTATGACAGTTCTAGTCGTCCTTGCGGAGGTCGGACAACGAAATCGACCGTAAAGCAGTACCTTGTTCCTCTTCGATTTCCAAGGAACAACCTTAAACAGTCCACTGGACTGTTTAAGCTATCCTACTCTCACATGCCCAAAATACTTCGGGCAGTGCGTTGACTGCCCACCAAGGCAATGATTAACAAAATAGCCTGCACTAAGCTACCAAACATAATGGCTAGGCTTTCCATAATCCCTGCCCCATTTGAAACAGCGATTTTTCCAGCTGATTCAAAAAGAGGTACAAGAGAGACGATGAGGAAAATTAAAACTCCTTGCAGGGCATAGACCATAATATTTTTAAGATAGCCAATCCCAATGCCACGCCAATCATCACTAAGGAAAGCTGGAATCGTCAGTGGCGCAAAAGGAATCATGAGATAAAGTTGGATAAAGCGAATGGTAATGAGAATATTCACGACCATCACACTAACTAAACGAACCAACCAAATCATGATGGCAAAGAGTCCGACAATCATTTTTCCAACAATGCCTGAGCCTTTAAGACCTGAGATGGTGTCATAGGCTGTTCTCCCATGTGACACCACGCCTGCCACCTGTTCGATGATGTGGGAAGCAACAGCTAAGATAGCTTCCACAATCACAGTGGTGTTAGTAATCACCACTGCTACCATGATGTAGCTGACAATCATTGGGGCAACAGCTTCAAAAGTCATGGCACCTCCTGAGCCCGCAATTTTCTTTGCCATCTTAGAAAATTCCAGAATCAAAACAACCGCTAAAATCGCTACTCCCAAAGGCTGCATAATCCCTTTGGTGATAGCAGACATATAAGACCAGACGGTCGGATTGTATTCTGCCAAGGATTTGATTAAATCAGCTGTTGATTTTAAATCCACATTAAAGCCTTCAAAAAGGCTGTCGCTTGAAATTTTCTCTGAGGCTAGAAAGACAAAAGCTGAGGTTAGTTTCATTATCATGTCATACCTTGCCCTCCTAAATTGTAATCTGAGTAACAAAGGCGCCAGCAGCACCGACCATCACCCCACCCACAATTTCTAAGATAGCATTACGGACACCTGGTCCTCCATCTTTGATATTGGTCGAAAGGTTGATAATGCCCATCACAACAAGAAAAGCCCCTACGGCAATCAAGCCTTTTTGTAAGAGAGACATGGCTTGTGCAAACATGGAGCTGGCATCCACTCCGTAAACAAAGCCTGTAAGTTTTTGATCCATATGATTCCTCATTTCCATTAGTGTAGTGTTCTTTCTGTGCTTAAATCCCTGACCTTATGATCCGATAAATCAAGAAGTGCTTCCTTATTGCTTAGAGGGTCAATCTCATAGTGCCACCAACGAGCGTCCGTTTCCTTATCTGCTAGGTATTGCCAGTTCTGGTGTTTCAAAGGGAGATACTTCTTCTCCTTAAAGACTGGAACTCCTGCAATTCGTACCAAACACTCATCTCGTTTCATATTTCCGACTTCATCAGGGGTCATGAGGTCCCTTGCAATTTTTTGATGAGAAGTAGAACCAGACCCTGTTTGGCCATAAGACCGACTGGTGTTTCTCACATCGATAGTTTGTTTGCCTAAAAGGCCACTCATGAACTTGAAGGTTTCTTCGTCATTCCCACCCAGATACAACAAGCTGTCACAGTTACCAAGAATGGTTTTCCAAGCCTCTTTTTCCTTATAAAGCCCTTGGAGCTGAGCAATATTTTGGAGAATAGGTACAAGGCTCATGTTTCGAGAACGAACCGTTGAAGTTTGTTCGGCAAAGTCTGGGATTTCACCGATATTGGCAAATTCGTCCAGGTAGCTTCTCACATGAATAGGTAGTTGCCCCTTAAAGTCCACATCAGCCTGTCTGGTCAAGGTTGTAAAGACTGTTGAGAAAAAAAGTGCAGACAAGAATCTGAATGTCGTGTCATTATCAGGAATGACCAAATAGACCATCGTCTTCTGAGTTCCCCATGTCTTCAAGTCCATGGTGTCCCGCTGCGTCAAATCAATCACTGATTGGATATTAAAGAGTGCAAACTTAGCCGTCGTCACGGCAATGACTGAATCAAGGGTCTTGTCCTTGTAGTTCTGAAAATCTGCCCAGTTACGCATGGTAAAGTTCTCCATGCCATACTTCTTAGCATAATTTTCAAACATGACTTCAAGGACACTCTTATCTTGATTGTCTCCTTTAGATAAGAGTTTAATGAGTTTTCCAATCTCTGAAAAAGCTGGATAACGCCCACGCTTGCGCCGCTTCTCAGCTTCTTCCTTGGAGCTTTCTGGAGGATTGTAAAAATCCACTAAGTAAGATGAAATAGCTCTGACCAAGGTCATGGAGGCCTCATCCCAAAAGGGATCGCTTCTTGAACCACTACCTTTCGTGTTGTTAAAATACACCGTCAGCATGCGGTTCAAATCATTCTCAGTTTCCACATAACGAAAGGGATTAAAACCATCCGAATTAGTCATATTCACTATGTCTAAGACCTTGACCTGATAGCCATTTTCTAGAAAGAGCTTCCCAGTTTTTTCTGCCAAATGGTCCTTGGGATCAACCACAATGTTGGAACAGTTAAGCTGAATCAGATTTGGTTTGACAAAGCGAAAGGTCTTCCCTGCTCCTGACCCACCAATAACAACCAGGTTCTTATTTCGGTCAAACTGTGGCGTTTTCTTTTCTAAAAGAGTCAACCTGACATTTCGAGACAAGATGGTATCGTTCAAAGGATTCTTACTGGTAAAGGCTTTACGCTCACGACTATTTCCAAAACGAGCAGAGCCATACTCAGCCCCTTCTCGGTAGACCTTTTTGCCTGTTGAGATGTAAAGATAGACAAACCCCATGGTCATAAGTCCAAAGAGAAAGCCTAAGAAGGATTTTCCAGTGAAGTTGACATCCCACAAGGGATGAAGCACTTGTTTTTGTCCTTCTCCTAAGAGATAAGCAAGACGTTCAATGGGTGGCTGATTGGGAAGACTCTCGTACAGCAAAACCAAACGATGACAGAAATAGCCAAATACAAGCCCTAAGCTCCCAAAGACGATGGCTTTTTTCCCTGAATACACTAGAGAGTCACCTCCTTGGTCTTCACGGCAGAAGGTTTTGACATCACAATCTGTTCCTTAGCCTTTTCAATTTCCTCATCAAGGGTTTTATCGAATGTTAAGTCTTGAAGTTTTTCTGGATTAGAGACTAACTTTTTCAGTAACTCATCTAGGTGTCTGTCTAAAAGAGACTTGTCCTTGGCGTAGAAATGAAGATAGTTCCCTTGCCAGCTAATGGCAATCGGAAGGTTCTCGGATTCCATCAGTTCCTTGAATTTCTCCATATCAATCGGTTTATCCAACATATCCCTGGTCACGTTTACTGATTCAATGGCATAGGGACTTTGAAGCAGTTCTTCCAACTTTTGAACCCCAATCTTATAAGCTGAGTCTTGAGCTAGGGCTTGCCTAGCCGACCACTCTAAGAGCTTTAAGAGCGTTTGAACCGTAAACAGGCTACTTCTCTCCGCATATTGCAAAGCTTGGCGTTCCTGTTGTTCTGAAGACATAACTCCCTCCTTTGTATGATTCCCTCATAAAAATCAGGGTGCCTTCATAATACGAAAGCCTTCTTGATTTTGGTATCACAGAAATGATAGAAGAAAAACCACACCATTCCAAGAGAGATGAACCAGAGTAGACATTAAAACATCCGTTTTGAGACGAACCAGTCCTAATGTCACTCCTAAGCTGCCATAAATGAACCAAGTCATCATGCTAGAAGGGTGGTGCGCTAAGGAAAAGAGGAAACTCGTCAACAAAAGCTGAGCAAATGGCTTAGACAGCCTATCCCACAAAACTTCTCGGTAAAAGACCTCCTCCACTATACTGGCATTAAGTAGAAAAATAATAAACGACAGAACGGGAACTTGATCCTGAACAGTTACCATCGTTTGTTGGTTAGTCTCAATTCCTGAAAGCGTGACACTCATGGCAAGAGCTATACTCACCATCACGCCAAGGCTCCCTAAAAGCCAAACTCCTCTCTCTATCCAGGACATGTTTCTTTTGGGCATGCCATAGTGTTTCCAAAACCACAACAAAAAACTTAAAAAAGCAACTTGTAAGACGATTAAGCCTATCCCATCAATCCATCCCATTAAGAAGAGACTAACTAAGAGCACATTAGCATGAATGGCTCCGTACATCAGTAATATTCGTCCCATCTCTACCTCCTAAACAAATCTTCATAATCAATCTCTAATACTGCTACAATTCTCTCCACCCATTTGAGTTGAGGCATAAGGCGATTGGACTTGTAATGACGGAAAGTCTGATAGAGACGATTAAACTCACTAGGATAGACGTATTGACCTTTAAAAATGTTCCGTGCTAAATCTGCCCAAGACATGCCCTTATCAATGAGGAGGATTTCTAAATTTTCCCAAAAGCGTTCGTTCATAGAGCCTCCTGTTCTGTCATGTCCTTAAAAAGATGTTCACGAAAGAGCATTTCCTTATGGTCTCTTGGAAGAAAGGTTCGTGCCTCTTCTACACTCATATCTGGATAAACTTTCTGATGACTGACCACCAGTGGAAGACGGAGATTTTGTTCTGGTCTTGTTAAGACTAAAGTCACCAACTCACTCAATTTCATCCGTTCCTGACGTTTAAAGCGCTGAAAGGAGGGAGCTAATAACTCAAAACAATCACTGGTTTTGGCAAATAATCCCAGTAAGTCCTCATGTGCCAAGTGGCCAACGTCTTTACAGGTATAGGAAATGTCATGTGACCTACAAAAGTTAAAGAGTTTCTGATTACGACTGGTATTTCGACTTAAATAGATTTCTAACATGTCTCCCTCCTATACAGATAAATCCTTCTGCAATTCTTGAGTCAGTGGTGTGAAAACTTTACTCCTATCAATCGGAGACTTGCCTTCGCCGAAACATTCAATCGTAATCAGACTTGTCATCTCCACTTCAGCTTGATGGATGGCTTCATCCAGTTCTGTACATTCCCTAATACTTTTATTATGTAACAACTTCATGTTCTTCTTCCTCAATCTTTCTAAATGCTCCAGCAATGGCTTCGATGACTGTCACGGTCACACTATTGCCTGCTTGTTTATACAGCTGGCTTTTACTGGAGACGCTTTCCGCTCTTTCATAGGCCCAGTCAGGAAAACCCTGAAGTCTAAAACACTCTCTGGGAGTCAGCCGTCTGATTCTTAAACGATAGAGTTTCCCATCAATGACAATCCCTGTCACCTCATACCACTTGTCCTTGCGATATTCAAGAGCTGCCACGACTACCCCCATATTGTCAGAAGTGGTTATCGTATTAGATACCCCTTTACCGACTCGTCCCCTTCGTTTTGTGGACTCTGGATAAGCAAGGTTGACAGAATCCCCTATTGTCGCCTTGGCATAACCTAGTTTAGTAGCTTCTTTGATTTTTAAATGCGGAGCTTCTTCACGACAAAGAATCTTAGGAACTTTATCGCCTCCCTGCATGGTGGTAAGTGTTGGGGATACCCCTGAAATATCATAGATGCGTCCCGTTTGAACAAAAGATGTTGGTAAGGTTCCTGCGACAACGACACCATGCCTATCTTGAGCAGTTAGGGTAAACATAGGGGCTTGATTGTCCTTAAAGCGTCTGCCATGTTGGCGTTTCTTCAGTCTATCTGGTGTTAAAACTGATATAGCAATTTTAGCTCCTTCCCCTTTTCCTCTGGTTAGGGTTGGGGATAATCCGTGACTCAAGTAAACCTCTCCACTCATGCCTTTTCCTGATGGATTAACATTGCCTAATCGCTCAAGACCAGCTGTGCTACTTTCTCTTCGGAGAGGAAATAAGAATCGGGGACGGTATCTTCTAGAATGTCCGATAATAAAGACCCTTTCTCTGTTTTGTGGGACTTGGAAATCTTTACTGTTAAGGATTTGCCATTCAACATCATACCCCAACTCATCCAATGTAGCGAGGATTGTTCGAAATGTCTCTCCCTTGTCGTGACTGAGTAAGCCCTTGACGTTTTCCAAGAATAAAAAACGTGGTTGGATCTGTTTGACCGCTCGAGCAATTTCGAAGAACAAAGTACCTCTAGTATCCTCAAATCCCAATCGTCGGCCTGCGAGTGAAAATGCCTGGCAAGGGAATCCCCCACAGATGATGTCCACTTGCCCTCTAAGTTGTCTAAAATCTTGGTCTGTGACTTGTCTAATGTCATGAAATTCTATCTCTCCTTCAGTCTCATACATAGCTTTGTAAGATTTCCTCGCAAACTTATCAATCTCACAAAAACCAACACACTCATGGCCTTGACGCTCCAATCCCAGTCGAAAGCCTCCAATTCCAGCAAACAAATCTAAAAACTTCATTTTTCCTCTCTTTCAAAATAAAAAGAGCCTTACTATTTGTAAAACTCTTACTTAAATATGGTCATCCATCTCTGGTGCACGGATGATTTCAATCAATAAAATAATAAGGGAGATGAGATAGACTCCACCTAGTATCCACCAAATCATCTTAATCACCTCCCTTCGTTTCTTGTCGCCTTAGCTGCTTGGTCCATTCAGACAGCACACCATTAAACACGTATTCCGCAATCGCTTCTGCCGACCGAGCAAATCTCATATGTTCCAAAGCGTACTGATAACGGTCACTAAAATAAATCATGGCGTAATCACTAGCTACCTGTGATAAACCGACTTGTCTCAACTGGTCATGAACCAAGCCCCAAATATAATCTCGATCGTACTTGGTCACTGAGTCAACTTTTGGAGAAAAGGTATCTTCTTGTTTTTCAACTACAACTTGTCTCTCCTCCTCATCCTCAAAAAGGAAATCACTCTTTTCAGTTTCACTATATTCAGTCTCACTTCTTTCAGTCTCACTAGGGGCTGAATTTAAAACCGGCCCCGGCTGATTTGGAGACCCCCCTAGTGTTTTTTGAACACTACCCCCGTCTGAATTTAAGACTGGGGTGGTGTCATGTTCTAACTCCCCTAAATAAATCTTATTAGCCAAACGCCCTTTTCACTGGAAGACTGTTGGACTTCATCAATCAGTCCAAATTCTCTCAATGTCTTTTTAATCGTCAGCAATTTAGACTTGGAACAACCAAGGAGTGCCATTAGTTTGGAGTTAGAGTAAATCAAATAAATAGCCCCATCCTCATCAATCCATCCCTTACTCAGAGATAATTCCAATCGATCTTTTAAGACTGCATAAGCCACTTTAACCTCTAGTTTCATCTCCTTATAGCGGTCACTCTCAAATAAAAGTTTTGGGAGCTTATAGTAACGCTCTGACGTTTGATAGTGATTTGCGGTAATACGCTTCATGATTGTCCCTCCAACAATAAAAGTCCAACATTCCCCAGTTCATCAAATTGAATCAACTCTGCTTTCTCCATTTCAGCAACTAAATGTGTTGCTTCATCAACATCAATTCCCATGATAGCCATGAGATGACGCATCACAGCATACCGTGATGACTTTTCTTCTTTTTCCATAATTTTCCTCCTGAAAATAAAAAAAGCGAGAACACTTATAAAATGTTCTCGCTGAACCAATATATTTTACGACGTATCTATTTTTTGTCTACGCAGTCGACATCCAAACAGACGTTCACATCAATATACTTTTTTTGTACCTTTTTTATGTCAAAATCATTCTTTTCAATAAAGACAAAATGCTTGAAGAAGTGCTTAAAATAAAGGATTTTCACTCTTTGCTTCGTTGTAGCAACACTACGCACTCCACATGATGCGTCATTGGAAACAAATCCACGGGCTGAACTTTTGTGAGTTTATAGCCTAGTTCTTGATAGAGCTTGATGTCACGTGCCATGGTGGCGGCATTGCAGGAAATATAGACGATTTTCTTTGGATTCATACTGACGCTTGATTTGATAAAACTTTCAGTCAAGCCTTTACGTGGTGGGTCGACCATGATGATACTAGGTTTTATACCTTGGTTCAGCCATTTTTTGATAGCATTTTCTGCTGAATCACAAATATACTGGGCATTGCTAATACCGTTTAGCTCAGCATTCTTTTTGCTATTTTCAACTGCTTGGGGGATGACCTCCACGCCATAGACTTCTTTGACATGTTTCGCAACTGACAATCCAATGGTACCAATCCCCGAATAAGCATCCACTACAATATCCTCTATACTCAACTCAGCGAAATCAATCGCCGTTTGATACAGTTTCTCTGCCATCTCTGTATTGACTTGGTAAAATGCTGGGGAAGCAATTTGAAAGTCATTATCCAGCATGCGGTCAGTAATATAATCTTGTCCATACAGTACATGAAATTCCTTCCCCAAAATCGCATTACCTGGCTGGTCGTTAATATTTTGCATGATAGATTTAATATTCGGAAATTGCGCGACTAATCGCTCAATTAACTGATTTATACGGAAAATCTTGGGACGATTGGTCACTAAAATAACCATGATTTCACCAGAGTAATGTCCACGACGAACCACAATATTACGAATCAGACCAGATTGCTCTTTCTCATCGTAAGGTTTCAGGTCAAAACGACGCAGCAAATCCCGCACTGCCAAAACGACTTGATCAATAACTGGATCCTGAATATAAAAATCCTCAATTGGCATTAAATCGTGCGAATTTTTCGGAAAAATCCCGTTTCTAGCTGTCCATTGACACGGCGAACAGGAACCTGCGCTTTGTTTCGATAATGTAGTGGGTGCTCCATACCAAGGGTTGGTGCCACTTCGATATCTGCAATTCCAGCAATCTTGTAAAGACTATCTCTAACTTTCTTGGTTTTAAATTTCAATTGCTCACTATATTTTAGATGCCCAAGGTCAGCAATACCTGTCCTCAGATAAGCCACATCAACATCTTCGTTTCGATAAGGGGATTTCGTCAGATAGGCTTCTACCTTGCCAAAACCAATTTTTTTATTGACTTTCAGTATGCGCATACGGATACGTTCCGTAGGCAGAGCATTCTCTACAAAGAAAACCAGCCCCTCTGCCTTAGCTACTCCTGCACCGTCATGGCTCAAATCCACAATTTCAACTTCTATCACATCATTCTTTTTTAACATATATTTCTCTTTCTATCAGCTCTGCCATTTCCCAAAAAAAGAAAGCGACAGAATTATCACTTTCTATTCTATCATTTATCTGAGTCCAAGTTGTGCCAATTTTTCTTTATAGGCTTCAAAATCAACTAACAGTCCTTGACCGCCATACATATCATAGGCATCTATCCAATCTCCATTTTCAGGAATGGTCACCTTTTCAACACCATTACGAGCATTGGTAAGAGAAGACAAGCCGTGCGTTAGTAAAAAACTATACGGAACGTTGGTCGAGGTTAAAGCAAATACTTTGCCAAGCGCTTCAGAGCCTGTAAAAAGCTTCGTCGGGTCTTTGATTTGCTGAATAATCGCGCTCATCACCTCTTGTTGGCGACGTGTGCGTCCAAAATCTCCTTCATCATCTTTACGGAAACGCGCATAATTCAAAAGCGTGCGACCGTCCATTCGCTGTTTGCCAACCTTAATCGTCTGCTCTGGAACCACGCCGTCTTTCATATTGAGGTCGTCCGGCACCTGTACTTCACTCACTTTTTCACCATTGATAGTTGAAAAATTCGCATTCATTTCAACACCATTTGGGAAAAGGGTATCGATAGCTGTCGCAAAGGTCGAAAAGTCAACCAACGCATAATACTTAATGTCAATATCAAAATTGTCTTTCAGCACTTGACGTACTAATTCAGCGCCTTGATTGTTATTTTGCTCTCCAATGGCATATGCTACATTTAACTTTTGATCATAACCAGAACCTTGACTGACTCCATCAATGTGAACGAGCGTGTCTCTCATGAAACTGACGAGTTTCATTTTTTTATTTTTTCCACCGACATTTAAGACCATAATCGAATCTGTCCGCGTTTCAGAAGAAGATTGACCAATTCGTCCATCTGTACCCAAAATAAGTATATTCACACCGTCTTTGGTATCTTTCCCATTAAAGACTTCTGTTTGGGCAGCTTTGGCATTTGGATTGCTTTTTGAAGTGTTCAAGCCTTTTATAAACATGAACAACATGCCCCCTACAATGAGAACCAAAATTAAAGCAAGCCAAGCTAGAATCCGCTTCACACGTATTTTTCTATGCCGTTTTTCCTTTTTAGGCTTGGGTATATTTTCTACAACACTTTCAGCCACATTAGTTGGTATGTGCTCTGATTTAGCTCGTTTATTACGGCGACTTCTCTCTGGATATTGAGGGAGTCCCTGCTCGGTGTAACCAAAATTCTCAGGTACTTGTTGGTCAGAAAAGGTACCTCTCGATTCACGAGCTGATTCTACTCTTTGGTCTCCTTCTTGCTTTCTCAGAAGATATTGATATTCTTTTTTCTCGCGTTCATTTAAATAATGGATATTTTTGTAAAGATAGTCCAGTCTCAACTGCTCATGGTGGCTGAGATTATCTGATTTTTTACCCATGATTGCTCCAATCTACTGTTCTGAAATAGTATAAACGGTATAATTTCCTAAAATTTTATAAGTAATGCCAATCGCTTCTAACTCTTTCATCGCAAATGACACTAAATCCTCTTTTTCATTATTGATGTCCACAATGAAAAAATATTCTCCCAAAGCGGTCTTCAACGGGCGGCTTTCAATCTTTGTCAAGTCAATTCCCCGCCAAGCAAAAGTTGCAAGAGCTTTGTATAAAGCACCGGGCAAATTGTCTGGCAAAGTCAAAGCAAGCGTTATTTTCTTTTCCTTAGGATATAATGACAAAGTCGGAATCGACTGTCCCAGCAACCAAAAACGGGTGAAATTCTCGTCCATTTCTTGAATATCTTCTGCAATAATCTGCAAATTATATTCACTAGCTGCAGTTTTAGGAGCAATGGCTGCATAATTTTCTTCTGGATGCTGAGCCACAAAACGAGCCGCATAAGCTGTGCTAGCTGTTATTTCGATTTTAGCTTGTGGATAATGCTGGCGAACATATTTTTTCCCCTGCGCAATTGCCTGCGGATGAGAAAAGATTTTTTCTACTGGCTTATCAGCTGCCGTTGCCAATAATTGTTGTTTGATTGGCTGGACGATTTCTGCCACAGCATGAATGGCTGCTTGATGAAAAAGGTAGTCCAATGTTTCATGAACGCTTCCTTCAATTGAATTTTCAACTGGCACTACAGAATAATCCACTTCACCTGTCTCGTAGGCTTTGACAACTTCCGTGATATTTTCAAAAGCCACCAATGTATCTGTTGGAAATGCTTCTTGCGCCACATGATGAGAAAAAGAACCTTTCGGACCTAAAAATCCAACTTTCATTGCAACACCTCCACGATTTGTTTCGGCGTCAAAGTAGTCACATCAATAATTTTTGTAGCCACTTCTTCATACCAAGCCTGACGTTGATCGAAAAGATTTTTCAAATCAGCTTTACTATTGTTCAAATAAAGTGGGCGCTGGTGAGCTTGATCTTCTTCAAGACGCTGGTAAAGCGTTTCAAAATCTGTTTTTAAATAAATATTTTCAGCGTTCTGCTTTAACAACTCGCGATTTTGAGCATTGCTGATGATGCCACCACCGGTTGAGATGACTTGTTCTGACTGTAGCAATTCTCTTAATAATTCACTTTCTTTTTGCCGAAAAGCTGCTTCGCCATACTGCTCAAAATATTCTTTAATCGGCATTTCCAGTCTCTCTGACAAAAGCTCATCCATATCAATAAAATTTTCATCTAGCAAGCTAGCAACCGTTGTTTTCCCAGCCCCCATGAAACCAATCAAAATTTTAGGCATGAAGTAAATCCTCCAAATCATGAAAGAAATTCGGATAACTCGTATTGATAGCTTCGGCGCGCTCCAACTCGACTTGACCGTCGTTTACCAAAAGGGCTGCAATAGCCGTCATCATGCCAATTCGGTGGTCGCCAAATGTATGAACTTTAGCACCGTGAAGAGACGTTTTCCCTTTGATAATCATGCCGTCTTCTGTCGGAGTAATATCAGCCCCCATGCTATTTAGTGCATCTGCCACAACTTGGATACGGTCTGTTTCTTTTACTTTTAGTTCCTCTGCATCACGAATCACCGTTTGCCCCTTAGCTTGCGTGGCAAGAAGTGCAATGATTGGCAATTCATCAATTAAACGTGGGATAATTTCTCCGCCAATTTCTGTGCCGATTAATTCAGATGTCTCTATCGTTATGGTAGCGGACTTAGCAACTCTGTCTATATTGGACAAGTTTATATTTCCACCCATAGCTTTAACAACATCCAAAATGCCAGTCCGTGTTTCATTGATACCAACATTTTCCAAAATAATCTTAGAATTGGGAATGATAAGTCCTGCTACTATCCAGAAAGCCGCACTAGAAATATCTCCTGGTACCAACACGTTCTGTCCAGTAAACTCTTGTCCACCTTGAATGCGGATTTCCTTTCCATTGACAGAAATCTGACCGCCAAATTGTTTAATCATATCTTCTGTATGATTGCGGGTCATTTCTTTTTCCACAATGACAGACTCGCCCTGAGCTTGTAAAGCCGCAAATATCAAAGCAGATTTAACCTGAGCAGATGTCACAGGCAAGGTATAATGAATGGGCTGTAAGTTCTTATTTCCATGAATGGTGAGCGGTGGCAAATCACGCTCGGTTCGCCCAGCGATTTGCACCCCCATTTGACGAAGAGGAATCGTTATGCGATCCATAGGACGTTTAGATAAACTATCATCACCAAACATTTCCGCCACAAAATCCTGCCCAGCTAATACACCTGAAATCAAGCGAATAGAGGTTCCAGAATTTCCCATATTCAGTTTGTTTGTCGGCGCTTGAAGACCAGCAAAACCCACTCCATGAATCGTTACTACATTGCCGTCATCTTCAATTTGAACACCTAAATCACGAAAAACTTGCATGGTTGATAAGACGTCTTCACCACGCAAAATATCGTGAACCGTTGTCACTCCCTTGGCCAAACTACCAAACATAATCGATCGATGACTAATAGACTTATCACCCGGCACACGAATGCACCCAGCTAATCCCTTTGCATTTGTTCGTAACTGCATAGAAAACCTCATACCTGATTCTTTTTACATATTGTACCATAAAAAGAGAAGGGAAACAAAAGAGAGCGGGGAAAAAGCTTCATTTCGTTGAATTCAACTTTTCCTCACCCTCTTAAAATTATAAACTTTCTGCAAATTTTTGCTTGATGAATTGTGCAGAGTAAGCTAATTTTTCTTCCTCTTCTTCTGTTAAACTAAGTTTGACTTGCTCAAGAATTCCCTCACGCCCTACAATCGCTGGATAACTCAAGTAGGTGTCTAATGGCTGATAATAATTTGATACTGGCAATTCTTCATGTGAATCTGACACAAGAGCTACTGCTAAACGGATAGCTGCGCTCGCAATGCCATAAGATGTGTATTTTTTGCCATAAAAGACGGTATGCCCTCCTTTAAGAGCTTCTAGAGCAATCTCATCCAACTCCTCGACTGAAGCAAATGTAGAAATCGGTTGACCTTTTATCCGTACTTGGCTCCAAGCTGTAAATTGAGAATTTCCATGTTCTCCAAGATTGTAGCCATAAACGCTTCGAGGGTCAACACCAAAGCGAACACCGACTGCACGTTTCATGCGAGCTGTGTCCAATAGCGTTCCCGTTCCAATAACACGCTCTTTAGGCAGACCAGTATAGTGTTGATAAAGACTGGTAATGACATCTACTGGATTACTAATAACAATGATAATCCCTGTAAATCCAACTTTTTTCAATTGTTCAGCGACAAAAGGAACTTCCTTGGATGTAAAGGGTAATTCCGCAAATCGATCGGCGTTGGGGTTATCTTGTAATTTGATATTGCCCAGTGCTGATACCACCACATCCGCATCTGCCACTGCCTGATAATCATTAACAATGATATTTGCGTGATGATTCAAATTTGCTGCAGCGTCCTGAAAGTCAAGTGCATCTGCTTTGACTTTCGCTTCATTTTTATCAATCAACACATAATCATCAAAAGCACCTTGCGCAATCAGACCATGCGCGACTGCAGCACCAACATTTCCCATACCAATAATCGCAATTTTACGTGACATAAAGCACCTCCATAAAATACACTGTTCAGCTTTCACCATTAAACTGAAAATCCGTCTAGTTGATACATTTCATTATACTCAAAAATTAGTAAAATACAAGTATTTAGTGGAAATATTCAGAAAATTCTCGCTAATTTGTTGAATCCTTTCTTCTCCTATGGATTTCATGCACATAAAAAGCTGGGCTAATTTTGCACCAGCTTGAATCATAACCTTATTTCAACAGTTCTTGAACTGGATCAAAAATGATGCGTTCAATATCAGCCAAGTAAATAGATAATTGTTGTTGTTTATTGAAAAATTCAGTCAGGGCAGGATTGCCTTGAATCTTATCCCCAAACGACTTCATCTTGTCTTGCACTTCTTGCGTTGGCATTTGACCTGATTGCGCCATAGCTTGCAGTTCTTGTTGGAAAGCTAGATAGTCCTTTAAAAGGTTCTTTGCTTCACTATCAGCATCTACTGCTTTTTTGCTTTCGACAACGGCTTTGTACTCAGGAAGGTCACGTAGAGTACGGCTTAATTCATTCGCTAAATCATAAATATTTGACATAGTTTTCCTCCTTAATCTAAAAAGACTTGATAATGTGTCTTTTCTCTTATTATTTTAGCAGATTTTTCCAAATCTTCGCGATTTTTAAAGGTAATTTGCAAAATTCCGTTAATATCTTCGCGATTTTCTTCGTTAATGTGAATATTGACAATGGATGTTCCCCTTAGAAGTTCCAACACTCCTAAAACAGCATCTTCTTCATCGGGAACATTGATGAAAATGTCATAAAAGCTATCCACACCTGCTCGTTTATGAATTTCCATAGCTTTTCGCACTTGGCGACCATGCTGAAAGAAATTCCAAATCACATCTTCATTTTTATTCTGAATAGCAAGTGAAATAGTATCCAATCGCTTCTTAAAATCCTCTATCCTCTCTAAAATAGCATCTGGATTTGTCAATAAAATCGAAGTCCACATGCTCGGTTCACTTTCTGCAATCCGTGTCATATCACGAAATCCCCCAGCAGCGAAATGCTGCGTCATTTCGTGCTGTTGAATATAGGCAGCGGCTTGATCCATAAGACTAGAAGCGAGGATATGCGGAAAATGACTAATCTGGCTGGTGACCCGGTCATGCTCTTTGGCATCAATCTCGATAAAGCGAGCATGCAGACCAGATAAGAGATTCTTCATTTCTGCTATCGTGCCTTCTTTCGTCAAATGAGACGGAGTAAAAATATAATAGGCGTTTTCAAAGAGATTTATATCTGCTGCACTAGCACCTGACTTATGACTACCAGCCATCGGATGAGCACCTACAAATCGAATAGTTTTTTCCTTTAGAGCTTCTTCAGCAGCAGCTACAATTTCAGCTTTGGTAGAGCCTGCATCTGAGATAATCACATCTTTTTTCAAATCTAGAGTTGCTAATTGCCTGATAAACTCAATGGTTTGCTTGATAGGGACAGCAAGAATAATCACATCTGCCAGAGGAGCAAATTCAGCAAACTGATTGGTCACTTGATCTACCATGCCTTTTTCAAGGGCAATTTTTCGGGATTCTTCTCCACGATTGTAACCTAATATAGTATAGTCTAGATGATCACGTCGAATTCCAAGTGCGATTGAAGAACCAATCAAACCAAGACCCGCAATATAAATAACTTTCTTTACCATGCTTACTCCTTACTTTGGCTCAACGATAAATCCCAGAACAATCGATACTAAAATAATAACCATAACAATCGCTGTGAAAATCGTATACATTTTATCTTTTGTTTTGACAAAAATGATAAAAGTTGAAATCACTCGAAAAATCGGTGTCAAAATAAGCATAAAAGCCCCTAGTAACATAAACGTCACTGCATCAAAAATGGAATGGCTCTTCACATAGGCAACTGGATTAAACTGTTCCAAATTTTTTAAAGAAATGACCTGCTGACCACTAAAAAGGTAAAGAACCAAGCCAATAAACATAAAAAGAATGGAGAGAAAAATTCCTATGCGAAGAATTTTCCCCATGACCAAATCCAGCTCTTCTTTTTGCATTTTATCTGTCATTGCATACCTCGTATAAACATCTGCACACCCAGAGCTAATAAAGCGACTAGAAAAATCCAGCGCAATACTTTTACAGGTACATAAGGCATGATGCGGCTTCCGATGAAAGAACCTGCTAAAACACCCAAGGCGATTGGTGTAACCAATACCGGGTTGATTTGTCCTATAAAAAGGTAAAAGATAGCTGAAGCCGTTCCTGTCACTCCCATCATAAAGTTAGAAGTTGCTGAACTAGCTTTTAAAGGCATTTTCATAACAGTATCCATGGCCAATACTTTGAAAGCACCCGCACCAATTCCTAAAAGCGCCGACATAACACCTGCAAAGAACATGACAACAGAGCCACCAGGGACATTGGTCACTTGATACTTGATTGTTTGATTGAGACCTTTGTCAAAATATTCACCACCGAGATTTAATTTCTCTGCAATGGTATCATTGTGGCTCACAGTCTGAATTTCCTTTTTAGCACGAATCTTCTGGTACATATTAAATGCCTGAAAAAGCATGAGAGCTCCATAAAGTAAGAAAAGGACTTGTGAATCTGTTATCACTGATAACATAGCGCCTACAAAGGCTCCTAAAGTCGTAAAAATTTCCAAAAACATGGCAATTCGCAGATTGAGCATATCATCTTTGAGATAAGCAATCGCAGATCCTGAACTAGTCGCTAAAACCGCAATAATAGAAGCTCCGACTGCATATTTGATGTCTACTCCAAATAAAAGAGTGAGCACAGGCGTAATAACAATTCCACCTCCAAGTCCTAACAAAGCTCCCAAAATTCCTGCAAAAATTCCAACCAAAGTCATCGTAAAAATATAGGTGAGCATTAAAATCCTTTCACATAATTGCGGTATTGTTGAACAGCTTCTTTTAATTCTTCCAGATTATCCGAAGAGAATTTCTCCAAGACCTCAGTTGCAAGCACTGTTGCAACAACAGCTTCCATAACAACACCAGCAGCTGGAAGAGCTGTCGGATCGCTTCGCTCCACCGTTGCCTTATAAGGCTCATGTGTCTCAATATCAACGCTCATAAGTGGCTTGTAGAGAGTTGGGATTGGCTTCATCACTCCGCGCACTACGATAGGTTCTCCGTTGGTCATACCGCCCTCGAAACCACCTAGATTGTTAGTACGACGAGTAAAGCCGTCCTCTTTAGACCAGATTATTTCATCCATCACCTGACTGCCCTTAAGCCGCCCTGCTTCAAAACCAACTCCAAATTCCACACCTTTAAATGCATTGATAGAAACCACTCCTTGAGCAATTTTAGCATCTAGCTTTCTATCCCATTGAACATAGGAACCAAGCCCAACTGGCACACCACCGACAATGGTTTCAACAATTCCACCAATCGTGTCGCCATCTTTCTTTATCTGATCAATATAGGCTTTGATTTCTTCTTCTTGCTCTGAATTGACAATCGAAACTTCTGACCGACGAGCGCGTTTCTTAATTTCAGAAACGGTCAGATTTTCCGGAACCTCAATGTCAATGCCACCGAAAGTTACGATATGACTAGCTACCTCAACTCCGATTTCTTCTAAGAGACGCTTAGCAACTGCTCCCACCGCCACCCGCATGGTCGTTTCACGCGCAGAAGAGCGCTCCAATGAATTGCGCAAGTCGTCAAAACGATATTTCATACCGCCGACCAAATCTGCATGACCTGGACGAGGTTTGGTAATCTTGCGCAGCCCTTTTTTCTTGTCCTCCACATCTGCTACATTCATGATATCCAACCATTTTTGATGATCTAGATTGGTCACATTGAGTGTAATCGGTCCCCCCATGGTTCGCCCATGCCGAACACCAGAAGTAATTTCCACTTTGTCACTCTCTATTTTCATACGAGCTCCACGACCGTATCCGCCCTGACGGCGTTTCAATTCTGCATTGATAGAGTCAGCTGTCAAAGGAAGCCCAGCTGGTATCCCCTCAATGATAGCTGTTAAACGCGATCCATGTGACTCCCCAGCAGTTAAATATCTCATTCCGTTACCTCATCTGTTGTTGCTATTTAGCACTTACTTTTCTAAATAATCTTTCATTTCTTCTAAAGGAATCTGATGAATGGCTGCCCTGCCTAATTCTGGAACAATGACTAATTTGATTGTCTTACCACGAGCTTTCTTATCATGAAGTAAGGCATGATAGAGTTCTTCTTGTCGCCAAGGTTGATAATCAACTGGAAGCCCAAATTTGCGACACATCTGCTCAATATCTGTGGTAATTCCTTTAGGCATCAGCCCCTTTTTTTCTGCTACACGCGCTACCTGAACCATTCCAATAGCCACAGCTTCTCCGTGCATGACTTTGCCATAACCAGCAGTTGCCTCCACTGCATGACCAATCGTATGTCCAAAATTTAGATAAAGGCGCACACCATTGTCAAGTTCGTCTTCCACTACTAGCTTTCGTTTGACATTGCAAGAATGATAGATGATACTTTCTGCGTGCTCCAAAATGGACTCTGGACTACCATCTATGTCAGACAGTTCCTGCCATAGCTCCACGTCCTCAATCAAACCATACTTGATGACCTCTCCCATACCTTCAATCAATTCACGTTGTCCTAAAGTTGTTAAAACATCTGGGTCAATCAGAACCCCGTCCGGCTGAGTAAAAGTACCTACCATGTTCTTAGCCCACGGCGTATTGACTCCTGTTTTCCCACCAATCGAAGAATCTACCTGAGCCGTCAAACTCGTCGGCATCTGTACAAAATGAATGCCTCGCATATAAGTTGAAGCTGCAAAGCCAGCCAAATCACCAACCACACCGCCACCCAAGGCAACAATACCATCACTGCGAGTCATCCCTACTTTAGCGAGAAATTCATAAACTTTATTGACCGTTGTTAAATTTTTACTAGCTTCTCCTTCCAGAAAATCAAATACAAACACTTCAAAGCCAGCAACTTCTAAGCTGTGTTTAACCGTTTCAGCATACAGACTTGCCACATGATTATCTGTGATAACAACGACCTTTTGAGCTGACCATAAACTTGCCAGCCATTCTCCAGCTTTGGCTAAAGTACCTTTTTCAATGACAATATCGTAAGGATGATTGGGGATATTCACATTTAATTTCATAGGCAACTCCTTATTTGTACTTCTTTTCCAATGTCTGCCAAATTTTTTTAGTCGGCATTTCTTTTCCTGTCCATAATTTGAATGCTTCTGCCGCCTGATACAACAACATTCCCAAGCCATTCACTACTTCAACGTCTTGTCCTTTTGCCCATTTTAAAAATGGGGTCTCAAACGGCTGGTAAATCACATCTGCCACAAGAAGTGAATGTGGTAAACGAATACTGCTTGGTATTGGTAAAGCCTTACCGTCCATGCCTAAACTAGTCCCATTGACCAATAAAGCGGAAACATTAATTTTTTCTTGTAGTAATTCTTGATTTTCTAAAGGTAATACCCAAATCTTCGCTGCAGTCTTCTGCTGAATTTCCTTCATTTTCTGTGAAACGCGTTCAAAAGAGGACTGGCGCGTAAACACAAAAATCTCCTCAGCACCATCCAAAACAGCCTGTATAATAATTGCTGTTGCAGCTCCGCCAGCTCCAAGCATGACCATTTTTTTACCCGTGATGACAAAAGAAGGCAAGCTCATAAAAAATCCCTTGCCATCTGTGTTATAACCAATCAATTTTCCATGTTGATTCACAACAGTATTCACTGCTCCAATCATCTGCGCAGCAGGTGTCACTTCATCTAAAAAAGGAATCACAGCCTGTTTATAAGGCATGGACAAATTGATTCCAAACATATTATAGCGGCGAATATTTTCAACAGTTGCTTTCAAGTCATCCTGTGAGATTTCCCAAGCCACATAAACACCATTAACACCCGTTTGCTCAAATGCTGCATTATGGATAAAAGGAGAAATACTGTGCTTGATTGGATTGGCGACAACTGCCGCTAAACGAGTATAGCCGTCAATTTTCATTCAAAATCTCCTGAATTTGTTTCATACTAGCAAGAGAAATTTGACCTGGTGCACTGGATTCATCCAAGCTTGCAAACGACCAGCTTGAGCCTGTCAAATCTGCTGTTATCCGCGAAATCTTTCCAATTTGTCCCATGGAAATCGTTACAAAATCTTGATTTGGATTTAAAGTTTTAAAACCACGCGTATAGTTCATCAAGTCTAGTACATCTTGCTCGCTGCGCGCCATAACAGAAACTTTCACCACTTTTGGTGTCAAACTGGTCAATTCAGATAAAATTTCCATCATGTTTTCAGGCGTTTCTTCAAAATTATGATAGCTCAAAACAAGATTTGGAAAATCCAACATTTCCTCAAATCTATTTTTGTGAGAAAAATATTCAAAATCAATATAATCCGGCTGATAAATCGTTGAAATTTCCTTGATGGTAGAAATATATTCATCATCCGTCAATTCAATATTTCCACCTTCGTCAATTGTTCTCAAAGTGAAAATCAATTCACGACCAGCAAATTTTTCAAAAATAGCAGGTGCAACAGTCAAAACCTCATCTTTTGCTAAAAAATCAGCACGCCATTCAATAATGTCCGCGTCATCATAACGCGAGCTATCAATATTCTGCGCTTCCTCTAAATTTTTCGGCATCACTGATACGACTAATTTCATTTGTCCACCTTAATGGTAAATACCTTGAGGTAATTACTTCTTTCATCTTTTTTATTATAAGTAAAATCTGCTGGCAAACCGTATTCTTTCAAATAACGGTGCTTGCTTCCTGCAAAACCTTTTTCAATTTCTTTTTTAAACTTAGTACGTGAAACATTCGCAGCATTTGTACTAGCAATGATAATCCCTTGGGGATTTAAAATTTCCAAAGACTGAGCAATCAACTTATGATAATCCTTCGCCACAGAAAAAGTTTGTTTTTTATTTCTTGCAAAACTCGGCGGATCTAACACAATTACATCATAAGTCAAACCATGTCGTTTTGCATATTTGAAATAGTCAAACACATCCATTACAAAGAATGTATGGTTGCTTAAGTCAAGATTATTCTCTCTAAAATGTGCTTCCGACAATTCACGACTGCGTTTTGCCAAATCAACAGAGGTCGTCTGGCTGGCTCCTCCCATGGCTGCCGCAACTGAAAAAGCTGCCGTGTAGGAAAACATATTTAACAGCGACTTGCCAGCTGCTAGACCGTCTACCAAGCTACCACGCACCTCATGCTGATCGAGGAAAATTCCCGTCATCAATCCATCGTTTAAAAACACTTGATAGCGAACACCATTTTCTAAAATCGTGAAAAATGCTGGTGCTTCTTGCCCATACAAATGAGCAGATTCAACATTCAAACCCTTGAAACGAATTTTCTCATACGCTCCTGTAACTTCTGGAAAAACCTGCTGAAACGCTTGAACAATGGTATCTTTAATTTCGTAAACAAAGAAATTATACCAAGAAAAGACAGCATATTCTTGATACAAATCTATTGTCAACCCACCAAATCCATCTCCTTCTTGATTAAAAAGGCGGTAAGCTGTTGTCTCTTTTGATTGTTGATAAACTTGTCGCTTTTCTTTCGCATGTTGGAATAACTGACAGAAAAACGAGACATCTAAA
>NZ_KV811145.1:181044-195140 GCF_001813035.1 Streptococcus sp. HMSC071H03 | reverse complement strand
TTACTTTCTTCTGTGAGATAAACCAGCCGATACCCTTGTTTTGCTCTGATAAGTATGCGATACCTACAAAATTTCCTTTTGCATTTACCAATTCTACAACTTGATGATGAAAAGAAAGTGAGGGAAAATCTTGTTTTTCTAAAACAAATCGTCCTTTTTTTATGTTTTCTTCAGTGTAAGAAGGAATCGTAAGCTGTTTCATAAGCTCTATTATATCAAATGTTATGAATTTTCTCAAAAAAATGTACTACTTATTACAAAATGATTGCAAAAAATGTGTTCATATGTAAAAATTCTATTTATTCTCAATCGATAAAAATCCTTTCTCTGTTTTTTATCTAGCAAAAGAAAATGCAACATTTTAAATTACCAACTTAAATCAAAAATATGTTATACTTAGTAGTGAAAATTTTAGGAAATAAGACAAGGAAGTATATATTTGTGAAAACTATGACTAGGAAGATACTCAACTTCATGAGTACAAGACTAGGTTTTGTCTTGACCTTACTGACTCTTTATTGGCTGAAAACCATGTGGGCCTATTCTGTTGATTTTAATCTGGATATTCAAGGCGCTTATCAAGTCTTTCTCTCTATCATCAATCCTCTTCCATTAGGATTATTACTGATTGGGCTAGCACTTTATATTAAGAGAACCAAGGTTTTTTACATTCTCGCAGTTACGCTTTACATTTTATTATTTGTTTGGCTCATTTCAAATTCAATCTATTATCGCGAGTTTAGTGATTTTGTCACTGTTAATACCATGCTCGCTTCAAGTAGTGTTTCTGCTGGTCTAGGAGAAGCTGCTCTTGAGTTATTTAGACCTGGAGATTTGATTTACATCATTGATTTTCCAATCTTAGGTTTTCTTTTCTATAAGAAATGGATTCGTTTGGATGATCGGTCGTTCAACAAGCGAGCTAGCTTTGCTATTACTGCTCTATCTAGTATGCTCTTTTCAGCCAACCTCTTTTTAGCGGAAGTTGACCGCCCAGAGTTATTGACACGCGGCTTCTCTAATTATTATGTTGTCCGCGCCCTAGGGTTGCCAGCATTTCTTGGCTATAGTGCTAATCAGACTTATAGCGCCAACAAAGAACGCTCTAAAGCAAGTGCTGAAGATTTGAAACCAGTTGAAGAATACGTCAAGTCACACTATGCCGAGCCAAATAAAGAGTATTACGGAATTGCTAAAGGTAGAAATGTCATCTATCTTCATTTAGAAAGTTTCCAACAATTCCTGATTGATTATAAATTAAAGTCTGAGGGCAAAGAATACGAAGTAACTCCATTCCTCAATTCTCTTTATCATTCAAACTCAACGTTTGCTTTTTCTAATATCTTTAATCAAGTAAAAGCTGGAAAAACATCTGATGCAGAAACGATGTTAGAAACTGGTTTGTTCGGTCTCAATCAGGGCTCCTTTATGGTAAACTATGGTGGAACAAACACGCAGCAAGCTGCTCCGTACATTCTCTCAAAAAATGGTTATAATTCTAGTGCCGTTTTCCACGGAAATGCTGGTAGTTTCTGGAATCGAAATACCACCTACAAACAATGGGGATATAACTATTTCTTCGATTCTTCTTACTTTTCTAAGCAAGACAAAACGAATTCATTCCAATATGGTCTGAATGATAAGATTATGTTCAAAGATTCTATTAAATATCTTGAACATTTACAACAACCATTTTATGCAAAATACATCACCGTTTCTAATCACTATCCTTATACAACTAGCTTGATTGGAGACGAGATTGGTTTTCCACTTGCTTCAACCAAGGATGAAACAATCAATGGTTATTTTGCAACGGCCAATTATCTAGATTCTGCCGTTAAATCATTCTTTGACTACTTAAAAGCGTCTGGTCTTTATGAGAATTCAATCATCGTTCTTTATGGTGACCACTACGGTATCTCTAATTCACGGAATCCTTCGCTGGCGCCATTACTAGGCAAAAATTCTGAAACTTGGTCTAGCTATGACAATGCTATGCTGCAAAGAGTTCCTTATATGGTTGTTATTCCTGGCATGACAAAAGGAAAAGTCGTTAATACCTATGGCGGACAAGTTGACCTCTTGCCTACTTTAGAACATTTGCTCGGTATTGATTCTAAACAATACCTACAAGTCGGACAAGATTTACTCTCTCCAAAACATCAACAAACCGTTGCCTTTCGTTCATCAAACTATTTTGTAACTCCTAAGTATACTAGCTACAGTGGACGTACTTACTACACAGAAACAGGAGAAGAAATTACCAATCCAGATGAAACAACTAAGGCAGAATTGGAAAAAATCCGCAACACAACCAATGAGCAGTTGAAAATGAGTGACCTGATTCAAACCGGAGACTTACTTCGCTTCTATACTGGAAATGATTTAGGGAAAGTGAATCCTAAGGACTATTCTTACACTAATTCACTTAAATCATTATTATCTATTGAAAAGAAAAAAGGTGATGAATCTACAAGTCTTTATAGCAAACGAGGTGGTAATTCAACTGTTGATCTGTTTAATTCCCCAAGCTATCGTGCTCTTCACCCTGAACAATTTGAATCAACAAGTAACGGTTCTTCCTCATCAACAGAAGAATCCAGCTCTTCTTCTAAATAACCAAAAATCCCATACAAGTAAAATGAACTGTATGGGATTTTATAATGAAACAAAACACTTAATTTATCAATATTTTGATGACTTGATTAACCCGATCAAAGTAAAATTGCTCCTCGTCATAAGTAATGCCTGTTGCTTTTGCCAACAAAATCAATATTTCCATAAAAAATTGAGAAGAAAAACCTGTAGTGGAATGCAATTCTTCTTCATCAAAATGTTTAATCAAATGCGCTAATGGGTTCCGAACGGATTTCTCCAACTTTCGTAGTTCTTTGACCATGATTTTAACTTGCTCTGGTAAATCCAACAGTAAAATCAAGCTAGCCAGACTAGAAGAATGAACTGGACTTTCAGCATGGAAAGTACTCAAAATAGGATGATCTGTATTTTTCATCTTTTCAAAATTCCAACGATCGTAACTCGCTTCTCTAGAATTATGAATATAGGATTCAATATCAGGAATTTCTTGCTTAATCAAACGCATAAAAATCCGATAAATCGCCGGACTAACGGCACGAATAAAGTCAATCACTTGTTCGTTTTTGAGCTTTGCTTCTAAGTCATATAGGTAATTCGCTAATTGCTCATCTTCCTCAGAATCATGACAAAAAAGTTGAAAATCATTTCTAATTTTCAACTGATATTCCATAGCAGGGCGAATATTCAACTCTCTCCGCTCTGCCATGATATACAAAAGTTCAACTAAGTTTGAGTCTGCACCATTCAGCCTTTGAGCTAATTTATAAGCATGAGCATAATCATAGCGAGAAATAGCGTAGGTTATCTCTTCTTTCACGTCTAAATTTTTAATCATGATTCTGAAATAAGCGTTTCTAAACCAACTTTCATCATATCTGTGAAAGTCGTTTGACGTTCTTCTGCCGTTGTATCTTCGTCTGGATGAACCAAGCTATCTGAAATAGTCATAATGCCAAGTGCTTCGACATTATATTGAGCAGCTAAATAGTAAAGAGCTGCCGCTTCCATTTCCACAGCCAAAACTCCCATTTTACCAAGTTCAATATTTTTTTCACCGTAGTTTGAGTAGAAAACATCTGATGATAAGACACTTCCAACGTGCGTTGTCATACCAAAATCCTTGGCAAGGTGATAAGCCTTATCTAAAAGACAAAAACTTGCAATTTGCGGAAAGTCATATTGAGGCCAATCATTACGAATGATATTTGAATTTGTCGCTGCTGCTTGCGCTAATACCAATTCACGTACATGAACGTCTTTATTCAACGAACCAGCCGTTCCTACACGAATTAAACGTTTCACGCCATAGTTAACAATCAACTCATGAGCATAGATAGAAATAGACGGAATTCCCATTCCAGTTCCCATAACACTAACACGATGCCCCTTATAAGTCCCTGTATAACCAAACATGTTGCGAACTTCATTAAAACATACAGCATCTTCTAAAAAGTTTTCGGCAATAAATTTGGCACGGAGTGGGTCTCCAGGTAGTAAAATTTTATCGGCAATTTCGCCTTGTTTTGCTGCAATATGGATTGACATAAGTAAGATACCAAGCCCGTCAAAAATCAAAAATCCAAACTGAAAAGTACAAGCGCTAAAAAACTTTTCTTAGGAGCTTATTCATCTCAGAAAGGATTGCGTACGGGTTTTATTCCTTTCGTTTCTAGTTGAGTTCAGAAAGAGATGTGATTGTAAGTTCAATCTTCGACTCTTTTTACATTTATGTTTTTTATAGTTCTGCAAGGATTGCTTTTACAAGTCCTTTAAAGTTTTCCTTGATACGTTCTGTCACTTCTACGACTTCTTCATGGTTTAGCTCGCTTTGAAAACCAGCTGCAAAGTTTGTAATAGCAGAAATTCCCAATACTTTCAAGCCTGAGTGGGCTGCCACAATTACTTCTGGAACAGTTGACATACCGACAGCGCTAGCTCCTAAGGTTTGGAAAGCGCGGATTTCAGCTGGTGTTTCATACGTTGGTCCCGTCACACCCAGATAAACTCCTTCTTTCAATTCAATGCCTAATTTTTCTGCTACGCTGTGGGCTTTTTCACGGTAAGCTTTTGTATAAGCATCAGACATATCTGGGAAGCGTGGTCCAAATTCGTCCAAATTCGCTCCAATCAAAGGATTTTGCCCCGTCAGATTGATATGGTCTGAAATAGCCATTAACGTCCCTGGACCATATCCAATCCCTCCAGCGGCATTGGTAACAATGACACCTTCACAACCTAGCGCTTTCATTACACGGACAGGGAAAGTCACTACTTCCATTGGATTTCCTTCGTAAAAATGAAAACGTCCTTGCAAAGCCAGTACTTTCCGACCTGCTAAATCGCCATAAACCAATTTACCAGCATGCCCCACCACTGTTGAGCGACCCCAATTTGGAATGCCTGCATAGTCAATGCTGACAGCATTTTCAATCTCACCAGCTAATTCTCCCAAACCAGAACCGAGAATCAAACCAAATTCTGGTGCGGTCATTCCTTTATCTTTTAAAAACTGTGCTGTTTCGTTAATTTTATCCATTAAATTCATATCTTTATCCTTTTATATCTTTTTTAATTTTCACTCGAAAAATGTTGAATGACACAATTACGCTCCACTCTCAAGACCATATTCTAATCTTTCTTATTCTTTTTGAACATCAGCATTTAGTGCAACACTAATTCGGACTGAATCCATGATAATGACATAAATATAATAACATGTGACATAAAATTCTATTCTCCTTTTGATTCGGTTGATTTTAAAATTTGTACACCATTTCCTCCAGCAACAATGACCATATCCACCATTTGATTAAAGAGTCCATGTTCTACCACACCGACTACATGATCTAGCTCTTGCCCAAATTCGACTGGATTTTCAATCACTCCTAAGTCAAGATCGATAATGAAATTCTGCATATCAGTGATATAGCGCTGCCCATTTTTTTCACGAAATGACGGTTTATAGCCTGCATGTTCAAAACGACGGAAAAGCTGTTCTGCTCCGTATTGTACGACTTCTACTGGTAATTTGAAAGCACCTAGTTTACCAACCATTTTACTTTCATCAACTACCCAAATGTAGGTTTTGGTGGGAGTTGCGACAACTTTTTCCATAAGCAGAGCGCCGCCACCGCCTTTGATACCATTGAAGTTAGTATCCACCTCATCAGCTCCGTCAACGGTCACATCTACTTCATCTACTTCATCAATTGATTTCAAAGGAATACCTAAACACCGAGCTTGTTCACTCGTTGTGCTTGAAGTTGTAACTGCTGTTATTTTCAGTCCTTCTTCCTTGATACGCCGTCCAACTTCTTCCACAAAATAATAGGCAGTCGAACCCGTTCCTAAACCAACTACCATACCGTCTTTCACATATTCTGCAGCTTTGATTCCTGCCATTTTTTTGAGGTTTTCCATTTTTGCTCCTTTATTCAATCTGCTTCTAGTATACCATGATTTGCCAACTTTAGCACCCAAAAAATGAAACCACTTTCTTTTTAAATAATCCCTTTTTTACAAACATTCTAAAATCCGAATATTCTATTTTTCTTGATTATAAAACACCAAAAATTCCAGATTTTCTTTGCTATAATTTGATATATCAAATGAATAAACGAATGATATTTGAAGCTTTCTTAAAATTTATTTTATTGTATTAAAAAGAGATGATGAATTTATTTGAACAAAAACAGCATGTAAAAATCTTGCGACGAACCTTGTTTTGCGTTACAATGAATATAGATTGCATAAACACATTATAAGGATTAAATTGATGATAACCAAAGAATTTGATACGATTGCTGCCATTTCCACCCCTCTTGGTGAAGGAGCTATCGGCATTGTTAGACTGAGCGGGACGGACAGCTTTGCCATTGCTCAAAAAATCTTTAAAGGAAAAGATTTGAGTACCGTTGCCAGTCACACACTAAATTATGGGCATATTATTGACCCAGAAAAAAACGAAATTTTAGATGAAGTTATGGTTGGAGTTATGCGTTCTCCTAAAACCTTCACGCGCGAAGACGTGATTGAGATTAACACTCACGGAGGAATTGCTGTGACCAACGAAATCCTCCAATTAGCTATTCGAGAAGGTGCTAGAATGGCGGAACCTGGTGAATTTACTAAGCGCGCCTTTCTCAATGGACGCGTGGATTTGACGCAAGCAGAGGCTATTATGGACATTATTCGAGCAAAAACGGACAAAGCCATGAATATCGCCGTCAAGCAACTGGACGGTTCTCTGTCCGACCTCATCAATAATACACGTCAGGAAATTCTTAACACACTAGCTCAAGTCGAGGTCAATATTGACTATCCAGAATACGACGATGTTGAGGAAATGACTACCAAACTGTTGCGTGAAAAAACAGCTGAATTTGAAAAACTGCTGACTCAACTTTTAAAAACAGCTCGCCGCGGTAAGATTCTGCGCGAAGGAATTTCTACTGCTATTATTGGTCGCCCAAATGTTGGCAAATCTAGTCTCCTTAACAACTTGCTCCGTGAAGATAAGGCTATTGTAACGGACATTGCTGGAACCACTCGCGATGTCATTGAAGAATATGTCAACATCAACGGAGTGCCACTCAAGTTGATTGATACTGCGGGTATTCGTGATACAGATGATATTGTCGAACAAATCGGAGTAGAGCGTTCCAAAAAAGCGCTCCAAGACGCTGACCTTGTACTTCTTGTGTTAAATGCTAGTGAGCCATTGACAGAACAAGATCGCAAACTGTTAGAAATCAGTCAAGACACCAATCGTATCTTGCTGCTCAATAAAACTGACTTAGAGGAGAAGATCGAAGTTGACCAGCTTCCCGATGATTTTATCAAGATTTCTGTTCTTCAAAATCAAAATATTGATAAAATCGAAGAACGAATCAACCAACTTTTCTTTGAAAATGCAGGCATTGTAGAACAAGACGCTACTTATCTCTCTAACGCTCGCCATATTTCTCTGATTGAAAAAGCTGTCGAAAGTCTCCAAGCTGTCAATGAGGGACTGGATTTAGGAATGCCTGTTGACTTAGTCCAAGTGGATCTCACCCGAACATGGGAAATCCTTGGTGAAATCACAGGTGATGCCGCTCCTGATGAACTCATTAGCCAACTTTTCAGCCAATTTTGTTTGGGAAAATAATAGTAAACAAATTCGAACAAAAACAAGTAAGCTCTATGATTTCTATAGGAATAACCTTAGAAATCATAGAGCTTCTTACTTTTCATCAAAAAGAGAATAAGACAGAACTAAACATTTAAAATTTTTAGTTCGTAGTTTCAACCTTTCATTACTAAACCGATAAAATGGCAGAAACTTCGTTCTCACAGAGCAGACACAACATTACGATCTAATTGTCATGAACGGAGAACCTTCTGTATTATCAGTTGGATCCAAACTCCGTACTCTAAATAAATAATCTACTGAATAATAGCCATTATTATTAGCATTATACGGATCCATTACGTAAGTCATTCCGTTGTTATAGCCCCTCATGACTAGCTCATGCGTAACAGGATAATTTGCAAATATACTGGTTCCTACTGCACCAAGCACATGGTATCCCATAGCAAGTGCTTCTCGCACAGCTGCAGTTGAACCTAAAACATCCGTTTTCAAGCCCCAATGTCGAGCTGCTAAGACAATACCCCGACTCGTTGTGCCGTAGCTTCTCTTATTAAATTCGTTCGTAGAATGATAGAGATAATCTGCCACAGTTGTTGGTAAAACAGTCTGTCCTGTAATACCAGAAATTGCCATAGCAACTGTTGTTGGAACGCAACCCGTTGCAGCAAATGTGTAGCCACCATAAGTTCGTCCTGCCCAACGACCATCACGTTGAGAAAAATATGGTGTCGAATAAGACGTTTTAGAAACTTGTACTGTTGTGCCCGCCACTCCAACCAGCTTACCATTGTTTTGAATGTAATACAAATGAATATTGTATTCGCCGGTTGAGTTCTTATGGTCACTCGCTTTGACAGTTATCTTATAGGTACCGTCAGCTCGTTTCGCAGCAGTGTACCAAATGATGTCATCTTGACCATTTACACTAGACCACGTTGGCAGCTTCACTTCACGAACACCATAAGGACCGGAAACATTAGACACCACCACATCAAACGTTCCTGTTTTAGGATTATTATTTTGAATCGTGATTTTTCCAGTTGGTTTAAGGTTTTCTGCAGAAATTGTCACATCGGTTGATGTACCGCCTACTCCAATCAATGTTCCATTGTTTTGAACATAGTACAAATGAATATAGTACAAACCAGTTGAATTCTTATGATCACTTGCTTTAATGAACGCCTTATAAGTTCCATTGGTCTGTCTAGTGGCAGTGTACCAAATAATATCGTCCTGACCATTGACATTAGACCAAGTCGGTAATTTCACTTCACGAACACCATCTGGGTTAGAAACATTGGAGACAATTACTTCAAAAGTTCCTTTATTCGCATCTTTATTTTGAATCGTTAATGTACCTTTTGGACGTGCAATTGAAACTTCTGTCGTTGTACCACCTACTCCAACGAGTTTACCATTGTTTTGGATATAATACAGATGAATGTGGTATAAACCTGTACTTCTTTTATGGTCACTCGCTTTGACAGTTGTTTTGTAAGTTCCATTGGCTTGTCTAGTGGCAGTATACCAAATAATATCATCCTGACCATTGACATTAGACCAAGTCGGTAATTTCACTTCACGAACACCGTAAGGGCTAGAAACACCTGAGACAATCACATCAAAGGTTCCTGCGTCTGGATTGTTATTTGTGATAGTCAAAGTACCTTTAGGATGCGCAATCGAAACTGTTGTCGTTGTCCCTGTTACTCCTACCAACTGATTATTTTCTTGGATATAATATACATGAATATTATACTCTCCAGTTGATTTTTTATGATCAGTCGCTTTAACTGTTACTTTGTAAGTTCCATTGGCTTGTTTCTTAGCAGTATACCAGATAATATCATCTTGACCACCGATGCTGGACCAAGTTGGAACTTTCACTTCACGAACGCCATAAGGACTAGAAACATTGGAAATAAGGACATCAAAAGTTCCTGTGTCAGGATTATTATTAGCAATAGTCACTTTTCCTTGAGGTCGTCCAAATGAAAGCTCGGTAGTTGTTCCACCTACGCCAACCAATTTCCCATTATTTTGAATGTAATAAAGGTGAATGTGATAGAGTCCTGTAGAAAATTTGTGATCTACTGCCCTTACTGTTACTTTATAGGTTCCATCAGCCTGTTTAGCAGCTGTATACCAAATAATGTCATCTTGACCATTGACATTAGACCAGGTCGGTACTTTCACTTCACGAACGCCATAAGGAGCAGAAACGTCCGACACAATCACATCAAAGGTTCCTGTGTTAGGATTCTTGTTTTGAACTGTGATTTTTCCTTTTATTGGCTGATTTGCAGCACGATTGCTTGGAGTTGCCTTATTCGTAAAACGTCCAGTATAATCCACACTTTGGTCAAAAACATGACGACCAAGTAGTAGTTCAGCTTGCGAAGTAAACTGCCAAGCACCTGCTTCACTATTATATTTCAGTGTTTTCGCATCATCTGCACTTAATTTTGAAGTTGGATATTGCGCTACCCAGAAATTCTCCAAGCCAAATTGCTCTGTTTGGATTGGTCCTTTCGTTCTGAGATTATTTCGATCAAGCCAACTTGCACTTGTATAGTACATCAAATTTGAAAAGCCCATACGCCGCATTTCATCTGCCCAAGCTTGAGTAGTTGCATTGATATTCGGACGCATATCAGAATCTTCAATATCATTTACCATAACAGTTGAGGAAGGAAGGTTCAATCGCCTTGCTTCCTCTGCAAAATAGCGCGCTTCTGCTCTTGCTTCTGCTTCATTAGTATAATGAGAAAAAGCATAAGCCGACACTTGCATACCTGCCGCTTGTGCATTCTGTGTTTGAGAAACCGCATAAGGATTTTTATAACTCGTTCCTTCTGTTAATTTGACAACAACCCCATTTACCCCTTTTTCAGCTAAATGTTGATAATCCTCTTTGCTGATATGTCCATTATGACTACTGACATCCACAAAAGTTGATTTTTTCACTTGTGCATCAGGATTACTTCTAGCTGTTGCTTGATTATTCTGTGCAGCAAAAAAAGTTGACTTGTTGTCTTTTTTAGTCTCAGTTGTAGTTGTCGAATTTTCTTTTACAACATTTTGTTCTTCTGAAACTTTAGCTTCAGTTGAAGCGGTTGATGAAGCAGTTGCTTCGTTTTTAGATGAAGAAGATGAAGTTGTTTGATTTATTGGAGCAGTTTGAATTACTTCTTTTGTTTGGAGTTCAACTGAAGAATGAGTTTCTTGTTTATTGACTTCTACTGTCGGCTCTAGCGTAGAAGTTTTTACAGGTTCATCAGCAAAAATTTGCTGTGAACTAGCTGCAATTAAAATAGCTGTGCTTGCTAAATAAAATAAACTTTTCTTTTTCATTTTATTTCTCCATTTTAAAATAAGCCTGCCATAAAATATGGCAAGCTAACTATTTCTTTTAAGAAATTATTTTACAAAGTCCAACAATGCAAGGAAACTTTCTGCTTCAAGTGATGCTCCACCAACAAGGGCACCGTCAACATCTGGACATGCCATGTATTCAGCTACATTGTTCGGTTTTACTGAGCCGCCGTATTGTACACGTACTTTGTCAGCCACTTCTTGACCAAAGTCAGCTGCTACAACATCACGAACTGCTTTACACATTTTTTGAGCATCGTCTTGAGTAGCCGATTTACCAGTACCAATAGCCCAGATTGGTTCATATGCGATAACAAGTGAAGAAACTTGTTCTTCTGTCAATCCTTTAAGGGCTGCAGATACTTGAGCACCTACAAATTCCACTGCTTTACCAGCTTCGTAAGTTTCAAGAGATTCACCACAGCAGATGATTGGAAGAAGACCGTTGCGGAAGATAGCATGAGCTTTCTTGTTGATATCTTCGTCTGTTTCATGGAAATAGTCACGACGTTCAGAGTGACCAATTACAACATAATCAAGACCCATTTCAGAAAGAACTTTGGGACTATTTTCACCAGTAAATGCACCAGCATCTTCAAAATAAGTATTTTGTGCAGCAACTTTAAGATTTGAACCTTTTGCTGCAGCAAGAACTGTCGTCAAATCAAGTGCAGGAGCTGCGATACCTGCTTCAACAAGATCAGATGAAGGAAGTTTACTTGCAACTGCTTCTACAAAAGCTTTAGCTTCTTCTGGATTTTTGTTCATTTTCCAGTTACCAGCAATAAATGGTTTACGTGACATTTCACATACCTCTTCTTTTTTTATTTACATCTATTATTTTACCATAATTTAATAGAGAAATAAAGACTGAGTCGAATGAAATCATAAAAAAGAAAGCCCCGCAACAGCGGAGCTCATTTGTCTGACTTTAATTGTTCATCTGGGAACTTAATTGAATTAAGCTTCGATTTCTGTAACCATACCTGAACCTACAGTACGTCCACCTTCACGGATAGAGAATGTAGTTCCTTGTTCTACGGCAATTGGGTGGATCAATTCAACGTCGATTGTTACGTTATCACCAGGCATTACCATTTCAGTACCTGCAGGAAGTTCGATTGAACCTGTAACGTCTGTAGTACGGAAGTAGAATTGAGGACGGTAGTTGTTGAAGAATGGAGTATGACGTCCACCTTCTTCTTTAGTAAGGATGTAAACTTCACCTTTGAATTTAGTGTGTGGATGAATTGAACCTGGTTTAGCAAGAACTTGTCCACGTTCGATTTCGTCACGTTGGATACCACGAAGAAGAACCCCTACGTTATCTCCAGCAAGACCTTCGTCCAATTGTTTACGGAACATTTCAACACCAGTAACAACTGCTTTTTGGATTTCGTCACGGATACCAACGATTTCAACTTCGTCGTTGACTTTAACAGTACCACGGTCGATACGTCCTGAAGCAACAGTACCACGTCCAGTAATTGAGAATACATCTTCGACTGGAAGAAGCAATGGTTTGTCAGTGTCACGTTCTGGTTCTGGAATGTATTCATCAACAGTATCCATCAATTCCATGATGATGTCTTCATATTTTTCATCACCTTCAAGAGCTTTAAGAGCTGAACCTTGGATAACTGGGATTTCATCACCTGGGAAATCGTATTCTGAAAGAAGGTCACGGATTTCCATTTCAACCAACTCAAGCAATTCTTCATCGTCAACCAAGTCAACTTTATTCATGAAGACGATAAGGTATTTAACACCTACTTGGCGTGAAAGAAGAATGTGTTCACGAGTTTGAGGCATTGGTCCGTCAGTTGAAGCTACTACAAGGATAGCTCCATCCATTTGAGCAGCACCAGTGATCATGTTTTTAACGTAGTCTGCGTGTCCTGGAGCGTCGATGTGAGCATAGTGACGTTTAGCAGTTTCGTATTCAACGTGTGCAGTGTTGATAGTGATTCCGCGTTCGCGTTCTTCTGGAGCAGCATCAATAGATGAGTAATCTTTTGGTTGGTTAACTGAACTTGGAAGACGACGTGCAAGTACAGTCGTGATAGCTGCAGTTAGGGTAGTTTTACCATGGTCAACGTGTCCAATTGTACCGATGTTAACGTGTGGTTTACTACGATCGTATTTTTCTTTTGCCATTTGAGTAAAAGCCTCCAATAAAATATATTTTATAGATAGACAGTAGGCAATACAGTCTAACTTTCCTTACTATTCTATCAAATTTTCTTCAAATTGCAAGCATTTTACGCCTTTTTTATCAATTTATTCTTTGTCCAACTTGTAGTATGGTTGATTTGGTATAGAAGCTCCAATGCTTGATGCATAAATCCACTCCTTACCTTCCAGCTGTGCAAAATTTTCAGCTTTTCCTGTTAGGATAACGCCTAAGAATTCTAATTTTTCTAGGTCTTCTTTCTTAGACAAGTCTAGCTTACCAAATTTTTTCAAGTAGGTTTTAATGTCATCTGACGGAGTTGCATTATTGTAGCTACTTTTTCCAAATCCACTTTTAATATATTTCTTCAGATTAGCCAAGAATCCATCTACATCCTTCATTTCGGAAAGTCTGTCATTCAGTTTCTCTCCTTCTTTGAGATTTTTAATAGCTTCTTCTGCTTCCTTCTTGTGAACATATTCTTTTTGCGTTAGATAATCTGGACTTGTGCCATATAGATTGCTCGGTTGCCACCAACTTGGATCGCTTGTTGAATTTGTACCAATCCAATACCAATTGGTCTTTAGATTCTTAGGTATTATAGCCCGAATTTCTTTTAAACTATATGGTTTATCAAAGGTCAGAGCCACTTCTACCAGTTGATTTTTCATTTCTTTGATATAAGGAAGTTCTTGGGTTGGTTCATGGACAGGTTCTCCTTTCTCTTCTTTAGCTTTTTTATTGTAGAATTGTGGCACTTTTTGATTGTTTTCTATTTGAATAGTTGATCCAGATTCCGTATATCTGCCAGAATTT
>NZ_KV811145.1:170247-180944 GCF_001813035.1 Streptococcus sp. HMSC071H03 | reverse complement strand
TGAAAAAGAGTTCCTCGATTGATATTAAAAATTCCAAAATCTGTCTTGTATTCACCATAGTCTAGCGGAATCCCATAAATATCTTTAGCTTGTCTACCTTTAATACCACCGTGGAACATATCCCCACCATTAGCAGACCAGGTATACGTTTCAATATTAGGAAAGGCGACGCTTTCAACTAGCTGTACCTCATTGACCACCTTCCAAGCTTGATCACTAATGAGTTTTCCTGTAATCATACGAGCAACAATATATATTCCAAAAAATACTACCACTACTGTTGTTGACCAGAGAATGATTCGCTTTCTATTTCTCTTTTTGTTTTTCTTTGCAACGATTTCAAAAGTTTCCATGATGATATCCTTTCTTTTCCAAAACCTGTCGAAGTTTATTTCGACTGCGCATGAGCTGAACCTTGACCTTGCTTTTAGAATAATGAAGCACTTCTGCTATTTCGCCTGTTGAGAATCCTTGAAAGTAATAAAGATCCAACATGATTTTATCCTGTGTTGGTAACTTTTCTACCTCCTCCATGAGAAAGTCATAATCTGCTCCTTCAACAATCAATTGATTTTCCTTTGTAAAAAAATCTCGTCGCAGGATTTCCATATAATGCTTATCGCGCCGGTATTTGTCAATATAGCGGCGAATGGACACACGATACATCCAAGCTCGCATTTTTTGAGCAGGGATGACAAAATCAGACTCTAGCATTTTGATAAAAACATCCTGAACAACATCTTCTGCTTGCTCTTTTGGAACGCCTGAGCCTTGCAGATAATAGACGATTTCTTTTGCAAAGGTAATCAAGACTTTTTCATAATCATCTAGTTTGATATCCTCATCCCCCTTCCTTCACTAGTATAACGAATTGGAAGCGTTTTGGGTTACAAAGATATAAAAAAATCGGAAATAATCCGATTTTTCATTCTTCATCAGCCTGAGTTTCTCAGTCCTGTCGCAATTCCGTTGATTGTGATGTGAATCAATCGTTCTTCATCCGAGGATAATTCTCCACGGCGTTGACGCTTGATGAGTTCTAGCTGAATATAATTCAAAATGTTAAAGTAACGCATGCGGTAGTCCAAACTGTCTCGCAAGTATGGATTTTCCTCTAACAGGTCATCATAATCTTCAATAGCAAGAATAACATTCTTGGTTAATTGCCACTCATCCAAAATTGTATAATAAATTTCTTGTACTTCTTTATCTTCACACAATTGAGCATATTCAAAGGCGATATTCATATTCGACTTTGATAACACCATGTCTACATTGGACAAAAGCGATTGGAAGAAAGGCCAATTTTTATACATCTTTCTCAAGAAAGCAAGATTTTCTTCTGGATTTTCATCAATAAATTCTTTAAAGCTGGATCCAACACCATACCAACCAGGGAACATCACCCGACTTTGCGACCATGAAAATACCCACGGAATGGCACGCAAGCCACCGATTTCAGTAATTGTTTTACGCGCAGCCGGTCGCGAACCAATATTAAAGCTGGAAATAGCTTTGATCGGACTTGATTCAAAGAAATAATCATAAAAATGCTCATTGCCAAAAACCAAATCACGATAAATTTGGTAGCTTCGTTCCACTACCTGATCCATAATGCGCTCGTAGCGGTTAGATGTGCTGGTATCGCTCTTTTTCTTGGTAATCATACGATTAATCGTTGCCGACACCAGCATTTCTAAATTGTAATAAGCAGCGTCTTTATTTCCGTATTTATTGCCAATGACTTCTCCTTGCTCTGTCAGGCGAATTCGGTCATTGATACTGCGGAGAGGCTGAGAGGTAATAGCTTCATAAGTAGGGCCGCCACCACGACCAACCGTTCCACCACGACCGTGGAAAAAGGTGATTTTTACACCAAATTCATCTCCAATAGCTGTCAGTTGCTGTTGCGCTTTATAGAGAGTCCAGCAGGATGATAAGTAACCACCGTCTTTATTGCTGTCTGAATAGCCCAGCATGATTTCTTGATAGTTGTTATTAGAGGCAATCCATTTCTGAGCGATTGGAAGAGATAAGTATTTCTTCATCGTGCCATAGGAATTATCCAAGTCTTCAATGGTTTCAAAGAGCGGCACAATCTGTACACGCGCAAATTCTTTATCAATGAGACCAACTTCCTTGTGCATAACAGCCAATTCTAAAAGGTCAGACACGCTCGTTGCATGAGAAATAATTGTTTGCTTAATAACCGCATCTCCTAGTTTGTCTTTCAACTCACGCGCCGTTTGAAAAATCTCTAATTCTTTTTGCAAAAGGGCAGATTTTTTAGCATGTGTAGCAGAGAGAATCCGCGGATCATAGAGAAGTTCATTTAGCAGAACGTGACATTTTTCGTCTTCAGAAAGGTCGCTATAATGCTCCACAATTCCTGCGCTCGCTAATAACTCTGCAACGCAGGCTTCATGAACACTGGAATCTTGACGCATATCAATGGAAGCAAGGTAAAAACCGAATACTTCTACTGCTTGAAGCAACTCAGTAAACTCACCAGAAATCATTGCTTCGCCTTTATTTTCAAGAAGAGACTGCTTGATAGCTAGTAAATCATGTTTAAATTCTTCAATTTTGTGGTAATGTGGCTCGGTTTTTATCTGATCAATAAAGTAAGTCTTTGTATTTTTTAGTTTTGTTTGAATATAGTAGAAGGCTCGACGATACAATTCTTTTTCGCGGTAAATAGAATTATCTTCTGACAGATAAGCCATTTCCTGCACCGCTTCACTTACTTTTACGATACCTGTTGACAAAGAAAATTCACGGTACAAATTAGCAACTTTCGTATCGTAATAGTTCATAATCACTTCACATTGTGTCAAAGCGGATTTTTTCAATGTTTCAGCTGTAACATAAGGATTTCCATCTCGGTCACCACCAATCCACATTCCCATCGTAATAGGGGTAGGATTTTTCAGGTCAATCCCGTGCTGTTTGGCTAAGCGCTTGTATTCTTCTGTTAAATTAGTCACCGCCTGCAAGAAAGAGCTATTGTAGTATTCCATCACATTGGTGATTTCATTGGTCACTTTTAATTTCTTCTCACGAATCATATCTGTCCGCATGATAATTTCGATATATCGACGAAGATTATTGTGCCATTTTTGCTCATTGAGCAAGCCCATTCGCACATCGCGGTATTTACGCAACAAGACATGAATATGATTGGTCAAATCCAACATAGTCGTTCGTTGCACTTGAGTTGGGTGAGCTGTTAAAACAGGAACCACATTCAAATGCTCCAAAATTTCAGCAGCGTTTTCCTTTTCAGAAACCAAATCAATCGTTGTGGATAATTTCCCAAGATAATCTTGCCCCACATTATTTTGATAGTTAATCTCAAAAGCTAAATCAACGTCTTCTGAAATATTGATCAAAAGAGGCAAGATAGAAAAATAACGTGAAATATAGGACATTTCCTTGTTCGACAGATTCTGAACAATTTCATTTAATCCTTCGTAATTTCCAACTGCTGCCAATTCTTTTAAAGCGATGATTTTTTCAAAGGTTTCAGGACTTAACATATTTTTTGTAACTTCTTCTAATAAGTCCGTCAAAATCGTAACTTCTTCTTGGATAACTTCTTTATTGTTGTAATTTTCTAATTTTTGAAGTGACATAATCTACACCTTTCAATAAGCTTTTGCTCAATCTAACGTTAGCGAATAATTCTTAAACCGTGATTGGTTTCTTCGATTTCTCTATACAAACTTTCTCGTTTTTCATTGGCATCAATGTTTAAAACAAAAGCAATCGCTACGGATAATACTAACAAACTATTTCCACCTTGTGATAAGAATGGGAAGGTGACACCCGTCGAAGGAATCAAACCGGAAATTCCTCCAATATTGACAAACGTTTGTGTCAGTAACATTCCACCAACACCAAGAGCCATCATAGAATTAAATGGATCTTTCGCTCGAATTCCCACAAGGATAATCCGCAAAATAAGGAAAAACAAGAGGGCTAAAATCAAGCTGGCACCGATAAATCCAAATTCTTCAATAACAATGGAAAAGACAAAGTCTGTCTGTGCTTCTGGTAAATAACCACGTTTTTCGATAGAATTTCCTAATCCTAAGCCAAACCAACCGCCATTGCTCATGGCATAATAGGAATTAGCTAGCTGGTGACCTGCGCCTGATAAATCTTTAAAAGGATTAAAAAAGGCACTAAATCGTTTTGCTACATAGCCAAACACAGGAACCTTAGCAACTTTTTCCACACCAATGAGCCAAATACTGGTTAAAACAACTGTGGAAAGAGTGACCAATATCCCAAGAAGAGTTGAAAACCAGCGATAACCGATCCCACTAACCGTTACCATGATTAAGGTCGTCAGCAAAAGAATGGTCGCATTCCCCAAGTCAGGCAGCGCTGCTACGATTCCAATTAACACAACGACTAGGATTCGCCAGTCGTTCAGTGCGCGTGGAATCAGTTGATTTCGTGTTAAAGCCTGATAGTCATACGTTGCGATTTCATCTTGCTGATGAGAAAACCGCTGTGCTAAAAACCAAATCAGAATAATTTTTAAATACTCAGCCGGCTGGAGACTAATCGGACCAAATCGTAACCAACCATGTGCACCATTGATTCGGGCACCAAGGAAGCGAGATAAAATTAAAAGCAAGATTTCCACAAAAATAACAATGACAATCAGTCGATTGTCTTTTAAGAAATCTAACTTTATTTTGTAAATTAAAGCAATGGCAAGTAAGCTGATTACCCAGAAAATTCCTTGATTTAAAACAGATCTGAGCGAATTTGCTCCTACCTGTACTAAAGTGGCACTTGACGTTGAATAAACAACTATCAATCCCAAAATAGATAAAATCAAATAAGGAATCAAAATGGAATAATTCAGCAGGTGGCGTTTATCAATTTTCATAGTTCACCTAATATTATTAAATTTTCACCGAACATTATACCACTTTTCAGGGTAAAAAAAAAGTATTTGACGAACGGTATTTTTTAAATCCTTGCAGTATCTAGGCTAAACTTTAACTAAAAAAAGAACAATAAGCTGAGTTTATGAATAGGATTTATAAGCATTCTTCACCATTATGTCCAATAAACCGCTTTCTTTAATATTTCAATTTGATGACAAATACTTATTTTCTACTAGTTTATTTTGCTTTTTATCTGACTTTACGTTAAAATGAAATTATATGAGAAAGAGGATTAAACCGCTTGTTGTCTTTGTTTTCTTTGTTAGCTTCATTGCGATTATTTTAGGAGCGAAGCATTATTCAGAAAACAAGGAAACTAAACAGCAAAAGGACGCTATTACACAAACATCAGCTGCTTCTCAGTCAACTGATACTTCAGATTCCGATGAAGCAGACAAAGCCTATAAACCAATCATTGACTTGTCCGGCTGGCAATTGCCAAGTGATATTAACTATGACGTACTAGCAAAAAATGTTTCTGGCGCCATTATACGCGTGCATAGCGGAGCACAAGCAAAAAAAGAAAATGCAGCTACACACTTAAACGGAATTGATAAATCCTATCAACGCCACATAGAAGAATTTCAAAAACGAAATATTCCTGTCGCTGTCTATGCTTATGTGGCTGGTAGCAACAAGAAAGAAATGCAAAAAGCTGCCGAAAGTTTTTATAAAGCCGCTTCAAAATACAAACCTACCTACTACTGGCTAGATGTTGAAGAAAAAACTATGGATGACATGAATGCTGGTGTCGAAGCTTTTCGCGCTAAGTTAGCATCATTGGGTGCTAAGAACATCGGGATTTATGTCGGAACCTATTTCCTTGAAGAACACAGTATCTCAACTAAGAAATTCACAGCTATTTGGATTCCAACTTACGGCTATAATGACGGTTATTACAACACTGCCCCTAAGACAGACTTAAAATACGATTTACATCAATACACATCACAAGGCTCAATTGGTGGTTTTGCACATGATGTCGATCTTAATCAGCTATCTCCTTTAAAAAATCAGACAAAAACATTTAAAAAATTATTTGGTAATGGAAAATAATAACTCTGTAATAGTTTGAATCGAAAACTTTGCAGAGTTTTTCTTTTCTTCTCGTCCAGTTATCACTACTTTCTTGTTTCTAAATATGTTATAATGACTAACAAAGAAAAGTTTAGGGAGTAATGAATGATTTCTTGGTTAATCAGAATTTTTAAGGGAATTGTCATCGCGCTAGGATTTATTCTCCCTGGGGTATCTGGTGGAGTTTTAGCCACTATTTTGGGGATTTACGAGCGGATGATTTATTTTTTAGCGCATATAAAAGAGAATTTTCGTGAAAATGTACTTTATTTTTTACCTGTTGGTATTGGAATGGTTTTAGGGATTGCACTATTTTCCCTGCCAGTTGAATATCTCTTAGAGCATTATAAAATCATTGTTTTATGGGGATTTGCAGGAGCGATTATCGGTACGATTCCAAGCTTGCTAAAGGAATCTATCAGAGAATCTGATCGCGACCGAACTGATGTTATTTGGTTCGTAGCCACTTTTTTCATTTCTGGGATTTGCCTTTATTTCCTCAATAGTTTCGTTGGAACGTTACCTGCAAATTTCTTGACTTTTATTTTAGCTGGTGCCCTTATCGCACTGGGAATTCTCGTTCCAGGTTTAAGTCCTTCAAATTTGCTCTTGATTTTGGGACTGTATTCCCCGATGCTAATCGGTTTTAAATCTTTAGATATTTTGGGAACCTTTTTACCAATCGGAATTGGCGGTCTCCTCGCACTTGTGATTTTTTCAAAATCCATGAATTATGCTTTGGAAAATTATCATTCTCAAGTGTACCATTTTATCATTGGGATTGTCTTATCTAGTACTGTTCTCATCTTGGTACCAAACCCTGGAAATAGCGAAAGTATTCATTATGCTAATACTTCTATCATCACCTTCGTTACTGCTGCGTTCTTCTTTGGATTAGGAACTTGGCTGGGCGCTTGGATGAGCCAATTGGAGGAAAAGTATAAATAATGGCTAAAAAAACAAAAATTAAGAAAACTCTTGTAGAACAAATTTTGACAAAAGCAAAAATCCCTCACAAAGGCCTTCAAATCAATGCTTTAGAAGGACAATTGCCCAAAGGAATAGAGCGCTCACAGATTTACAAAACATTGGCTCTAACAGGCGATAAAACAGGGACAATTATTGGGATTTTGCCCATAACAGAACATCTAGCTGAAAAAAAGCTGGCCAAAATATCTGGTAACAAAAAAGTAAGCATGATTCCGCAAAAAGATTTAGAAAAGACGACTGGCTACATTCACGGAGCAAATAATCCTGTCGGCATTCGTCAAAAACACCACTTTCCTATTTACATTGACAATTCAGCTTTAACAGATGAGACTATTATTGTATCGGCTGGAGAATTAGGACACAGTATTGAAATTAACGCAGAGGATTTAGCTCATTTTGTCGAGGCGACCTTTGCAGATTTAAAAGAGGATTCAAAATAGAAAGGAAACTGTATGAAACTCTACTTCGTTCGACACGGGAAAACTCAATGGAATTTAGAAGGACGCTTTCAAGGAGCCAATGGTGATTCACCGCTGCTTGAGACTTCTATTGAAGAATTGCACTTGCTTGGAAAAAACATGGCTCACATTAAATTTGACAAGATTTTTTCAAGTGATTTACCACGCGCAATGGCAACTGCACAGATTATCAATAGTGAAAATCATTTTTCACAAGTCATTGAGTCACATGCCGAGTTGCGTGAATGGCAACTAGGCTCCCTAGAAGGACAAAAGGTTTCTACGATTACGGCTATCTATCCTCACCAAATGGAAGCTTTCCGTCACAATCTAGCGAAATTTAACAACTCTATTTTTGGTGCGGAATCAGTCTACAATACTACACGACGTACAATAGACTTTATTAAATCACAAAAAGGACAATCTTATGAAAATCTTCTTTTTGTTGGTCATGGAGCGAATTTAACCGCTTCTTTACGTTTGTTATTAGGTTATGACTTTGCTCAACTTCGCCAGCAGGGCGGTCTTACAAATGGAAGTGTCACCATTCTTGAAACACAAGATTTTGAGCATTTTACACTTCTTGATTGGAACAATGTTGACCACTTAGAAGCAATTAAAACTGTGAGCGTATAAAATCACGGTTTTTCTTTATTTATAGATGAATTTCTGCCTTATTTATGATAGAATGAGGAAGGTAAACTTTAGGAGGAAGAATATGACTACTGAACATATTGAAGAATTAAATGACCAGCAACTGATTCGTCGTGAAAAAATGGCTGCTTTAGCAGAACAAGGTATTGATCCATTTGGTAAACGTTTTGAACGTACTGCAGATTCTGCCCAATTAAAAGAAAAATATAGTGATAAAACAAAAGAAGAACTACATGAATTAGCGGAAACTGCTACCATTGCGGGACGACTTATGACCAAGCGCGGGAAAGGAAAAGTCGGTTTTGCTCATATCCAAGACCGTGAAGGTCAAATTCAAATCTATGTTAGAAAAGATACTGTTGGTGAAGAAAATTATCAAATTTTCAAAAAGGCAGATATTGGGGACTTCCTTGGTATTGAAGGTGAGGTTATGCGCACAGATATGGGAGAGCTGTCAATCAAAGCAACTCACATCACACACCTCTCTAAAGCACTTCGTCCATTACCAGAAAAATTCCATGGACTAACAGACGTTGAAACGATTTATCGTAAGCGTTATTTGGATTTAATTTCCAATCGGGAAAGCTTTGAACGCTTCGTAACTCGCAGTCGTATCGTTTCAGAAATTCGCCGTTATCTTGATAACCAAGGCTTCCTTGAAGTTGAAACACCCGTTTTACATAATGAAGCTGGTGGTGCTGCTGCTCGTCCATTTATTACTCATCACAATGCACAAAATATTGATATGGTACTTCGTATCGCAACTGAATTGCACTTAAAACGTCTGATTGTTGGTGGTATGGAACGTGTTTATGAAATGGGACGCATTTTCCGTAACGAAGGAATGGATGCCACTCACAATCCTGAATTTACTACAATTGAAGCTTATCAGGCTTATGCGGATTTTGAGGATATCATGGACTTGACAGAAGGGATTATCCAAAGTGCAGCTAAAGCCGTTACAGATGCTGAAAGCGTCCCTTATCAAGGTACTGAAATCTTTATCGGTCGCAAATTTGCACGCAAGCATATGCTAGAAGCCATTAAAGAGCAGACGGGCATTGATTTCTGGAAAGAAATGACTCTCGAAGAAGCCACTGCACTAGCTAAGGAACATCATGTAACGGTTGAAAAGCATTTTACAGTCGGTCATATTATCAATGCTTTCTTTGAAGATTTTGTTGAGGATACCTTGATTCAACCTACATTTATTTATGGGCATCCAGTTGAAGTCTCGCCTCTTGCTAAGAAAAATACAGATGACCCACGCTTTACCGACCGCTTTGAACTCTTTATCGTTGGGCGCGAATTTGCCAATGCCTTTACCGAGTTGAACGATCCAATTGACCAATTATCGCGTTTTGAAGCGCAAGCCAAAGCTAAGGAACTCGGAGATGATGAAGCGACTGGTATCGACTACGACTATGTAGAAGCTCTTGAATACGGTATGCCACCAACTGGCGGCCTCGGAATTGGAATTGACCGCTTAATTATGCTGTTGACAGATGTCACTTCTATTCGTGACGTATTGCTCTTCCCTACGATGAAATAAACAATTTCTTATCAAATGAATACTGAGATAACAAAAATGACCTTGCTCCCTCGTTCAAGAGGGACAAGGTCATTTTTTAACTCTATCATAATTGAATTTTTTCGTTCAAAATTCTACTATAATCAAGAATTATTTCTTTTGCTCCATCATACGGCAAGTCATACACTACATTTGGCATATCTGCACAGGTTTAACAAGTAATCTACCATCATGTATTCCGCCAATAATTTTTCCATTATAATAGATAATAAATTCTCCCATCATAGCTCTATAACTAATATTATCTAATTCAGATACTTGTTCTAAAATAAAGTCTAAGTATTCTTTGCTTGATACCTTTTTTTATATCTCCTTTAATTACTAAAATTTCAATAGTCCATTTTTGTCAAACTTAAAATTTGGTCCCCATGCAACTTCCCAGTAATATCCATCTAAATCAGAAAAATAGGCGTGATATCCACCCCAAAAGGTGTCTTGTGGTTCTTTTACAATTCTTCCACCAGCATTTCGTACTAATTCAATTACACTATCAACATCTTCTTTTTGTTCAACATTGTACGCTAATGTAATTCCAGAAAATCCATTTCTCTTTGGTGGGTTATGTTCATCAATATCTTTTGCCAATTGTTCTAAAGGAAATAGTTCAAATTTTGTTCCTGGAGTATTGAAAAAACATACTGGCGGATTATTTTCTTTACAGTCAGTCTTATATCCTAAACCATCTCTGTAAAACTTTATTGACTTTTCCATATCGCTAACACCTAAACAAATACAAGTAATCTTATTCATTACTACCTCCATAATTTCTAATTAACTCTCATCTAATAAATTAAGATTTGTCTTTCTCATCTGGCTTTCGCAGGTTTCTTTTCCGGAAGTTCAGCATACATACCATCCAGAAGTTCCAGAATTAGAGCCTTATCATCAAAACTATCAAATACATGCATCAAGGTTTTTGAATCTTCATACGGATAACGCAGTTCGGAATCTGCAAGCAGT
>NZ_KV811145.1:143716-170147 GCF_001813035.1 Streptococcus sp. HMSC071H03 | reverse complement strand
ATCCGCCCATCATAGATTTTATGACAATATCGCCGGATTTAGAAAAACTATCGCGAACATATTCATTAATTTCATTCACCTTGATTATCCCCCTCCAAATTCAAATTTATCTATATCGCCCTAATCTTATCATTTATTAATTTGATAAACGCTATCACTGTTTCTCCTATCATCGGAAGCCCATAAGGACTAAATAGGAAGCCGATAATCAATCCTGATATACCTATTCCGACTTTTCCTTGATTGAAAGAAGCTAATGTTCCAAATATGCAACATCATAACGATATACAACAACGCCGTTCCTATGCCAAGCAAGAATGTCAGAAAAGTTGTTAAAATTGATAAGATAAGACTAATCGGGAATAAGATAATTTTCAATATAAATCGCATACACTACCTCTTTTTCAAATCCAATATTTGCGTTTGATTTTTTCGCCATTTTATACTCGTTTCATATTTTAGTTACATCCATTTTACCACATTTCAAGCAAGTAAAAAAGCACGATCACAGCGCTCGTACCTATTTTAATATCTTCCTATAAATTTTTCTTTTGCAATTTTAGTATATCGTTTAATAAACTTACACTTTGCATCAGTGTAGCCGTCTCTATCATGTTCAAATTTCTTCCATAAGTTCAGCTTTAAATGCTCATATTCTTTCGCTACATTATGATTCTCACGTAAGTAATCTCTGAAGTACAGTTCATCGTTATCTCCGACAACTCTAATGTGAAGATGAAAGACTTTTTCTGCAAAACCTTGCTCCGTGTATCCTTTATTTAATGAGATTCGTCGTGTACTTTGACTCATGCATAGCCAATTATTTTCAACAAGAATATTTTTCACTATTTCTAGTTCTTCTGCTAATCGAACCTCAAGTAATATATCTACTATATTCTTTGCCCATATATTTTGAACCGCAGTACTACCAATATGAAATATTCTTACTATATATTTAGCTGGTATCAGGGACAAAATAGCAGTTGCTTCCTCATCATACCAATCCGCCCATTCTTTATTATGTTTTACAAGAAATATGGGAAACAACTGCCATAATTCTTCTAAACTCATATCTTCTAATTTTTTACTCAATCTGTACTCCACTAGTTTGCATTTATTTCTCACATTTATTATCATTATAACATTTTCAATGTGCATCAGGCGTTTATTATTTCTGATTAAAACTTTTAGCTATCACTACACGAAAAACAAGTCCAATCTAATCGGACTTGTTTCTTTTTATTTTTATAAGGAGTTTACATAACGATCGACTGCTAGGATAGCACCTGCAATATCAGATGCTGAAATCTTAAACGGCATCTGATGAATGGTTTCACCTTCAATAGTAGCTTGCTTACCAACCTTGAGCAAATCATCATAGCTGGCATTTTCTAAATACATTTCTGCCAAGGTCGTGGGCATACCAATTTTCTGATAGAAACGAATATATTTTTCCAACTCCTCTTTTGGACGGTTTTCAAGAAAGAGCTGTGTTAGCGTTCCATAAGCTACTTTTTCTCCATGAGTCAGATGATGAATATCACCAGTCAGAGCTGTAAATCCATTGTGAATGGCATGAGCAGCAGCCAATCCACCACTTTCAAAACCAACACCGCTGAGAAGCGTATTAGCCTCAATGATATGCTCAAGAGCTGGTGTTACCACCTGCGCCTCACAAGCAGCCAGTGCTTGTAAACCATCTGCAAAAAGAGTTTCTTCACATTTTTGAGCAATAGCTGCGCCTGCTAAAGTCTGTCTTTGTCCCAGCATGGTCTCTCCATTTGCCTGCATAACCGCACGCGCTTCAACCCAAGTCGCTAAACCATCTGCAATTCCAGAAGCCAACAAGCGCTTTGGAGCTTGAGCAATGACCTTTGAATCTACTAGAACAAGATCTGGGTTCTTGGTGTACAAAATATATTTTTCAAATGCTCCTTCCTCGGTATAAATTACTGAAAGAGCTGATGTTGGTGCATCTGTCGAAGCAATAGTCGGTGCAATCACGACGGGATTTCCCAATAAATCTGCAATTGCCTTAGCACTGTCAATTGTTTTTCCACCACCAAGACCAATCACTAGATCTGCTCCATCTTTTTCAGCTAAAGCAGCTACCCGATTGATTTCATTATCCGAAGCTTCACCATTAAAACTGACATGCAATACATGAAGTCCATAGCGAGTAAGACAGGATTGGAACTTCTTTCCTACAATTTGATAAACAGTGTTGTCACAAAGCAAAACTGGATGGTTTCCTAAGTTCAAAATCTGTTTTACATTTTCAAATAAGGCATCTTCACCTTGAATATAGCGAGAAGGGCTTGCAAAAGTTCTCATAAAATACCTCTTCCTACGCAAAAATGGAGATTAGATGTACTTTTTACCATGAATGAATGACCAATCTGCTGCAAAATCATTTACTGCCTTTGAAATAGACGGCATAGCAAAAGCTGCTTCAAAGACATCCGCACCTGCTGTAATAGCATGGGCACCATCAGCAAAAGCCTTGTTGACTTGTCCTACATTTTTAAAGGAAGCTGCTAAAATTTTGCTAGATGAACCTTCTTTCGCAATCGCATCTGCCAATTGGCCAATAACTACATCTGAATCAATGTTCAAATTTTCCATACGGTTATAATAAGGAGCTAAATAATCTGCGCCTGCTTGAATGGCTAATAAACCTTGGAAAATGGTATAAATAGCAGTTGCCGTAATCTTGTAACCTTCTGCTTTTAAAACTTTTATAGCGGCTAAACCTTCAGGGGTTACAGGTACTTTGACAAACACATTTCCACTACACTGTTTGCGAATTTCAGCTGCATCTTTTAAAATTCCCTGATAATCTTTGGCAACAACCTGAATATGAATGGAAGGAGCTTCCTCAATAATTTCTCTAACTTCTTGGATACGTTTAAAGAAATCAATCTCTCCCTCTTTTTTAGCGATGGTCGGGTTAGAAGTCACTCCTGCCAAGGGGAGAACTTGCGACCATTTTTTTATTTCTTCTACATTTAATGTATCAAGCATGAATTCCATAAACTGGACCTCTTTTATAATGTGTGTTCTGTACGTCCGATAATATCATCTTGTGTTGCTTTTGAGAGTACATTGAAGAATGCCGAATATCCTGCAACACGCACAATCAAATCACGGTGTTTTTCAGGATGCTTTTGCGCATCAATCAAGGTTTCTCTAGAAACAACATTGTATTGAATATGATAACCGTGCAAACGGTTAAAGAACGTACGAAGTAAAGCAATCAATTTAATTTTATCTTCTTCCTTAGACAAGGTCTGAGGATTCACTTTTTGATTGAGCAGAACCCCCCCAACGATTTCATCTGTCGGCAATTTAGAAACAGATTTCAATACAGAAGTCGGACCATTCTTGTCCATATTGTGAGATGGAGAACAGCCTTCAGCGAGCGGTGTCCCTGCATTGCGGCCATCTGGTGTCGCCAAAGTACCGCGACCTTGACCAACATTGGCTGAAATAGAAGATGTTCCTGAGTAGCGGATACCGCCAATTGGACCGCGTCCATAACGGGTATTTGGATATTTAGCGATTTCATCCACATAAATATCGTAAGCATCAGTCACCAGCTTATCCGCATAATCATCATCATTACCATATTTCGGTGCATCATGAATCAACATCTCTTGAATTTCCTTGCCACGCTCACCTGCATAGTCCGTTTCAAGCGCATGCCAGAGTTCAGCTGGAGTCAGTTTTCCTTCTTCAAAGACTAGCTTCTTGATTGCTGCTAGTGAGTCTGATAGATTGGCAATACCGACTTGGAGACCAGAAATATAGTCATAGACAGCTCCCCCCTCTTTCAAATGCTTACCGCGTCCGATACAATCATCTGTCAAAGCTGAGCAGAGGATATCCGGCACTTCTCTTTCAAGAGACAGGTCGATAGAATTTTCCACGATGACACTCATACGAGTCAAGTGGCGCAAAGTCTTGTCCCAAGCCGTTTGCAACTCAGCAAAGCTCTTCATGTCTTTAAAATGACCAAAGCTTGGTGCAAAACGCTTGCCAGATGCGGGATCAATTCCATCGTTCATAGTGATGAGAAGCACCTTAGGAAAATTCATATAGCTCATTCCCGTGCAACGATAACCCCATTTACCTGGCACAGCTGTCTCCACACAGCCGATAGCACTGTAGTCGTATGCATCTTCTTCCAAAACGCCTTTGGCAATAAAGGACGGAATAATAATCTCGTCATTATTGAAAGCAGGCATTCCAAAACCTAGTTTCATAACTTCTATGCATTCGTTCATAAAACGAGCATCTAGACCAGCATGGTAGCGAACTGTTAAGTTCGGCTGTGGCAAATGCGTCTGTGCAACAGATCTCAAAACCAGATATGAAAGGGGATTTACAGCATCTTTTTTATCACGTGTTTGTCCACCAATTGTCACATTTTGATACAAAGGACTACCAGCAGATGAGAAAGTATGAGCCTGACTGCGTACTTTATTGATCGTAATCGTCTTAATCCAAAGATTGGTTAAGCGTTCGACAATGCTTTCTTCCGTCTCGCGACCAGCTTCCAAGTCCGACTTAACATAAGGATACATGTATTGGTCAAAGCGCCCATAAGAGAGGGAGTGACCATTAGACTCAATCTGTAAAATACACTGGATAAACCAGACAGACTGAATAGCTTCAGCAAACGTTTCCGCTGGTTCGTAAGGCACTTTGGAGCAAATTCGAGCAATTTCCAATAATTCCTGACGGCGCTCTGGGCTTGCAGACTCTGCCATATCTTGAGCTAATTTGACAAAACGATCCGCATAAGCTTTCACAGCATCCACTACAATGAAAATTGAATCATAGAAATGATATTTATCAATACTAGCCGGATCTGTCAAATCCAAGGCCTCCTTAGCTGCCCGAGCTTTTTCTTCAAAACCTTTCAAACCATATTGAAGCAATTTTTGATAGTTGACTGCCAAGTGAGCATCACCAGAGTTCATCTTTCCTTCCATGCCAAAGAAGCCAGTTTCCATATAAACCTGAACTTCTTCTGGAAGTAAAGCCCCAGCTCTAGCACGGAGGTTATTGTTTTCCCAGAAGGGAGCGATGCTCCGGATTTGTTCTTTGGTTTCCTCTGTAATATAGAAAACATCACCGTCGCGCTTTTCAAAAAGATCTAATTCATTGAGTACAAATTCTAAAGTATACTCTGGGAAAATAGGTGCATCTTTATTAGATGAAGCCTGATTTCCAACAATCATGGTCTCATCTTCAATATAAAGCGTCATATTTTCCAAAATTTCCTTAAGCATATAAGCACGCTTCAGAACATTTGGCTTTTCTTTATGCTCTTGATAAGCTCTTGTTGCAAGAACAGCACGTTCAGCATCAATATAAGGTTTCTTGTCCAGCACATCTTCCCGATACTTGTTCATTCGGTCCGTTAAACTACCAAAATAACTTGTTTGTATAGTCGTTTTTTCTATTTCTTTTACATTAGTCATCACAGCACAACCTTTCTTATGAAATTATTTTTATTTCTTTCGTAACTATTGTAGCACGCAAGATGCAAAAATTCAATCATTTATAATCAATTATCAAATTAAAGATTTTTTGCACATTTGTGCTCAATCAACATTAAAATAATTTCTTTACAGTGATACAATGTAGTTTATCCTTCCGCTTTCAGTTCATTACTGTAAGCAAGATTGTCTTGGAATTTAAAGAATGGGAAATAGATGAGAGTGGACATAGCTAAAATGACAACTTGGATGAGAGCACCCTGCCATCCTGCTACTAAGAAACCAGAAATAATAGCTGGTGTACTCCATGGCAAGGTCACCCCTGAAAATGGCTGCATAAAGCCAATTGCTATAGAACCATAAACAATTACAGCCGCTAAAACAGGTACAAGAATAAAAGGCAAGAACATGACGGGATTCATAACAATTGGAAACCCAAACACAACTGGTTCATTGACATTAAAGATTGCTGGAAAAGCAGCAACCTTTCCTAGTGCTTTGTATTGTTTAGACTTAGCTGCAAAGAGCATGGCTACCACCAAACCAAAAGTAATACCAGAACCAGACAAAATAAGGAAACTATCCAAGAATTGCTGAGTGACAATGTGAGCACCTTTTCCAACAGATAACTTTCCAGCAGCAAGCAAGGCTTTATTAGCATCCAGATTTGAAAGTAAGAGAGCGGTCACTACACCATTGACAACAGATTGTCCGTGTACACCAAACCACCATAGGAAAGAGATGAAAAAGGCAATACCGATTGCACCGTAAAGGGAACCAGTCAATCCTTGTAGCGGTACTTGAATCACACCGTAAATCATTTCGATAAAAGTACCACCCTTTGTCAGCATTTTAGCAAGAATATAGACTACCATGGAAAGGAAGAATATCACAAAAGCTGGAATCATAGCCTCAAATTGCTTGGCGATCGCTTGAGGAACTTGCTCTGGCATCTTAATAACAATATGTTTTTGAATAAACATGGTATAGATACTACCGACAACCAAACCAATAATAATGGCTCCAATAATCCCCTGACCGCCAAACCAAATCTTGGCAATTGCGTCTGTAATTTCTTCACCTTTTTCTGGAATATAAGAAGATTTTAAAAGAATGAAGAAAGAAGACACAGATAACACACCTGCCGGCAACGGCTCTACACCACTATTTTTAGCATAAGAATATCCTATGGAGAAACAGGAAATCAAACCCATAATCGCAAAAGTTCCTGAGTAAACCTGCATAAACGGCTCGGTCCAATTTTTTCCAAAAATGCCTGCAATCGCCTGATTGAGGCCTTCAAATGGTAACTGTCCTACAATCAGAAAGATACTTCCAACAACTGTCAAGGGCAGAATTGCCAACATACCATCCTTTAAGGCAATAATACCGCGCATATTGACAAATTTCATAATCGGCGCAATAATTTTTTGAGTATCTATTTTAGCCATAACTAAGCTCCTTGTTTTTGTTCCAAAAGCCCCAAAGCGAGATTCAATACTTTTTTACCATCTAGCATGCCATAGTCCGCCATTGGAATGACCGCAATTGGAATATGGTTCTCTTCGCAAATGGCAGCTGACTTATCCAAAGTATAAGCTACTTGTGGTCCTAACAAAGCAACATCCAAGTTTGGTGCATAATCTGCTAACTTGGCCTGAGAATAAGCATCAATCTCAACCTCTAAATCAGCTTCTTTCGCAGCTATTTTCATATTATTGACCAACATTCCTGTTGAAAAACCTGCTGCACAAAACAACCCAATTTTAATCATATCTTCATCCTCCTGATGATTTATTTTTTCACTTGTAATTCTTTTCTCAAGTCAATGATTTCCTTGATAAGATTAATTTCTGTAATACTGGTCATCAAATGATCCTGAGAGTGGACAAACAAAGCTGTAATTTCTGTCTTTGTTCCCCCCGCTTCCTGTGCCAAAAACTCCGTTTGAAGATTATGAGCTTCTAATAATGCCTGATCTGCCAATTCTAGATATTCATTACACTTTTCAAACTCACCATTTTTTGCTAATGACAAAGCTTGGTAAATATGCTGTTTGGCATCCCCAGCATGCAAGATTAACCCCATAATGATTTGATCAGCTACAATCACTTCCATATTTAACGTTACTCCTATTTTTATTTACAAAATATATCTTTCTTTTATTTGAAAGCGTTTTATTTTTGTTTGTAACTCAAATTTATCATCTTTCTCTTATTCCGTCAATATATCACTGAACAAATTCTCTTTTTTTATATTTATCGCACATTTGTGCTTATCAAGTAAAATAAAAAGGGTCAGAATCATTATTCTTGACCTTTTGAAAATGAAATAATGAGGAAAAGGAGAACTTTTATAAACTACTAATTAACTGCACTATTATCCAATTCCAACACTTTTAAAATAGTTGCTTCATCTGTAACTAAATGGTTGACATACCCAGCACGTAAAACCGCCAAAATAGCGGCAGCTTTTTGACGACCATAGGCGAAAGCCAGACTGTGAGGAACTGTTTTTAAATAATCTAAAGAAATAGCAACTGTTCGATTTTGCAACTGTTCATCAACCAACTCACCATTTTCATCAAAAAAGCGGCAACAAATTTCTCCGACAGCTCCTTCATTTTCCACTGTACGAAAATCTTCAGCCGTCAGCATATCCAACCACTGCCGATTCTTTTCATCCACTTGTCCGCCAATACCAACAACAACCACATCTAGTTCTTGCCAACTTCTTTTTAAGTCCTCAAAATATTTAGAAGATAAAATTCCTTTTGCTAAGCTCTCGTCTTCCTGTATAATCGTCGCATTCATAAAGCGACAATCCCCATGGTATTTATTAGCCATACTGTAAATGAGGGTATTAACATGATAACGAGCATGAATATGGCTAGGTCCGCCAGCCAATGGAAAAAAATGCACATTATTCAAGTGCCGACTGCCCGAGTGTTCTACCAAGAGACTAAGACTCTTTCCCCATGAAAATCCAACTTTAGCATTGTCATCAATCATCCCCCGAAGCATTCCTGCCGCTGATTGAGCTAACCGCTGCTCCAAATCAGAAGGTGAATCATCCACTTGATTTGCTACGATTTCAAGTCCTTTTAACCCATACTTCTCTTTCACTACATTTTCTAAATGAAACAAACGCGTATCAAAGGCTTCAATCTCGATTTTGACAATGCCTTCCTTTTTAGCTTCAGCCAGCATACGACTCACAGTTGTCCGATAAATCCCTGTCTCTGCTGCAATTTCTGCCTGACTTTTCTCCTCTACATAATAAAGATAAGCAATCTTAGCTAATAGCCTTTTTCTTTCACTTTTCATCTTATCTCCCTCTACTTATCAGACTAGAGTCAATTTGATATTGGCTGCTTTTAAGCGTTGAACCGCGGCTGTCGGAATAGCTTGATCGGTTACCACCTGCGAAACCTGTTTCAAACCAAAGCGCTTGACAGTCCCTCTTTTATCAAATTTACTCGAATCTGTTAACACAATCATTTTATCAGATGCTTCCGACATATATTGCACCACTTCGCTACGCATTAAATCCTTACCTGTAAAACCAAGCTCTTCATCATAGCCATCAGTCCCTACAAAAGCATGTTCTACATGGAAAAATTGAATCATTTCCTTAAGTAAAGGACCGACCGTAACTTGCGAATCGTTCTGAAATTCACCGCCTAGCAAGATAATCTTGCAAGAATCTACTTTTCTCACATAGTCTGCGATAAAATAAGAATTTGTAATAATTTTCACGTTCTTCTTAGTACGACAGATTTCTTCAGCTAACAGAGCACAAGTTGAACCAGATTCAATGATAATCGTTTCATTGTCTGCAACAATTTTTGCCGCTTCTTGTGCTATCTTTCGCTTGGTATCATAATGAAAAGAAAGCCGGACATTCAAGTCATCACCACTATTTAAGACCGCATAACCGTGCTCCCGATGAAGCAAGCCTTTCATTTCCAGCTTATCCAAATCTTTCCGAATCGTTACTTTAGAGACTTTTAATTTATCAGATAAAGTATTAACATCAATTTTTTCAAACTCCGAAACGAGCTTAACGATTTCATCTAAACGTTCCATCTTATTCACCTCATTCTTTATTTTAACAGAATTTAAGGAATAAATAAAATAAAAAATAGTTTCATTCGTAATTGTTTTTCTTTCGTTTGTTTGATATAATAAAAGAAAATAAGCAAGAAAAGAGTGTACATCATGAGTGCAGAAAAAGGAATCATCTTTAATATTCAACATTTTAGTATTCACGACGGACCAGGAATTCGGACAACTGTTTTTCTAAAAGGCTGTCCCTTACGCTGTCCTTGGTGTGCCAATCCAGAATCTCAGAAATTTAAACCTGAGCCCATGTTAGACGCTTCTAGCAAAAAGACTATCACCATGGGAGAGGAAAAAAGCGTTGAAGAGATTATCAAAGAAGTTCTCAAAGATAGAGAATTTTATGAAGAATCAGGTGGGGGCCTGACTTTGTCTGGTGGAGAAATCTTTGCTCAGTTTGAATTTGCCAAAGCAATCCTTAAAGCTGCCAAAGAAAAAGGTATCCATACAGCGATTGAAACGACAGCCTTTGTAGATCATAACAAATTCGTTGATTTGCTCCAGTATGTAGATTTTATCTATACTGACTTAAAACATTACAACACCATCAATCACCGCAAAGTCACAGGGGTCAAAAATGAACTAATTATCAAAAATATTCATTATGCTTTTTCGCAACAAAAAACCATTGTCCTGCGTATTCCTGTTATCCCTAGCTTTAATGACTCTCTAGAAGATGCCGAACAATTTGCTATTTTATTTAAAAAATTATCTATTGACCAAGTACAACTCTTACCTTTTCATCAATTCGGTGAAAATAAATATAAATTACTAAAACGTTCTTATGAAATGGAAAATGTGCAAGCTCTACATCCGGAAGACCTCTATGATTATCAGCAAGTTTTTCTTGATTATGAAATCAACTGTTATTTTTAGATCCTCTTTTTCTCCAAAAAACAATCCATTTCTTACGAAATGGATTGTTTTTTTATCTTTTCTTGGGCAGATGCAACGACATCTGCAAGGCTGGTTTTACTCAGTTCTTTTTCCATTGCTACTTGAATTTCTGATAATTTATCATCTAAAACGAAATGAATATTTCTGCCAATGGGACAAGACGGATTGGGATGTTCATGAAAGCTAAAGAGTTGCCCAGATTTGCCTAGACTTTCTACTGCTTGATAGACATCTAAAAGGGTAATGTCTTTTAAATCTTTCCTGATGATAGCTCCGCCCGTTCCACGCGCAACGGAAATCAAGCCTGCGCTTTTCAACTGTGATAATGTCTTGCGAATAATGACAGGATTTACTCCAACGCTATCAGCTAAAAAATCACTAGTTACCTTATGTTCTTGACATTCTAGTGCTATAACAGTCAGCATGTGCGTGGCAATGGTGAAACGACTCGAAATTTGCATGTAAAACTCCTTTCATTTGCTGATTCTATTACTAGTATACTTTATTTATGTTGTAACTTCAAGTGTTACTTCTTAAAAACTCCTTGAGATGTGCAACATAATCTTCTCGCTCACTAATCGCCCGAAGTAAATCATGATTATGCGTATGATGAATTCCATTGACTAAACTTTCGTAATACACTTCATAATAAGGCAACTTCAATATTCTCGCCATTTCCAGTTCTTTATTTACATCATAAGCCACTCGTCGAAAATCGACATCTGCTAATCCCTGTTCATCAATTTTTAAAATAGCATACTGAGCTCGCAGATCCTTTCGCAAACAAGCATCTAGAAAAAACGGCTGACCGATAGATCCCGGATTGATAATCATCTGTCCCCCCGTCGCATAACGAAGAAATTGCTGATGAATATGACCATAAATGGCAATGGCACAATTGTTACCTTCAAACAGACGATCAAAATTCTCTTGTTGACCAATATGAATCAACTCTCGTCCCCAATTTTTATCTGGCAAATGATGAGTCACAGCAATTTCTAAATCGCCAACTTTTGTCAAAAGCTGCAAAGGCAATTCATACAATCGGTTCAGTTCTTCAGGTGTGACTTCTTCCAAAAGATACTGGCATAAACAAACCATATATAAATGACTAGGGCGACTGATATCTAATTTCCCATGAAGGGCATTCCAAATGCTATCCTCCCAATTTCCCCGCACTTGGAGACTGATTGGTAAAGTAGCCATTAAGTCGAGAATCTTCCTTCGACCCGTTCCCGGTGCCAATAAATCTCCCAAAAACCAGTAATCGGTCACCTGTTCCTTTTTAGCGTCCGCCAAAACAGCTTCTAATGCCGTTACATTTCCATGAATATCTGATAATAAAGCAATTTTTCGTTTCATTGTACCGTTTCATCTGTCCTTTATAAAATATTATAACAAACCAAGAAAAAACTTCCACTCCCAAGTTTGAGTGAAAGTTTTACTGCCTCATCAATCTACCGACTTCAACGCTTCCAACATGTCAATACGCCTCAATATTGCATTGACCATAAAGCCTAAGACAATCAAAATCATGATGATAGAAAAGACTGGTACAAGATATACAAACACCGATACTGCCGGATTGAGAAGAAAGGCGTCTGGGGCAATCGTCTCTAAAAGGGAGCGATGTAAAATATTTCCTAAAAACAAGCCTACAATAATACCAATAACAGACAAAAGAATGGTCTCTCGATAAATGTAAAGCGTGACTTCTTTATTATGAAATCCCAATACTTTAATCGTTGATAATTCTCGAATCCGCTCTTCAACTTTAAAATTCATCAAATTATAAAGAATCACAATGGCTAGTAAAATAGAGGCAACAGTTAAAATCTGCATTACAAAGCCAAGAGATTTGACAATGACATCAATTTGTTCCAAAATCCCCGTATTTTGTACGACTGCTCGCACACCAGTTAATTTCATGAAGGCTGCTGCGGTATCCTGCACATTTTTGCTAGAGGAATCTTTCAATTTTATCAGATAAGCATTTTCTTGGAACTTACGAGCAAATACCGTTTGATAATAGTCCTGATTCATAAAGATAAAATGCCCTGCGTACATTTCAGTGATACCAGAAACTTTGATTTTATAGCGTTTTCCTTCATCGGATGTCACCTCAAAAGTATCTCCAACAGAAACATGCATAATGGTTGCTAATTTCTGAGAAATGACCGCTCCATGCGAAGACAAGTTCAAGCTCGCTTTGCTTTGACTATCATATAACTCTATGAAATGATGAAAATCCTTGCCTGTTGTCACAAATAACGCGAGAGACTGTTCATCTTTAGCACCCTTGATTTTTTTGGTAAATGTTTCTTGATAAATACCGCGTTTTTTAGCTATTTTTTTATCTGCTAATAAATGATTGATTGCTGCTTGCTCGTCTGATTTGAGATGATGTTTTTGCGAAATGACCGCATCGTATTTGATAATTTCTCCATACTGCCGATTTCCCATACCTTCCATGGAAGAAGACATCCCCAAACCGGCAAATAAGAGGGCGACGGAGCCTGCCACACCAAAAATGGTCATCAGCATTCTTTGCTTGTAACGAAAGATATTTCGAGCCGTCACTTTTTGCGTAAAGCTAAGCCGACGCCAGATGAAGTCAATCCGCTCTAGCAAGATTTTTGAGCCTTTGGTAGGTGCCTTGGGCAACAATAATTGAGATGGTTTTTCTTTCAATTCTTTGTGAGCAATATAAAGGGCTGGTACAACGCCACACAAGACCGAGCACACGAGAGCAATGAGACTGATTTCCCAATAAAAGTTTAATCGCAAAGCTGGATAAGTTGATGTCTTAAAAATCGTTTTCCCTAAGATGTAGGGTAAGAAATAAGTACCTAACAAACTTCCCATTACTGTACCTAACAAACTTGAAACCAAGCCATAGACGACAAATTTCTTAACGACATCTTGGTTCCGATAACCCAAAGCTTTTAAAACACCTGCATTTGTGCGTTCTTCGCTGACAAAACGCGTCATTGTCGTTACCGTTACAAGGGCAGCTACCAGATACAGTACAATCGGGAAAGCATTCCCTACAGCTGAGATGCCATAAGCACGATTCCCCGTTGTTGTGTACTCGTCAGCTCCTGGAAATGTCCGACGTGTATACACACGGTAGGTTGGTACAGACAAACCAGCTACTTCATCTTTTGCCTTTTGAATGTCTGCTTGCCCATTTTTTATTTTTGTTTCAGCATCTTTCTTTTGCTTTTCGTATTCAGTTTTTTTATCGTTCAATGTTGCCTGAGCTTGGTCCAATTGTGCCTGACCGTCTGCGATTTGTTGTTTTGCTTGTGCTAATCGGACTTGACCTGCTTGGTAGTCAGCTTGTTTATTTTTTAAGGTTGCCTGACCACTTTGATATTGAGCCAAGCCTGCATCATATTCAGCTTGTTTCGCATTCAATGCCTCAGCTGCAGATTGGTATTGGGCAAGTCCTGCTTGATAAAGCGCTTCTTGGCTTTTGTACTGCGACAGTCCAGTTTGAAATTCAGCCTGCTTTTGCTCCAGTTCTGTACGGACAAGATTTAATTTTGCTTCTTCTTGTGCTAGTTGAGTTTGTGCTGCCACAATTTCAGGCACTGTTGCTGGATCAATTCCTTGTGCTTGTAGCGCAGCTATTTTGGTCTGCAAATCCACTTTAGCTGCTGCTAATTGAACTTGACCTTTTTCCAATTCCGCCTGCGCTATGGCTAATGTAGCTTGAGTATTTGTTACATTTTCTTTTGCAGCAGACAACTGACTAGCTGCCTGATCTAATTGGGTTTTCATTTGGTTCAATTGTGCCCAACCTGAAGAAAGTTGAGCAGTGGCTGTATCCAATTTTGCTTTTGAGCTTGCTAAAGTTTGTTCAGCCTGTGCAATTTGAGCAGCTCCTTGCGCCAGCAAGCTTTCTTTTTCAGTTATCTGACCTTGAGCAGCCTCTAAATCTGCTCTTTTTTGATCAATTTGGTCCTGCGCAGTCCTTAGTTGCTGTCTGACATCTGCCAATACTTGTTGAGAAGTTCGAATTTTTGCTTCGCCTTCCGCAATTTTTGTCTGTGCTTGTTTTTTTATCTCTGATAAACGATTTTCCCCATTATCAGCACTAGCTTTTCCAGCTCATTTTCATACTGTTTTACCTTTTTTCGATAGGAATCTCCAAAAGAATTAAGTGTTTTTAAATCGTCATACTTCAAACGAGCAACTGTATAGACTGAACTTTGAAATGTTTTTGGCATCACCACTGCATAAGCAGATAAGGTCCCACTCCCTGAGTTAGAATTGCCAAGAGAAATCGTCGAAGCCAATTCACTTGAATTGACGAATCCCGTCACCGTAAAGGTATGCTGCTTCAAAGCATACTCATTGGTTCCTTCCTCGTTTAAAGTAATGCTATCGCCAATCTTGTATTTTCCTTGATAAAAACTAGCCAAAGCCACTTGATTTTCCTTGGTTGGAAAATGACCTGAGACAAGCTTGAACTTAGAAATATTAGTTGTCTGAGAAAAAACTCGAACAGAAGTTGAACTATCGCCAATCACCGTATCTGTAAAATAACCATATTCTACCTGTGCATTTGGGATTGTATTCAGTTCTTTTTGGTCAGCTTTGCTAACACCATAGTCTGACATCACTGCCAAATCCATCATTTTCATCTGTGAAAGATAACGATTGGCTGAATTTTCAATGTCTGGACTGGCTGCTTTCAGTCCTACTAGCGCAAAAGAACCTAACATCATCAAAAACATAATGGACAGAAAGCGTCCTTTGGACTGACGAAAAGAGAGCCAGATATCCTTATTTAGAATGGATTTTTTCATATCACCACTCCTCACTAATACTCTAGACTTGCGATATCTTGAGGATGTTCATACAAACACACGGACTGAATCCGTGCATCATGCATACGAATCACGCGGTCTGCAATCGGAGCTAACGCACCATTGTGAGTCACGATAATCACTGTCGCACCTTGCTTGCGCGACATATCTTGAAGGATTTGCAGTACTTGCTTACCTGTTTTATAATCTAGCGCACCTGTTGGTTCATCACAAAGCAAAATTTTAGGATTTTTTGCCACGGCACGCGCAATGGAAACCCGTTGCTGCTCGCCGCCAGATAATTGAGCAGGAAAATTATGCAGCCGATTTCCCAAACCAACTGCTGCTAACGCCTCTGCTGCATCCTGTGCATCTTGAACAATTTCCGAAGCCAGCTCAACATTTTCTAACGCCGTCAGATTAGGAACTAAATTATAAAATTGAAAGACGAAACCAACATCATTTCTCCGATAGTCTGTCAGTTGATAAGCGTTGTAATGCGCTATATTTTGCCCATCAATCAGGACATCTCCCTCGTCATTACTATCCATTCCACCAAGAATGTTCAGAATCGTCGATTTTCCAGCACCAGAAGCTCCAAGAATGATGACCAATTCTCCTTTTTCGATGTCAAAAGAGATATCATTGTTGGCAATAATTTCTGTGTCTCCCATTTGATATCGTTTGTAACTATGCTTCATTTCAATATAAGCCATCGTCTTTTCCTCTTTCAGTTTCCATGTCCAATTAAATAAACAAGCTGTTGATTAGATCCTATCTTTATTATAAAATAGACTTAACATAAAGGCAATCATCAATCATCAACAGAGTGTTCATTTAAGGAGTATTATGATGCAAAATCGGCAAACATCAACTAAACAACACATCAGAGAAACTCTCATTCAACTCTTGTTAGAAGAAAAATTTGAAACAATTTCCGTTAGTAAACTCTGCCAGCGGGCAGGTATCAATCGTGGAACTTTTTACCTTCACTATCTTGATAAATACGATTTAATCGAAACGCTAAAAGGAGAAATTATCGCCCAATTGCGCAAAAATTTTGAAGAAACGACAAACACGCGCGACCTACTCATTGCCAATCTAAGCTATCTCCAACAAAACCATGACCTGATTTATGCCGTTTCTCAAAGTCATTACCTCAATTTCCGTGAAACAATCCGTGAGTTTATGCTTAGCATTTTAACGAACGAACAGCACAGACTTCAAACCGAATACTTTTTAAAAGAAAATTTCACCATTTCTGAAAAATATGCGCTTGAAGTTTTTCTATCTAGTGTAGAGGGCATTATCTCACTTTGGATTTCAAGTGGAGTTAAAGAAACACCTGAAGAAATGACCGATACGATTTTACAAACCTTTGATTATGACGCTTGGCAATGATAAAATGAAAAAACTCTATTTCTAAAAGGGATTTTCCCAATTAGAGATAGAGTTTTTAATATACATCTTTTCTAGCTTAGTTTTCACTATCATCTGAGCGTGATTTTCTAGCAATATCAGCCAAAATATGGTCTACAAATTCTGCAACTGTTTCTGTATGCGTTTGTTTGCTACCATAACGACGAACATTTACTGTACCGTCTGCTTGTTCCTTGTCCCCTACAATCAATTGGTAAGGAACTTTATGGGTTTGACTTTGACGAATCTTGTATTGCATTTTCTCATTGCGTTCATCAACATCCACGCGGACACCACGATTGCGCAGTTCTTTCGCCACTTTCCAAGCATAGTCAGCATGTGCTTCATTAGAAATCGGAATAACCGTCACTTGATGAGGAGCAAGCCAAGTTGGGAAAGCACCTTTGTATGTTTCAATCAAGTAAGCAATAAAGCGTTCCATAGTAGATACAATACCACGGTGAATCATGACTGGACGATGCTCTTCACCGTCTGCTCCGACATAATGAAGGTCGAAACGTTCTGGTAGCAAGAAGTCCAATTGAATAGTGGAAAGGGTTTCTTCATTCCCAAGAGCCGTTTTTACTTGGACATCCAATTTAGGACCGTAGAAAGCAGCTTCGCCTTCTGCCTCAAAGTAGTCCAAACCTAAGTCATCCATTGCTCCTTTTAACATGCGTTGAGCATTTTCCCACATTTCATCATTATCAAAATATTTATGTTTGTCATTCGGGTCACGATAAGACAGACGGAAACGATAATCTGTGATATTAAAGTCTTTGTAAACGTCAATCATCAAATCCAGCACATGTTTAAATTCTTCTTGAATTTGCTCTGGCATGACAAATAAGTGAGAATCGTTTAGGGTCATTTCACGAACACGTTGGAGTCCTGAAAGTGCACCTGATTTTTCAAAGCGATGCATCATACCAAGTTCCGCAATACGAATAGGTAACTCACGATAAGAATGAACATGGTTTTTATAAACCTCAATATGGTGTGGGCAATTCATCGGACGAAGAACAAATTGTTCACCGTCTCCCATATCCATTGGCGGGAACATATCTTCTTGGTAATGTTCCCAGTGACCAGAAGTTTTGTATAAATCCACACTTGCAAGCGGTGGCGTATACACGTGTTGGTAGCCGTCATTGACTTCGCGGTCTGTAATATAGCGCTCTACGATACGACGAATAGTCGCACCATCTGGAAGCCAGAATGGAAGACCTTGCCCAACTTCAGGAGAAATCATGAAAAGATCCAACTCTTTACCGAGCTTACGGTGGTCACGTTCCTTCGCTTCTTCACGCATTTGAAGATAGTTTTTCAAATCTTTCTTATCAAACCAAGCTGTACCATAAATCCGTTGCATCATAGCATTATCGCTATTTCCACGCCAGTAAGCACCCGCTACATTTAACAAATGGAAAATTTGAATACGTCCAGTTGACGGGACATGAGGTCCACGACAGAGATCCACATATTCACCTTGACGGTAGATTGTCAAACCACCTTCATCTTCTGAATGCTCCTCAATCAATTCCAACTTGTAAGGATCATTCTTGAAAATTTCTCGCGCTTGATCTTTTGTCACTTCTTCGCGAATTGACGGGAAATTCTCCTTGACAATCTTCTTCATTTCTTCTTCGATACGAGGAAGATCTTCGTTGGAAATTTGTCCTGCGGTATTGTCTGTATCATAGTAAAATCCGTCCTGAATAGCTGGACCGACACCCAAGTGAATGTCTGGGAAGAGACGACGAGCAGCTTGGGCAAAGAGATGAGCAGCCGAATGGCGCAAAATAGGAAGAGCATCTTCATGGTCAGGTGTCACAATTTCGATGCTACCGTCTTCTGTGATAGGACGAGTGGTATCGATGAGTTTGCCGTTGAATTTACCAGCCAAGGCTTTCTTTGCCAAGGAATTGCTGATAGACTGAGCAATATCAAAAGTTGTGCTGCCACTTTCGTATTCATGAACAGCGCCATCTGGGAAAGTAATCTTAATCATAGTTTTCTCCTTTAATATCTATTTTATTTGTATTGGGCAATTTTAAGAGCCTGGCAATCTTTTCAGCAGTCTCCTTTTCCGATCGACTACCATCTGTCATGAGACTGGGATAGCCTAATTTCTGAGCTTCCTTCCGCACCATTTGGGCAAACAGAATGTCCCGCTGCATCCAGTTTTCAAAAGCTTGCTCAGGATTGGATGTTCCCTCTAAGACATAAGGAACCCATTCTCTCTGTTTATAATGCTTTTTCTGAAAATCAGCTGTCGGAGTCAAGCATAGATAGGAAACCGCTGGTTCTTCAAGACTTTTTATCAGGTGAGGCAGAAGCCCTGCTCCCTCCACCAAGAGGGCTTTGTCTTGATCTTTTATCAAGCAAGATTTCACATAAGGAAAAATCTCTTCATAAAAGCGCCATTCTTCATCTGCCATCTCTTCTGGATTTCTCATCCAGATTTGTTCCGGATTTCTGTCCTGTCTAAGAAGGCAAATCGGTCGTGAGTCTACACTTGCTTGACTCATCATCTCGTCTACCAAATCATCCAGCTTGATATGAAGCAAATCGTACTTCCGAGCAAGAAGGGAAGCGAGCGTTGATTTCCCGCTGCAGGGTGATCCGCCAATCATATAGAGCATAACTTTTTCTCCCTTCAACAAAATAAAAAAAACGACATCCCGAAAAGGACGTCGCAACGTGGTTCCACCTTCATTCATGTACAACAAAAAAGTTTGTTGACACCTCTGATTGGCTCTAACGTAGCCACCGTTTTATGTTTGCATAAAAGCTAACAGAGTAGTCTCAACTGCCTTCCTCTGCGCGATTTTCAGCTCCACGCGCTCTCTAAAAGATTCCAGTCAGCGATATGTCTCTAAAAAGTATTATAGCACGATTGAAAAATTTTGCAAGTCCTATGATTAAAGTGTATTGTGTTTTGGAACCATTCGAAACAGCACAGCTCTAAAACCTAATAGCTTTAGGTAACTGTCTCATGATGGTTTTGGAACCATTCGAAACAGCACAGCTCTAAAACCTTGGTATTTGTCGTATACAACTTTATTTTGTTTTGGAACCATTCGAAACAGCACAGCTGTAAAACCTCTTTAGCAAGTTGCTTGCGTTCAGAACGGTTTTGGAACCATTCGAAACAGCACAGCAAGTTAAAATAAGGCTTTGTCCGTATCCAACTTGAAAAGTGAGCACCGATTCGGTGCTTTTTTCTTTCTCTTATTTCAATTAGGAGCACAAAAAAACAGCCTCACGACTGTTTTTATTTTTATCCTACAGAACCTTCCATACTCATGTTGATGAGCTGGTTGAGCTCAACTGCGTACTCCATTGGGAGCTCTTTGGTAATTGGCTCCATAAAGCCATTGATAATCATGGCAGTTGCTTCTTCTTCGCTAATACCGCGGCTCATAAGGTAATAAAGCTGGTCTTCTGAAACCTTAGAAACCTTAGCTTCGTGTTCAAGTGCAACATTTGAATTGTGAATTTCATTAAACGGAATGGTATCTGAGCTGGATTCACCATCCATAAGAATCGTGTCGCACTCAATGTGAGACTTTGAACCAGCACTGTTCTTGCCAAAACGGACTTGACCGCGGTAATCTGTCTTACCTCCGTCTTTGGCAACAGACTTGGAAATCAATGTGCTAGAAGTCTTTGGCGCATTGTGATAAACTTTACAGCCTGCATCCAAATGCTGACCATAATTAGCAAAGGACATAGAAAGGACCGAAGTTCTTGCATTACGACCATTCAAAATGCTGCAAGGGTATTTCATATTAACCTTGCTGCCTAGATTTCCGTCAATCCATTCCAGAGTACCGCCTTCTTCAACCGTTCCACGCTCGGTCACCAGATTATAAACATTGTCCGACCAGTTTTGAATCGTTGTATAGCGGAAGAAAGCATCCTTTTTAACAATAATTTCTACATTTGCAGCATGAAGACTATTGGTCGTATAAGTCGGCGCTGTGCAGCCCTCAATGTATTGAATAGAGCCACCCTCTTCTACGATAATGAGCGAGCGTTCAAATTGACCGGCATTCTCTCCATTGATACGAAAGTATGTCTGAACCGGCACCTGACATTGAACATTTTTAGGAACATAGATAAATGTGCCACCTGACCAAACAGCACTGTTCAAAGCGGAAAACTTGTGCTCTGCATTAGAAATGACTGTTCCAAAGTATTTTTTGACCAAATCCGGATATTCTTGTACTGCCGTGTCAGTATCGGTAAAGATGATGCCCTGCTTGGCAAATTCTTCTTTCATATTGTGATAGACTACTTCAGATTCATACTGAGCAACAGCCCCTGACAAAAATTGACGCTCTGCTTCAGGAATCCCCAGACGCTCAAAGGTTTTCTTTATTTCATCTGGCACTTCATCCCAACTTCTAGCCCGATCCCCACTTAATTTTTGATAATAGACAATATCATCAAATCGTATGCCGGATAAATCTGGTCCAAAATCAGGCATGGGCAATTTATGGAACAACTCTAAAGAACGCAAGCGATAATCCAACATCCATTGCGGCTCATTTTTAATTTCAGAAATTTCACGAACAACCTCTTCTGTTAAACCTTTGCCTGTCGAGAACAAAGGCTTCACATCGTCATGAAATCCAAAGGCATAATCTCGTTCTTTCGTCATCTCATTCCTCCCATTGATACAAATTCTCTTCTCTTATTATACTATTCTATATTAGAAATGTCAGAATATATGCCTAAAATATAATAAATTAAGCTAAAAAAAACTAGGAAAATTTCCCAGCCTTCTTACATGATTACCGTACTTTTTCGGCTAATGCTTCAGCGAATTTCTCCAGATTTTCAATATCTTCATCTTCTGCTGATAGATCGACTTTGACATTTTCAGCACCTTTTTCAGCACCTGTTGCCGCAAAAGCACGATCAAAGTCATCTACGGCCTTACAAAACTCATCATAGAATGTATCGCCCGATCCGACAACACCATAAATCTTTCCGGTCAAGTCAAGACTAGCTAAATCTTCATAAAAATCAACAATTTCATCAGGCAACTCTCCGTCACCATATGTGTAAGAAGCAATGATTGCGATATCTGCTTCTAGAAATTCCTCTGCATCAACCGTTGTGCATTCATCAATATCTACTTCTAAACCACGTTCTTTTAATTTATCAGCTACAATATCTGCAATTTCTTCTGTATTTCCTGTCATACTCGCAAATACAATTTTTGCTAACGCCATAATTTCCTCCAAAAAATTCTATCAATTTATTATAACATATTGAACAAATAGTTGCACTTGAAATCTCTTGAAGTTTGGTTGCTCCTCACTTTTACTTTTTAAAATAGCTACCTTATGATACAATAAATAGAAGGTAGAGTGGAGGTTAGAATATGGAAATTTTCAAACAAATTTTACATAAAATTAAAGAATATGATACAATCATCATCCATCGTCACATGCGGCCCGATCCCGATGCATTAGGAAGTCAAGTCGGTTTAAAAAAATTACTTCAAGTCAATTTTCCAGAGAAAAAGATTAAAGCAGCAGGAAAAACTGAACCAACTCTTGCTTGGCTGGCCAAAATGGATGATGTTTCAGACGATGATTACAAACATGCTTTAGTGATTGTTTGTGATACAGCAAATACTGCTCGGATTGATGACGAACGGTACAACAAAGGAGATTTTCTCATCAAAATCGATCATCATCCAAACGATGACATTTACGGAGACATTTCTTGGGTGGATACTAGCTCTAGTAGTGCTAGTGAATTAATTGCTCTCTTTGCATTGGAAAATAAACTGAAACTAGATGATTATTCTGCTAAATTGCTTTATGCTGGAATTGTCGGTGATACAGGACGTTTCCTATATCCTGCCACAACTGCCCGCACAATGGCTGTCGCAAGTAAACTTCGCGAGTATCCCTTTGATTTTGCTGCTTTAGCTCGAAAAATGGACTCTTTCAGCTATCAAATCGCTAAACTTCAAGGCTATGTTTATGACCATTTAGAAGTCGATGAAAATGGTGCAGCTCGTGTCATTTTAACTCAGGAACTTCTCAAAGCCAATCATTTAACAGATGCTGACACTTCTGCTATCGTTTCAGCTCCGGGGCGTATTGACAGCGTTGAATTATGGGGAATTTTTGTTGAGCAAGAAAATGGCAATTATCGCGTTCGGTTGCGGAGTAAATTTATCCCGATTAATGAAGTAGCTAAAAAACACGACGGAGGCGGTCATCCTCTTGCCAGTGGTGCCAATGCTTACTCCAAAGAAGAAATCGAAGAAGTTTATCAAGAATTGAAAGAATTGGCAAAAAGAAAATAATTTGGTAGAAAAGGCTTGTCAAATCCGCTAGAATTTGGTAAACTATCAAAGTAACGAATCTATGGCTCGCAGAGAGACCATGGCAGAAAGGAAATTTTTAAAAATGAGAAAAGATATTCATCCTGAATACCGTCCTGTTGTCTTTATGGATACTTCAACTGGCTACAAATTCCTTAGTGGTTCTACTAAGTATTCTAGCGAAACTGTTGAATGGGAAGATGGAAACACTTATCCTTTGATCCGTGTGGAAATTTCATCAGACTCACATCCATTCTATACTGGACGTCAAAAATTCACTCAAGCAGATGGACGTGTGGATCGTTTCAACAAAAAATACGGTCTCAAATAAAAATCGTATTTACATTACAAAGAATGTTGATAATAAGCCTTTTCCAATTTTGGGAAAGGTTTTTTTATATAATCAAAAAAACTTGGAATCTACGACAGTATGACTTCCAAGTTTTACCTTTTTTCACATTCAGTATTTTAATTGCTGAATAACCAATACATGGTTATCTTTCACACCATATAAACTATGAAGTTCATTGGGTTCCATGGTTAAAAAACTTCCGGGAACAAGTTGAACGGTTTGACCAGATGCTGTAAAATCAACCTTTCCTTCTAGACAAACAACAGTCACCAAAACATCAGCCTTGTGTTCAGGAATCATTTTTCCTTCTCCTAAGTGAAGGTGACGGATGATACGACTAGTTTCTTCAACAGGTGTTTCCACGACATCAATAGTAGGGGTCATTGTATAAATCTTCATGTGCATTGTCTCCTTGTGTTCAACTTTAATCCTTATAATCTCCCCCAGCAAAACCGTAATATTCTTCTAAAGATAGTCCTGAATCCGCAATCGCTTTTGCTTCTTTCCCAACATAACGCAGATGCCATTGCTCTGGCATATATCCAGTTTTGTCTTCTTTCCCAGTTAGATAGCGCACGACAAAACCATATTCGGCTGCATGTTTCAAAAGCCATCGACTCGCCTTTTCTTCTGTTACTAAATTTCCGTCTGTGCCAATCAAGTCAAAAGCCAAGCCTGTTTGGTGTTCACTATAGCCAGGTCGAGCAGAATAACGATCTGCTGCTTCTTTCCCGTCTTGATTGACATAATTTTGATAAAGAGTAACCTGCGTTTGGTAACTACGGAAACCGCTATATTGATGACTGATAGGATAGCCTTCGCGCTGCATAGCAGCAATCAACTCCAGCAATTTTGCTTTAGCAGTAGGATTTTCACCAGGATTGTAATCTGAAGATAATGGATAATGTTTATTTGCGATGACAATTTCATCGTATTTTCCTTTTACACTATAGTAAGAACCATTATAATGAACTTTTGCTTTTTTCTTTGCTTGCTCAGAGGACGCAACTTTTGCAGATGCTGCTTTTCCTTCTTGTTTCGTTTCCACATTCGTTTTCTTTTCCCCACAAGCTGTCAAAAGAAGCAAACTCGCTACTAATAAAATCCCAATTCTTTTTTCATCTGTATCGCCTCATTTATAGAATTTTCTAATTTTCATTATAAGCATAGATATACTGTATGTCAATTCAAAAAAGCATGCAATTTGCACACTTTTAATTTTTCTAGTTAATCATTTAAGACGACCATTTTACCAAATCCCACTTGACTTTCGATATAAGAATGGGCTGCTAGGATTTGCTCTAACGAAAAGATTCGTTGAGGAGATACATTTATCTGGTAAACATCAATATAGCTAAAAAGTTCATCAAAAAGCTGCTGGCTCACATTGCCTGAATAAAAACTCGTCAAAAAACTATTATTTTTTATTTCTACGATTGGGTCAAACTCCTCTACATACCATTTGCCACCTAATTGACCAGTATTACAGATAATTCCTGCACTTTGAATATGGTCAAATGAATTTTTTAAAGTAGCCGGACCAACTAATTCAAGGATTTTATCAAACTTTTCCTCAGTTTGCAAAACTCCTCTTTCATTTAAAATAATTTCATCAAAACCTTGATGTTGAAGCAAATCTTTTTTAGCAAGAGAACGAACTACGCCAACTACACGATTCTGTGGGAATTGCGCCTTTACCAATTTTAAGAAAGCTAATCCAACACCACTTGTCGCAGCTCGGACTAAGATTGAATCTCCTTCTTTTATCTGCAGATTTTTGAAAGAGCCAAAAGCGGTATAATAGGTCTCTGGTACTGCTGCTAACTCAGACCAAGGTAATTGGCTATCTACGGGATAAATCTGCTCATTTGGAAGTAGAGCATATTCAGCATAAGAACCGTCAAAAGCACGTCCCATTTCCCCCATGATAGAGACTATTTTTTGTCCTTCTTGCAAATCTCTCCTTGTCGTTTCAACTACTTGTCCTACACACTCAATTCCTAAAATACAAGGGAATTGAACAGTTGGAGATAGACCTTTCCGAGTGACAATTTCTGAATGATTGATACCAAAAACTTTAATCTTGACTAGAGTCCAGCCTGCTTTTACATTCGGGATTTCTCGTTCTTCTAGAACAAATTTTTCTGGACCACCAGGCTCATAAATCACCATGGCTTTCATTTTTGATTCATAGAACTTCTCCTTAGCTTGCTAATTCTAGTAATTTTTTGACAAAATCATTTGCAGGCTGCATTTTTATTTCCTGCGGCGTGCCATATTGCTGGATTTCTCCCTTATCTAAAACGAGGATTTTCGTACCTAGTTTCAAAGCTTCTGCTATATCGTGTGTGATAAACACAACTGTAATTCCGGTTTCTTCATGCAGTAACTTTAATTCACGCTGTAACTGATAGCGAGTAATAGCATCCACTGCTCCAAACGGCTCATCCATTAGCAAAATATTAGGCGTTGCAGCTAATGCACGTGCGATCCCCACTCGTTGAGCCTGTCCACCAGAAAGAGCAGACGGATAACGATTTTTCAAATCATTTTCCAAGCCTAGCATAGCTAATTTTTTATCTACAATCCGGTCAATGTCTGCTTGACTTTTCTTTTGCAAATTTAAGACGTAAGCAATATTTTCAGCAACTGTCAAATGCGGAAACAAGCCGTTTCCCTGAATAGAATAACCGATGTTTCGCCGCAATTCAATCAAATCCGTGTCCTGCACATCTTGACCATTGATAAGGATTTGCCCTTGATTCGGCTTGACCAAACCATTTATCATCTTTAACAATGTCGTTTTGCCTGAGCCAGAAGTCCCTACAATCGTCAGAAAGGCACCGTCTTCAATTTTCAAATCCAATTGTTTAATAATGTCTTGATTTCCATATGATTTACTGACATTTTTATATTCAATCATTTCTTCAAAATTCCTTTCTCTACAAGATAGTCATGAGCAA
>NZ_KV811145.1:112628-143616 GCF_001813035.1 Streptococcus sp. HMSC071H03 | reverse complement strand
CTCTACCAGATTTAACTGCCTGATATTTCAGTCCGCTATCCATGTCCACTTGCGACTTGAATTTCATACCATAGGTTGATCGCAATCGGGCAAAACCGTCTTCTCGACCAAAGAAGTCATACTCTGCGCCAAAAGTTAAATTGGGACTTGCTTTAGCTAAATCACTAAAGGTTTTGATATTGTATTTTTCTGCAATATCCTTACGAACTGCCAAACCATACGTATTATTAAATCCAAATGTATTTACCCATTCTAACCGATATTTTTTTCGATATTGACTTTCAAGTATCTTAAATTGACTTTCATCATAAGAACCTGATTGTTTGAGAATAACTTCCCAAATTGTACCAGTATATTCAGCATAAATATCAAAATCACCTTTCAACATAGCCGGGTGAATATTAGCTGTCCCACCACCAACACCTTTGGTCATTTTGACCTTCAGATTGGTGTATTCTTCAATAACTTGCTTTTGCATTTCCCCTAAGATATAGTTTTCTGTCTGTGGCTTGGTCGCAATTTTGACCGTTCCACCCATTGGATTCATTTGGAAAAACGCGATTATTCCTGCTGTCAAAAAAGTTATGAAACTTAAAACAACCAACCATTTTTTGGATACTTTTTTATGGTTTAAGATTGATTTTTCAATCAAAGAAAGGAGAAAATCAAAGACCAGTGCCAACAAAGCTACTAAAATACTTCCGACCAAGGTTAGGGTTTGATTATTGGTTGTAATCCCACGGTAGATTGCAACCCCCAGACCACCAGCACCGACGAAAGAGGCAATCCCGGCTAGTGCAATGGTCATCGTCACCATATTGCGAAAACCTGCCATCATAACCGGAAAGGCAAGGGGCAGTTGCACCTTGGTTAAAATCTGCTTGCGTGTAGAACCCATTCCTTCTGCTGCTTCAATGAGAAGCGGGTCAACACCAGAAATGCCTGTATAAGTACTCCGTACCATTGGTAACAGAGCATATAAGGTTAGTGCTACAATTGCTGTCTTGTTACCAATCCCCGTAATCGAAATCAGAATCCCTAAAAGTGCAATGGAGGGAATTGTATAAAGAATATTCACTAAACCAATAACGACTCCAACCCAGCTTTTTTTGAAACTGATGAAAATTCCAAGCCCAACTCCCAAAATTAAAGCAAGCAAGATAGACAAGCCCGATATCCAGATATGATCCCACACCAGACTAAATAGAAACTGCCATTGATTGGTCACTAATTTGATTAACTCGTTCATGCTTCATCCTTTCTTGGCTTGGTTAAATTTGCCACGATACGCTCCAAATAAGTCTCAAATTCATCAATTTCTAGGTCAGAAAATCCGCTGTAAAAGATTTCAATTATTTCCTTAGAAATCGCATTATACTCATCTTGCAGACCTTTGGCATAGCCCGTCAAGCGAATCATCTTTTTGCGCTTATCTTTTTCGTAAGAATACCGTTCTACAAGGTTCATGCTAATCATTCGATCAATCATTTTCGTAAGAGTATTGAGTGTCAAGCCTGTCTGCTCTGATAATTCGGTTTGACTTTGACAATCTTTTTGCCAAAGCGCATGCAAAATGCGCCCCTGCTCTCCATTAAAGGCTTGAATTCCTCGTTCTAACAAAATGTGATTCATCAGTCGATTGGACAAACGATGAATTTTCCCGATATAAAACCCACCATTGATTACTTTTTTACTCATTTTTCTTCTTTCTAAAATATACGATATAGAAGTTTATGATTATTCTACTATATAGAACCTTTTTTGTCAAAGATTTTGTTTTAAAAAAGAAGCTGGAAAAAATACCTAGCTTCTATTATTTATGCGTTATGCTTGCAAAGCGCAGCGGTTTGGAGAAATTCATTAGGCGCTTCCGTACTAATGAACCACTGTGGAGCAACAAAATCAAAAACTTTTAAATGATTAACTTTTGCTCCACTCTATGAAATAATCTTTTGTACCCGTTCCCTTAAATCAGGGATTACGGTTTCTGCAAACCAAGGATTCTTGGCCAGCCAGATTTGATTTCGTGGAGATGGATGAACAAGTGGGAAATATTCTGGCAAATAATCTTGATAATGTTTTACCGTATCGGTTAACTTTACAGTTCCCTTTTGATGAAGATAATACTTCTGAGCATATTGGCCAATAAGAACAGTCAATTCAAGATCCGGCAGCAAGTCTAAAATCGGCTGATGCCATTTTTCAGCAAAGCCCTTGCGCGGTGGCAAATCTCCTGACTTTCCATGACCTGGGAAATAAAAGTCCATTGGAATCGCAGCAAAATAGCCAGAATGATAAAAGGTATCATAGTCAACCCCCATCCATTCACGCAAGCGATCACCGCTCTTATCATTCCAGTACAAGCGCGTTTCCTGCGCTTTGATGCCCGGTGCTTGACCGACAATGTTAATACGTGCCGTTTTAGGCGCTGCAAAAAGTGGCTCAATTCCTCGCTCTGTATATACTTGATTTTGTGGATCAACCATAATAGCTTTCTTAATGTCTTCTAACGTTTCCATTCCTTGCCTCTATTTTTGATAATTCTTCTTCATGTAGCTTTTCAAATCAGTTGCCTGCCGTCCTGTGATTGTCCGAAAATCATCTGTCACAATATCCAGACAGCCTTGACTTCCAGCTTGATAAAGAGAAGCCAGCACAACACCGAAACCTTTTGGTTGATCATAAATGGCAGCAAATTCCTCAACCGCCACTGGTTGGTAGCCAATCTCGTGACCAGAAACCTCGGACAAAAGATTAGCCAGCTCCAACATTGTGTAATTGCGTTCTTGAGTCAAAACATACGTTTTTCCCTGCAAGGCAGGTGACATAGCCAGTTTGACAATGGCTTCTGCACTATCTTCCCGTGAAATAAAGCTCATTTTGGCATTTCCCATTGGATAAATAACAGCCTTGCGCTCTATTAACTCAGGTAAATAAGGCACCAATGGATCAGCATACATAGCATTTTTGATAATGCTGTAAGAAAATCCAGCCGACGCTAGACGAGTATTTGCATAAGCAAAGAAAGCTGCCATGTGAAATGGACTATTGACTTGATCGGCGAAAAATCCAACAAAGATAAAGTGCTTAACTCCAGCTCTTTCTGCTGCAATGACCGAATTTTCAAATTCTGGCACACGCACAATGCTTGGATGGGAAATACTTGGAATGTAAATCAAAACATCCGTTCCACGCCAAGCCTCGACCATAGAATTCACATCTAAATAATCAGCTGCTCTAACATCAATCCCTGCTGTTACATATTGACTTGCTTTTTTGGGACTTCGAACAGATAGCCGAATTTCATTAGAATTTAAATGTTTTCGTGCTTCAGCAACAACCTTTTGCCCCAATTGACCTGTCGCACTCGTAATTGTGTAAATCATAATTGTTCTCTTTCTTTGAAAGAAACTCAACTATTTCTAGCTGAGTTTACCTGTTTTATTTAATCAGTTCATAAATTGCTTCAGCATAAATAGCTGCTGCACGGAAAAGATCTTCTACATCTATAAATTCATTTGCTTGGTGCATGGTATCTGTATAGCCTGGGAACATAGCACCATAAGCAACACCGCGTTTCAAGAGACGACCAAACGTTCCTCCACCAATGATTTGCTCATAACCTTTCAGACCTGTTTGCTTTTCATACACGTCCAAAAGCGTTGTCACAAGTGGATCTTCCATTGGAACATAATGAGGAACATGCTCGTGCTCTGACAATGTCACGTTTTCTACAGGCAAGTTTTCCAATTTAGATTTGATCATTTCTGGATTGGTTCCTTGTGGATAGCGGAAATTAAGGGCAATGGTGTTGTCATCACTTGCCTCATCAAAGCGGAAGACTCCTGCATTCATAGAAAGAGCACCCATTTTTTCATCTACATAATCCACTTTCAGAGCTTTTCCTGCATGGTCTTCTAAAAGAATGTTTCCAGCCACTTCAAGATAGTTTTTAGCAGAATCTGCAAAATCAAACTGGGTCAAGAATTTCGCCAGATAAGTCGCGCCATTGACACCGGATTGTGGAGATGCTCCGTGAGCGGATTTCCCAACAATCGTAACTGTTATTTGACCACTCGGTAATTCTTGGTATTCAAATCGAAGTCCATGTTCTTTTGCAAATTCATCTAATTTATCTTCAAGATTTGGCACATTTCCTGATGCCACTGCTGTTGCAGATTCAGGAACCATATTTTCACGAATTCCGCCAGTAAAACTATGCAAGTGCGTAGCTCCGCCATTTTCCCCTGCAAAATGAAGATATTCGGTGATGTTTCCTTTTTCACCATTGATAATCGGAAATTCTGCATCTGGCGAAAAGCCAAAGTCTGGCTCTGGCAGACCAACGTGTTTGAAATAATAGTCCATATCAGCCCAGCCGGATTCCTCATCTGTACCAACTACAAAACGAACCTTCTTAGATGTCGGCAAGCCTAATTCTTTGATAATTTTCAGTCCATAATAGCAAGCCATCGTCGGCCCTTTATCATCGCTCGCACCACGCGCAAATAATTTACCGTCCTTGATAGTTGGCGTATAAGGATCTGTATCCCAGCCACTTCCAGCCGGCACAACATCCATATGCGCAAAAATTCCAAGCACTTCTTTTCCTTCGCCATATTCAAAATGCCCTGCATAATTGTCAACATTTTTCGTTGGATAGCCATCACGCGCAGCTAGTTCTAAGAATTTTTCCAAAGCCTTAACAGGTCCAGGCCCAAAAGGATGTTCTTTATCTGCTTTCGTGTCATCTCGCTCGGAGCTGATTTCCAAAAGGCTAAACAAGTCATTCAACAGAGCATCGCGACGTTTTTCAACTTCTGCTTTAAAATCAATCGTCATAAAATCAGATTCCTTTCTATCAACGTTTTTCAATAATCTCATCCACTGGCAAACGATAACTTGGCTCCCGTTTGTCGTCTGTGTAACCAACGGTAATTAAAAGTTCTGGACGGAAGCGTTCATCAATATCTAGCACTTGATTGACTTTCGACTTATCAAATCCAAGGATAACGTTGGAACCAATTCCTTGGTCAGTCAAAGCCAAAACAAGATTCATTGCCACCAAACCAGCATTTAAAGCCAAATAATCGCTTTTTTGCTGCTCAGAATAATGCCCATATTCAACCGGTAAATTTTGCATATAATATTGTAACAATTCGTCGGACATATTATTGACCCCAGCCACACGAGCAATTTTCCGAGCGCGTTTAACTAAGTCTGTATCTGTAAAAAGAGCAATCGTCACAGGTGCTTCTGTGATTTGGTCTTTGTTTGCACCAAAAGCAATCTCAGCCAACTCTGCATTTTTCTCACGCACAACTACAAATTTCCAAGGCTGGCTATTGTGAGCACTTGGCGCTAAAGTTGCAATTTCAATCGCCGTCCGCACATCTTTCGGATCAACTGCTTTATCATTGAAATGCTTCGTTGCATGACGCTTTTTATTTAATTCAAGAAATTTCATAAGGACTTTCCTTTTCTTATTATACTAATTTCATTTTACCATAAATTGGAAGAGCTTGCAGAGGTTTTTCACGAGAAATAGTCTGATGAAGTTGCTTCCCTAAAATCTAGGAGTTGGTTATCTTTTTATCTGTAGATTTGCTCAATTTCTCCTGCACAGCCTCCGCTACTTTTCGCGGTACACCCACTTCGACAATTTCATCCACGCTGGCTTTTTTGATGTTGGTCAAGGATTTAAAGTGTCGCATCAGATTTTGCTTGCGCTTTGGCCCCAAGCCTTCGATACCATCGAGTTGCGATGAGAAGGAATTCTTAGACCGCAGCTGGCGGTGGAAGGTAATGGCAAAGCGGTGCACCTCATCTTGGATGCGCTGGAGGAGGAAAAATTCCTGAGAATTACGGGACAGTTCTACGACTTGCAGAGGATCGCCAAAGAGCAACTCATGGGTCTGGTGCTTGTCATTTTTTTGCAATCCCGCGATGGGAATATCCAGACCCAACTGATTCTGGATAACTTCTTTAGCAATATTGACCTGGCCTTGCCCACCATCAATGACAATCAGATCTGGTGGCGTCAGCCCGTCACGAATGACCCGACTATAGCGACGCTTGATGACCTCTCGCATACTCGCGTAGTCGTCCGGCCCTACCACAGTCTTGATCTTATACTTGCGGTAATCCTTCTTGCTAGGCTTACCATTGACAAAGACCACCATAGCTGAAACAGGACTAGTTCCCATAATATTGGAATTATCAAACGACTCAATCCGAACTGGAGTGGGAATATTGAGGAGCCGGCCTAGATTTTCAATTGCTCCTTGCGTTTTTTCAACAGATTTCTCTAATAAGTCAAACTTCTGCTGTAAACTAACTTGAGCATTCTTAATTGCCAGATTGACCAGCTGTTTCTTTTCTCCTCGTTGAGGCTTGAGAATTTTTGTATCCACCACAGCCTGAACAGCTATTTCATCAATATCAGATGGAATCAAAATTTCATTGGGAATCAGATGAGATTTTTCCTGATAAAATTGACCAATATAGGTCAGAAAATCCTCATCGGGATCATTGTAATAAGGAAACATATTCACGTCTCGCTCAATGAGTTTTCCTTGACGGACAAAGAAAACCTGTACGCACATCCATCCTTTGTCCACATAATAGCCAAAGACATCCCGATTCTGCAAATCCTTCGCCATCACTCGTTGCTTGGTGCGAAGTGTCGCAATACTTTGAAGCAAATCTCGGTATTCAGCCGCTTTTTCAAATTCCATCTTTTCAGCAGCACTAGTCATTTTTCCTTTCAATTCATCAATAATCTTATTATCATGACCTTTGAGGAAATCTGCTACTTCCTGAGCCATATTTTGAAAAAAATGCTGCTCATTATGGCAAATAGTGTGAGCTCGGCACTGTCCGATGTGGTAGTAGAAACAAACCTTCTCAGGCGGATTGGTACACTTGCGAAAAGGGAAAATTCGATCCAGCAGACGCTTAATTTCATTGGCAGCACCTACATCAGGATAAGGACCAAAATACAAGCCACCGTCTTTCTTGACCTGACGCGTAATAATTAGACGTGGATATTTCTCATTGGTAATTTTGATAAAAGGGTAGGACTTATCATCCTTGAGCATGATGTTGTACTTAGGCTGATTTTCCTTGATTAGATTGATTTCAAGCAGCAAGGCTTCAATATTAGACTCCGTGACAATAAACTCAAAATCCTCAATCTCAGACACCAGTGCTTCCGTTTTAGTATCATGACTCCCACGAAAATAAGAGCGCACTCGATTGCGCAAATTCTTAGCCTTGCCTACGTAAATAATGGTGCCATTTTTATCTTTATGAATATAGCAACCTGGACTAGTCGGCAGCAATTCTAATTTTGATTGAATCAAGTTATTCATAATTAACATTATAGCAGAAATGACCAAAAGGAAGTGAAAAGGAGCATGGAAAACCTAAATTATCTGCAATATAAAAAAGAGGACAACAACGCCCTCTTTCAGTAATTGAGATTCCAATTGTCTTAATTGACCATGGTCTCCGTTTCGATATTATTCAAAATCAAGATATTCTTTTTCAAGTTCAAGAACTTCTTCCATCGTTGCACATTCTGTAAGAGCACGTTGAGCAAGTTCTTGCATCTTCTTCGTATCCAATTTCTTCATCAAGCTACGTGTACGAAGAACAGATGTTGCACTCATTGAGAACTCATCCAGACCGATACCAACTAGAAGTGGAACAGCAGTTTGGTCACCTGCCATTTCACCACACATACCAGCCCACTTGCCTTCAGCGTGAGCAGCTTTGACCACTCGATCCACTAAGCGAAGGATAGAAGGATTGTATGGTTGGTACAAGTAAGAAACTTGTTCATTCATACGGTCAGCAGCCATTGTGTATTGAATCAAATCATTGGTACCAATTGAGAAGAAGTCAACTTCTTTTGCAAATTGGTCAGCAAGCATTGCTGCTGCTGGAATTTCAATCATGATACCAACTTGAATATTGTCCGCAACTGCCACACCTTCTGCAAGCAATTTAGCTTTTTCTTCTTCTAAAATACCTTTTGCAGCACGGAATTCAGTCAACAAAGCAACCATTGGGAACATGATCCGCAATTGCCCATGAACAGATGCACGCAAAAGTGCACGTAATTGTGTGCGGAACATTGCATTTCCTGTTTCCGAAATTGAAATACGAAGCGCACGGAATCCAAGGAATGGATTCATTTCTTTTGGAAGATCAAAGTAAGGAAGCTCTTTGTCCCCGCCAATATCCATTGTACGGACAACAACTGGCTTACCATTCATGCCTTCCAAAACAGCTTTGTAAGCTTCATATTGCTCATCTTCTGTTGGGAAATCTTGCGAATCCATATAAAGAAACTCAGTACGGTAAAGCCCGACAGCTTCTGCACCATTAGCGTTGACACCTTCGACATCCTTAGGTGTACCGATGTTTGCAGCCAGTTCAAAATGTTTTCCGTCAGCTGTTACTGTTTCAGCATCTTTCAGCAAATCCCATTCAGCCTTTTGTTTGGCATAGGCTTCACCCGCTGCCTTGAATTCTGCTACTTGCTCTTCAGTTGGATTGATGATTACTTCACCAGTGATACCATTTGCTGCAATGATATCGCCATCTTTAACGAGTTCAGTGATATTATTTGTTCCCAATACCGCTGCGATTTCAAGCGTACGCGCCATAATAGCTGAGTGACTTGTACGTCCACCAATATTGGTTACAAAAGCTTTAACAAAGTTTTTATCTAATTGAGCGGTATCAGAAGGAGTCAAGTCATGGGCAATCACAACCACTTCTTCATTGATCATAGCAGGGTTTGGCAAGCGTACACCAAGCAAGTGAGCCAACACACGTTTGGTCACGTCGCGAATATCTGCCGCACGTTCTTGCATGTATGGATTATCTTCCATATTTTCAAAGAGAGTGATGAACATGTCTGTTACTTCTTTCAGACCTGCTTCAGCATTCACTTTTTTTGCACGAATTGTTTCTTTAATCTGACCAATCATTTCTGGGTCAGAAAGTACCATTAAGTGAGCATCAAATACTTGAGCTGCTTCTTCTCCAAGGCTTTCTACTGCTTTCTCACGGATAACAGAAAGCTCGTTCTGTGAAGCTTCAAGAGCTACATCCAAACGAGCCTCTTCTGCATTTGTATCTTCGACTGAAGCAGTCTCAAATGATAAATCCGGTTGAACAAGTAGATATGCCTTAGCAACAGCAACACCGTCAGATGCTGCAATTCCTTTTAGCATTTCTGTCATGTTAAGCCAATCCTTCTTTTGTCATTGTTTCTGCGATTGCTACAATTGCATCATCAGCGTCTGCACCTTCTGCAGTAATTGTTACATCAGCCCCTTGACCAACACCAAGGCTCATAACACCCATGATTGATTTGAGGTTTACTGATTTACCTTTGTATTCAAGAGTAATATCTGAAGCAAATTTGCTAGCAGTTTGAACTAACAAAGTTGCTGGACGTGCGTGAATACCTGTTTCTGCCACAATGTGGAAATCTTTAGAAGCCATAGTTTGACTCTCCTTTAATGTAATCTTTTTGGGGTCTCATGTGATAACCCTTACAATTCTAGATTATAACATCTTTGTAAAATTTTTTCAAGAATTTTATGTGTATTCAGCAAGTCTTTTTTATGAGAATTACTGAAATTTCATTAAAACGAGATTTTCACTGTCCAATTAATTGACACATTTTTAATCCATTGTTCCCTAAGGAAAGCTTAGTCTAACGAAGCCCAAAACAGGAGTTCATTCTATCTTTTTCTTTTTCCAAGAAAACACTATATCTAGTATCATGGTATTTAAAACCCCAAAACAAAACACAATATTTAGAACATAATAGTTGACAAAATTCCCTGCTTTGGATATACTAATTCCATACTGAATTTAAAGAAATTAGGAGTTCATTATGGTAACTATTTACTCAAAAAACAATTGCGTGCAGTGCAAAATGACAAAACGCTTCTTAGACACTAACCATGTGGAATATCGTGAAATCAATTTGGACGAACAGCCTGAATACATCAATCATGTGAAAAGCTTAGGCTTTAATGCTGCTCCAGTCGTTCAAACTCCAACGGAAGCATTTTCCGGTTTTCAACCTGGTAAATTAAAAAAATTATCATAAAATTGTTGTAATCATAGAGCTATCCAGCCGCTTCTATAAACCATAGAAGCTCTTTCTTTTGCAAAACAATTCAATTATTTAGAAAAGGAACAATATGGGACTTAAACAACTCGAAGACGTGACGTATTTCCGTCTGAATAACGAAATCAACCGTCCAATCAACGGACAGATTATGCTTCACAAAGATAAGGAAGCCTTGGAAGCATTCTTTAAAGAAAATGTTGAACCAAATACGAAAAAATTCTCTTCTATCACAGAAAAAATTCACTATTTAATTCAAGAAAACTATTTAGAAAAAGAATTCATCCAGCTTTATTCACCTGAATACATCGAAGAGCTAGCTTCCTTCATTCATGAGCAAGATTTCCACTTTAAATCTTTCATGGCAGCTTATAAATTCTACAATCAATACGCTCTCAAAACAAATGACGGCGAGTATTACCTTGAAAGCATGGAAGACCGCGTTCTTTTCAATGCGCTCTATTTTGCCAACGGTAATGAAGCAATCGCCAAGGATATTGCCAATGAAATTATTCACCAGCGCTATCAACCGGCTACACCAAGCTTCCTCAATGCAGGACGTGCCCGTCGCGGTGAACTAGTTTCTTGCTTCCTCATCCAAGTAACAGATGATATGAACTCTATCGGCCGCTCCATTAACTCTGCTCTGCAGCTATCTCGTATCGGTGGTGGCGTTGGGATCTCTCTCAGTAACCTGCGTGAAGCAGGTGCTCCCATCAAAGGGTATGAAGGGGCTGCTTCTGGTGTTGTACCAGTGATGAAACTGTTTGAGGACAGCTTCTCTTACTCTAACCAGCTGGGGCAACGTCAGGGAGCCGGGGTTGTTTACCTCAATGTCTTCCACCCAGATATCATCGCTTTCCTTTCTACAAAGAAAGAAAATGCTGACGAAAAAGTTCGGGTTAAAACTCTTTCTTTAGGAGTTGTCATTCCAGATAAATTTTACGAATTAGCTCGTAAGAATGAGGAAATGTACCTCTTCAGTCCTTACTCTATTGAACGCGAGTACGGTGTCCCATTTGCTTATATTGATATTACTGAAAAATATGACGAATTGGTTGCCAACCCTAAGATTAATAAAACGAAAATTAAAGCTCGTGATTTAGAAACAGAAATTTCTAAACTCCAACAAGAATCTGGCTATCCTTATGTCGTAAATATCGATACAGCTAACCGTTCAAATCCAATCGACGGTAAAATCATCATGAGTAATCTCTGCTCTGAAATCCTGCAAGTACAAGAACCAAGTCTCCTGAATGATGCTCAAGAATTTGTACATTTGGGAACGGATGTTTCTTGCAATCTTGGGTCGACCAATGTAGTCAATATGATGACTTCACCAGATTTCGGTAAGTCTATCCGTACCATGACGCGGGCGCTAACGTTTGTTACAGATAGCTCTCACATCAAAGCCGTTCCGACTATTGATCATGGCAATAGCTTAGCTCATACTTTTGGGCTAGGAGCCATGGGCTTACACAGTTATCTGGCTCAACAGTTGATTGAATATGGTTCAGCTGAATCAGTTGAGTTTACCAGCATTTACTTTATGCTCATGAATTATTGGACACTTGTTGAATCCAACAATATTGCTCGTGAGCGTGGCATGACTTTCCACAACTTTGAAAAATCTGATTATGCCAACGGTACTTACTTTGACAAATACCTGACGGGTGAATTTGTACCTCAGTCTGACCGTGTCAAAGAACTCTTCACAGGCATCTTTATCCCGTCTGCAGAAGACTGGGCAGAGTTACGCGATAAGGTTAAGGCTGACGGTCTCTACCATCAAAACCGCCTAGCCGTTGCACCGAATGGCTCTATCAGCTATATCAATGATGTATCTGCTTCTATCCACCCTATTACGCAACGCATCGAAGAACGCCAAGAAAAGAAAATCGGAAAAATCTACTATCCCGCAGCTGGTCTATCAACTGAGACGATTCCTTATTATACCAGTGCTTACGACATGGATATGCGCAAGGTCATTGATGTCTATGCAGCAGCGACTGAGCATGTAGATCAAGGACTATCTCTGACCCTCTTTATGCGTAGCGACATTCCGCAAGGACTCTACGAATGGAAAACCGAAAACAAACAAACGACACGCGACCTGTCTATCCTGCGCAACTATGCCTTTAACAAGGGCATCAAATCGATCTACTATGTCCGCACCTTTACAGATGACGGCGGCGAAGTTGGAGCCAACCAGTGTGAGAGCTGCGTGATTTAACGAGGATTAAAATTTCTCTTGTTTATGTTAGCACAACAACTGCTATGAGCGAGATTCTTTTGTATTATATAAAGTTTCTAAAAGCCTTTCAGAACAAATTTAAACTATCTGTAAACGATAAAAATCAACTGGAATAAAGGAAAGTAATCAACATGAAAACCTATTACAAAGCCATAAATTGGAATGCCATTGAAGATGTCATTGACAAATCTACTTGGGAAAAGCTGACCGAGCAATTCTGGCTCGATACGCGAATCCCCCTCTCCAATGATTTGGATGACTGGAGAAAATTATCACCTGAAGAAAAAGACCTTGTTGGTAAGGTCTTCGGCGGATTAACATTATTGGATACGATGCAATCCCAATCAGGTGTTGAAGCTATCCGAGGGGATATTCGTACGCCTCATGAAGAGGCTGTGTTGAATAACATCCAATTCATGGAGTCTGTTCATGCCAAATCGTATTCATCTATTTTCTCAACCCTTAACACGAAATCAGAAATTGACGAAATTTTTGAATGGACGAATACAAACCCTTATTTACAAAAGAAAGCTGAAATTATCAATGAGATTTACCTCAATGGAAATGCTCTTGAAAAGAAGGTTGCCAGTGTCTTTCTGGAAACCTTCCTCTTCTACTCTGGTTTCTTTACTCCGCTCTACTATCTTGGGAATAACAAATTAGCCAATGTCGCTGAAATCATCAAATTGATTATCCGTGACGAATCTGTTCACGGTACTTATATCGGCTACAAGTTTCAACTTGGTTTCAACGAATTGTCAGAAGAAGAACAAGAAACATTCCGAGAATGGATGTACGACCTGCTATACACCCTCTATGAAAATGAGGAGGGTTACACAGAAACCTTATATGACGGTGTCGGCTGGACAGAAGAAGTCAAAACTTTCCTTCGGTATAATGCTAATAAGGCTCTGATGAATCTTGGTCAAGACCCACTTTTCCCTGACACGGCCGATGACGTCAATCCGATTGTCATGAATGGTATTTCAACTGGAACCTCTAACCACGATTTCTTTTCTCAAGTTGGAAATGGTTATCTTCTTGGTGAAGTTGAAGCCATGCAAGATGACGATTATAATTACGGGTTATAAAATATCAATTAACAAAAATAATATCTAATAACACAAAAACACGAATGGGACATACCAACAATAAGTGGTACTACTCCTTTCGTGTTTTTGATTTTAAATTATGAATGATTTGCCATTTTTAAACCACTATTGAAACATCGTAAGCAGCATAACGAGAGCTGCTGGTGTGTTGTTTAAAATATGCACAGCTATTGAATCCTTGAGATTTTCTCGACGTGCAAAGGCAGCATAAAGCACTAATCCCATGGCAAAATAAAGTGGAAACTCTGTCCATTTTGAAATATGAGGAAGTGCAAAAATGATAGATGTTATGATGGCTGCTGATATTTTTTGATCTTTCTCAAAGAAAAAGATTGTCGCAAAACCACGGAATACTAATTCTTCAATCACCGGAGCTATTATTGCAACAGTTACTACATATAACAGAGCAAAAAAGATATGATTAACAGACATAATTTTTCCTAGACTTTGTAAAGCGTTATCGTTGCTGGTCGTACTTTGTCCTGTTAAAAGAATATTTAGATAAGTTCCAACTACTGCTACCACTCTCGCCACTAAAAAGAATAACAAGGCTTTTCCAAAATCTCCCCAAGAAAACGACAGAACTTTGACGTCTTTTGAGATGTGTGTTTGGTATCTTCTCCATAAAGTGCGGATAGCAAAAAACACGAGCACAAGGTAGGCTAACACCAGTAAAATTTCTATATACACGGGCAAATCTTGCCCTCTAGCTAGAAACAACATAGGAATGCCATTGATAGCCATGACTAACACAATCAGTCCCAATAATTTTAAAATTCCAAGTCCAAGATGGGCTATTTTTTTCATTAAAATGCTCCTCGTATAACTAGTTATGTTTCATAAGATTGGGCCAGAACTTATCTTGAAAAATTTAAGTTCGTAGTTCCCTACATGCAAGACTGCTCAACAGTCTCCCTGACTGTTGAGGCGGTGGATAAAGAAAACAGAGTTTTCGTCAAAAGTGTTCTTTCTAGCTTGAAAAGCGAACAGGTTTGAGACTTGCTTCGCAAGCCCTATCCGCCACCTCAAAGCAATGCTTTGAGCAATCACCTACTGTGCTATTCGCTTATCACTAAATGAGATAGAGTCAGAGATACTTTTTGACCAGCCTTATTTAAAGTATTTCTTTATCATAGAAATATTTACTACATTGATGTAGAGGTGGATAAAGACCACGATTGCAATAGGAAGGTATTGAACTTCACGTAATAGAAGCGAAATAGTAAACAGGAGGATGTAGAACGCTGGCAAAATGAACTGATTTAACTGAAAAAGAATCTTAAAGCTCTGCTCATAATGTGCTTCTCTTTCTGCTTCATCATAGGTCTTCATCAAGGTTAAAACATCTTCAGGAAATGTAACGATTGGCAATTTAAAATGCCGAACCTACTCAATTGTCTTTTGGAGACAATATTGTCCATATAGAATAAAAGCAAGTACTACATAAGGAAATAAACTGCCTGTAATCAAAACACTATTTTTAGTAATGAATACATTAAATGATGTTAGTATATCAAAAATCGTCAAGATTGTCACAACGTCTAATAAGATAGTACCATATTCCAGATTTTCAAACATCTTCTGGTAAAGCTGCTCATTTAACTCATTTTCTTGATTCCGATTGTTTCTGAATTGTCCGACTAGACTGTAGTAAATAAATTGTCATGCAGAATAAAAGCAGATTGAGCACACGAATCATCCACCCAAAAGGTGTACTATTTAAAAAAGTTGGAAAATGGAAATTTCCGAGCCAACTATTTGCTACAAAAATTCCTAGCAAAACACTCACTACTAGTAAACCGATAATTTTCATCCATATTTTCATCGCTATTCTCCTTTAGATAAAATACATTTTCTACGTTTTCTCCAAAAATATGTGCAATCTTCAAGGCAATGATGACAGACGGAGCATACTCTCCCCGCTCAATCAAACTGACGGTTTGTCGAGAAACTCCTGCTTTTTTAGCCAACTCTGTTTGATTCAACCTATCTCGCGCTCGAAGTTCTTTTAATCGATTTTCCAGCTTCATATGCTCCTCTCCTTTCATCTCTATTGTAACTCATTCGTGTCATTTTTGACAACTATTATTGTCAAAAATGACATTATCATTGTCAATTCAATGTAGAAATTTATCCAATTCATATAAAAATCCCCCAAAATTAGTTTGTACCTAACTTTGAGGGAATCCCTTCAACATGATGTTGATTTTCTTACTTCAACTAGTCATTATTCTTTTTTGAACGTTTTGCTAAGATGAAGATGACAACTCCTAAAATGACAATTCCTACTAAACCAAGGAAGGTTACTTTTTCACCAGTTGACGGAAGGAAGCCACGTCTATTTTGTTTTGGCGCTTCTTTAACAACTTTATAATTCACTTTGTAAGTAGAGAAGTGTGTTGTTTTAAAGCTAATCGTTTGGTCTTCGTTGAGAACAAAATCAAATTTTTCCGCTTGCTTACCGTCTTTCATAGCATAAACAGAATCCACCGTAGCACCTTGTTTCACTGGTACTGTCACTAATGTGGAGCTAACTTGTGACACTGCTTCACCTTTTGGATTGGTCAAGGTAATGTCATAGCTGTCTGCGTTTTCTTCAATCGTCTTTTTAACTGCTAATTTGAGATTAGCCTTTACTAAATCTGCATTTTGCAAACGAACACCTGTAGCTGTATCCACTAAGGTATCAGAAGTTTCGTTTGGTTTTGGTTTTTCAACATCTGATGAACTAGATGTAGAAGTTTCGTTTGTACTTGACGAAGATTGAGATGTAGACGAAGTTGAAGATGACTCACTTGTACTTGAAGATGGTTCTGAGCTAGAGCTTGGTGGCGTTTGCTCATTTTTAATCTTTTCTTCCATTTCAGCTTCTAGAGCTTTCATTTCTTTAAAGACTTCCTCTGCACGCGCCATACTAGACGCAGTCACTTCTTCTGACGAAGCTCCACCTGCAGCTGCGTATTGTTCATCTAATTTGGCTTGTTCTTCAATCAATCGTGCTTCCAAAGCTTTCCATTTTTCTTGAATGCTATTGCCAAATAATTTTTGATGTTTGGCTGCCATATCGTAAATGTGTGACGCAACCCAGTACCACGAATTTTTGTCGTACTTCGTTGTATCAACTTGGTAAGCTGAATACGTATTGGTAATATTTCCATAATATGGTAGGTATGGAGCGAAACGAGGACTACCAACAGAAAGCCACATTGTGCCACCACCCATGCTAGCAGGGATATTATCTTTCAATTGGAAAATGTGCGCTTCCATTACGTTTGGATTGCCAAGAGGATATTTATAGACTGGATCTACTTTTCCACGCTGAGGAATGCCCTTCCCGTCCAATTCCATTTGGTCAAGGGGTTTAAATTGCGTTCCTTCAAAACGGTTCCGCTGCATCCGCATCACATCTGCAACGCTGATTTTTTTATTGCTAGATTGCAACAAATCAAAATATTTATCATCATAATTGACTGGTGCGTCTGGGTTCAAAGCCTTAATACCAGCCCAGGCCCGTGAACGATCAGCTTCTGCCATTGGCGGATTGTAAGATTGAGAAATATGGAACTTGCCATTGATTTCCTTGTAGGAATTTGCATCTCGTGCTACTTTTTCTACATTTTCTGAAGCAATGACATTTTCCTTATCATTAAAATCAACACTTCCTAAGAAGAAGGTATTAGGGAAAATACTATATTTGTCGTCTGGATATTTAATGGCAACATATTGATGACCAGATAAGATTTCCATGTACCAGACACCTGTCTTATCTGCAATTGTCACAATGTTTCCTTCAGCAGCACCTTGTTTTTTGACAATCTCTGCAATGAGCTCCACACCTTCACGAGCTGTTTTGACATGTGGCAAGACAACCGTTGTCATAATGGATTCTGCTAGCCCTTTTTCTACATAAGGATCAACTTTCTGGATAGCTTTATTCGCCTTAGCTGATACTGTAGCAGAAATGGAAACTCCATGCTCATTGAAGCCTACTTCATCAAAAATACCTTCTTTTGGTGTAACGTCCGAAACAGAAGTATATTTATAGCTATGTGCAGGTAATTGCCATTCAAAGCCATTCGTTTCATCAATCAGTTTTTCTCCTGCTTGATTGTCCTTGGCTGGATGAACTTTAAAGACTTTGTTATGATTAGGCTCCAAATCCTCTGTACGACCATACAAAGTCGAACCATCTGCTGTCAAGTTCTTCCCAACAATAAAACCTGTGCAGGCTTCAACTGCTTGAAAAGGAAAGAGAATAAGAGCAGATAACATAATTGTTAATCGAAAAATCAATTTTTTCATATATTTCTCCTTTTATGATTGCATGTTGAATACATCAACTTTTAAGAGTGAGCATCACTCTTATTACCTTTTTAAAACCGTATACCTTAAATTTAGTATACTATTTTAAATCTATTTTAGCAAGCGCTTTCATGTACAATTTATGTATCGATTATTCTTTTTGTCCTAAAATTTACAATAAAAAACCAGGAAATCATTCCTGGGTACATCGTTCATATTGTGAAATCTTTTGCAGTATTTTTTGGTAATCAGCAGTCTCTAAATGATACGTTAACTCTTCTGGAGTGTAGGAATTTTTTCTCAAAAAGAAATCGCTCGGCACTTCTAATCCTAAAGTATCCAAAACGGTCTGAGAAAATTCTACATAAGCAAATCCAATGGCTGTAATAACATTCTTGTCTTTTACAACAGGCTGATGGAGGAAATTTCCTGTTTCCAAAAAAGAAAAATACTCTACCAACTCCATATACAGACCACCTGTGTAATACCGGCTTCTCAACAAACCAGCTTTTCCTAAAAACATAGACGATGAGGAAATAGCCGCTACCATCGTCCGCTTTGTGTCTACCCTCTCCAAAAAAGAGATTAGTCTGGAATCATAAAGGCTAACAAATGGATCTAGTGTGCCTGGCAATATGATGCAATCATACTTTTCATTTTGCACTTCTTTAAAAGTAAAATCTGGAATAACTTGCAATCCTTCTTCACTCGTATAGACTTTCTTTTCTGAAGCAAGATAATCCAAAGATTGTCCAAAAGAAAGACAAAGTATTGATGTCAAAGTTGTGATTTCCTGCAATGAACATGCTGGATACAGCAAAACTGCTATTTTCATAGATGCTCCTTCTCGAAAGGTGAGGCATACCTCTTCTACAAGATTTTTATTTCCTATGTTTATCAGGATCCCAAACGAAACTTGCGATGAAACTGAAAGCAAATGTTAGTAAGCCAACAACAATTGACAGTAACAGAGCGATCAAACGGGGGAGCAACAATAATATATTTGGATTTTTTTTCACTTCAAGAGCTGCTACTTCTGCATCTAAACGATCAAATTCTGTCTGAATACGACGGGCGACTTCTTCCAGGCCTTCATCATTCATCTTTTTGATGTCTGAAATATCAATCGGTTGACCAAAATCCATGTCCACACGCTCACCTTTTGCTAAACCTTTCAGGCTCATCGGTCCTACATAAACAACTGGAAGAATGCGTACCTTTGCCATTTTAGCAATCAGTGCAACGCCACCTTTCACATCTGTCGAATGCCGACTTCCACTTGGAAACATAATCAAAGACCGATTGCTTGATTTCAACATCTTGACGGGGTATTTAATAGCAGATGCTCCTGGATTCTCACGGTCAATCGGAAATGCACCACACATGCGAATCCACCAGCCGAAAACGCGATTTGTGAACAGTTCTTTCTTTGCCATAAAGATAAATTGCTTGGGTCTTGTTGCAAAAGCCATGTAAACAGGATCCCACCAAGTACGGTGTGGAGCCACTAAAATATAATTTTCCTCTTGGTCTGGAATGTTCTCCAAATGGTGGTAGTGAGCATTACCATTTAAAGCCCATAAAATCAACATCACCAATCTTCTCAAATATCTATAAAACATAGGCTCTCCCTTCTTATTTCTTCCATTATACCTTATCCAATGCCCACTCGCAAACTTTTTTTGCTTTAAAACTGTTACAGCTGAATGGATTCTATTAGAAATTTTATTAAAAAAATGGTATGATTATCCTCATGAACATGAAAGAATTTACAGGATTAACCCACCAGCAAGTCCAAGAAAAAATTGCACAAGGACTTACCAATAATTTTACAGCCAATACAAGTACCAGCACCTGGCAAATCATCAAGCGCAATGTTTTTACGCTATTTAATGCACTAAATTTTGCAATTGCCCTGGCGCTTGTTGCTGTGCAAGCATGGAGCAACTTGGTTTTCTTTGCTGTTATCTGTTTTAATGCCCTCTCTGGTATCGTGACAGAATTGCGAGCTAAACACATGGTCGACAAACTGAATCTTTTAAACAAAGAAAAGATAACGGTCATTCGCGATGGCAAATCTAGTCAAATCAATCCAGAAGACTTAGTCTTGGATGACTGTATTCAACTGGCTACGGGGGAGCAGATTCCAAGTGACGCAACTGTTTTAGACGGTTTTGCAGAAGTGAACGAAGCCATGTTGACAGGTGAAAGTGACCTTGTTCAAAAGGAGATTGGGGAGCAATTGCTCTCAGGAAGTTTTCTTGCCAGCGGGCGTGTTATTGCTAAAATCACTCATGTAGGCTCTGATAATTATGCTTCTAAACTGATGCTAGAGGCTAAGACTGTCAAACCAATCAATTCTCGTATCATGAAATCCATGGACAGGATTGCAGGTTTTACAGGAAAAATCATTATCCCTTTCGGAATTGCGCTCTTTCTAGAAGCACTTTTGGTAAAACACTTGCCTGTCAAAGATTCGGTTGTCAATACTTCGACAGCTCTTCTGGGAATGTTGCCAAAAGGAATTGCTCTTTTAACGATTACTTCTCTTTTAACAGCTGTCATCAAGCTGGGCTTACGAAAAGTCCTCGTACAAGAAATGTACTCCGTTGAAACATTGGCCCGTGTTGATATGCTCTGTCTTGATAAGACAGGTACCATTACACAAGGAAAAATGCATGTTGAAACAGTCAGCCCACTCACAGAAGATTTTTCAGAACAAGCAATCTCTGACATTCTTAGTGCTTATATCACTGCAAGCGATGACAATAATCCAACTGCCCAAGCCATTCGCAAGCAATTTACTACTCCGACTGACTATCAAACAAGTAATATGATTCCATTTTCGAGTGACCGTAAATGGGGAGCTATGGAAATGTCGGACTTAGGTACTGTCTTTCTCGGTGCGCCTGAAATGCTCTTTCATGAAGAAATTGAGCTAGCACAGGAAGCTCAAAAGCGTGGTTCGCGTGTGCTCGCTTTAGCTATTAGTCCTGAACGCATTGGCCATAAACACATTCACTTACCAAGTAGCATTCAACCCATTGCCATTTTAGAAATCACAGACCCGATTCGTGACGGAGCAACTGATACTTTGGAATACTTACGCTCACAAGAAGTGGGCTTAAAAATCATCTCAGGTGACAATCCAATTACTGTATCAAACATTGCTGCAAAGGCAGGATTTGCAAACTACCAAAGTTATGTTGATTGCTCAAAAGTAACGGATCAAGAGTTGATTGAGCTGACAGAAAAGACAGCTATCTTTGGCCGCGTTTCTCCTCATCAAAAGAAACTTATCATTCAAACCCTGAAAAAAGCAGGGCACACCACAGCTATGACTGGTGACGGAGTCAATGATATTCTGGCATTACGGGAAGCAGACTGCTCAATTGCCATGGCTGAAGGAGATCCTGCAACACGACAAGTTGCCAATCTCGTTTTGCTCAATTCTGACTTTAACGATGTTCCTGAAATTCTCTTTGAAGGACGCCGCGTCGTTAATAACATCGCCCGCATTGCACCGATTTTCCTCATTAAAACAACCTATTCGTTCATTTTGACAATCATTTGTATTTCTAGTATTCTGTTGGGACGAGCAGAATGGATCTTAGTCTTTCCATTTATCCCCATTCAAATCACCTTGATTGACCAATTTGTTGAAGGTTTGCCGCCCTTTGTCCTCACCTTTGAGCGAAATATCAAACCTGTTGAACAAGATTTCCTTAAAAAAGCAATTTTCAAGGCACTACCTAGCGGGCTAATGGTCGTCTTTAGCGTTTTATTTGTCAATATTTTTGGTGGACTGCATGGCTGGTCACAAGTGGAAATCTCAACTTTACTTTATTATTTATTAGGCTCTATCGGCTTTCTATCTGTTGTTCGTGCCTGCCTGCCACTCAATCTCTGGCGGATTCTGCTGATCCTCTGGTCCCTCGTAGGCTTCTTTGGAACAGCCATTCTTCTACAAAAATACATTGAAATCGCTACTCTAACCAGCAATAGCTTCCCTATCTACATTATTCTGATGATTCTCTTTACAATTACTTTTATTGTCGTGACACACATACAGAACAAACGGGAGCAAAGTTTATAAATCTTAAGAATAATACCTACAGGCAGTAAGAAAAACCGTACATTTTTGTCTTACTGCTTATTTTTGTTACTTCTTTTCCTCTACATCATGATATAATAAGGGTATATGGCAGAAATTCTTTTAAAAGACGGTGAGCGAGTCAATCAGCTCTTTTCTACTGACGTCAAAATTATTCAAAATCGAGAGGTCTTTAGCTACTCAGTAGATAGTGTACTCCTCTCCCGTTTCCCAAACTTACCTAAGCGCGGTCTTATCGTGGATCTTTGTGCTGGAAATGGTGCTGTTGGACTTTTTGCAAGCACCCGAACCAAGGCTCAAATCATAGCGGTTGAAATTCAAGAGAGACTGGCAGATATGGCAGAGCGCTCTATTGAGCTAAATGGTCTAACCCACCAAATGCAGGTCATTCAGGATGATTTGAAATATCTCACCCACTATATTGACGGTAGTAAAGTGGACATGATTTTATGCAATCCGCCTTATTTTAAAGTAGATGAACATTCTAATCTCAACGCAAGCCGACACTATCTGCTTGCACGACATGAAATTGCGACCAATCTGGAAGAAATCTGTCGAATCTCCCAACGAGTTTTAAAGTCCAACGGACGTTTAGCAATGGTGCATCGTCCTGAACGATTCCTTGATATTATTAACACCATGATAGCGCATAATCTAGCTCCAAAACGTATTCAGTTTGTTTACCCAAAAGCAAATCGCGAAGCCAATATGCTCCTCATTGAAGCTATCAAAGATGGTTCCCGTGACGGGTTAAAAATCCTGCCACCGCTTTTCATTCATAATGAAGATGGCAGCTACACTCCAGAAATTCATGAGATTTACTATGGAAACTAAAGCCTACATGTACGTTCTGGAATGCGCCGATGGCTCTCTCTACACAGGGTACACGACCGATGTCAAAAAACGACTTTATACGCATAATACTGGAAAAGGCGCCAAATACACCCGTGCACGATTACCTGTTACTCTTTTGTATCAAGAGGAATTTCCCGACAAACCTTCTGCCATGTCAGCCGAAGCCCTCTTTAAAAGAAAAACACGACAACAAAAATTAGAATATATCGCAGATAAGAAAAAGTAGAAAGCGGGAGGTCTTTCTACTTTTTTTCAATGATTTATTGGTTATTTTTCTTAGAAATGACAGCAACAAAGACACTCAGAAAAACAACACCGATACCAGCTAAATATGACATGCTAGTCCCTGTACTTGGTAATAATTCTTTGGTTTTAGCTAATTTTTTGTCACTTGTAGTAGGCAAAGTTTCCTTGTTCCTATTCGTTTGAGAAGACTTCCCATTTTTATTAGACGAATCAGAATCTGTCAACCCAGCATGGGAGTTTTCTCCTTTTTGTTCTTTGCTATTAGAATTTTCCTTTGTTTTTTTGCTATCTTCATGCTGAACATTAGATGAAGATTGATTTTCTAGTGGTACAAGGGCTCGAATGGCAGTCTGTAATGCTTCACATTCTGCATCAATCTCTGCTTGTGTCGCATCATCTTTTTGTAAAATAGCTTGTGCTTTTTCTACTTGTTCTTTTAAGTTCGCAAGTGAATCCTTTGTATAATGTATAGTTTCCGCTAATTTTTCTTTTGCCGAAGAAAGAGCGGTTCCCAACTTTGTCTTATCTACTCCTTCTTTGGTTAAAAGCAAATCGTCAATTGTTCCCCATGAACCTTTATTTGCTTTCACACATATTCCCAGTGTCACCTCGGTCTCTTTTGTTAATGTAAAGCTCAATTTCGCTGTCTGCCAATTTGACCAACCAGCTAGTTTGATTTTTTCACTTTGAACATTTACTGCCTCAGCACGAGCAAAAGCATAAATATCTTCAGAGCCATTCGTATCACCACCTTGAATTTGAGCAGAAAATTGATAAGTTCCTGCTGGAAGTGTTACCTTTCTTTCAACGCCAGTTGTATAATCGCTTGTGCCATTGTAGAAATTCATGACATACTTGCCTGTTTTAGGCGTGTCTTGTCTACGCTTGATAAAATCGTTAAAAGTATAATCTGAAAGATCTTCTTCCTCAAAGCTAGAATTTGATAACAAACTCTCTTGCAGCTCTACTTCTTCATTCTTATCATATTCTAGATTTGTATTCAACCCAGTATAAACATATTTAAATGTCGCAAGTGATGGCAAAGCTTTTCCTGTAAAATCAAACAATGCTTGATTATCCCATTCAGAGCCACCGTAATTTTCCTGATTAACATTTGGATCATACCCAATGACGGCACTAGAAGCCCAGCCCGAACCGTATTTTTCCCAAATAGGTGTATTTACTTCTTTTCCTTTGGAACTAACCGGTGTCCAAGCTGGTTCCCAATAAAAGATGCCTAATGCACTTGCTTTATTGGCTGCATCAATGACATCTCGTAAGGCATGCGATTGCCCTTGAATAGAGGCAGGATAGCCACCTACCAGCATTTGATTTTGTGTTCGGATAACATTTTGTTGACCATCTCCATCTTCTAATGTATAGGCATAAGAAGTCTCTGCTACAAGTGTCTTTTTCCCATACTTTTCAGTCACTGTCTTTAAAACTGAAGTCAGATTATCTAAATTACCATGCCAAAAACTATAATAACTAGTAGCAAACACATCATAATCAATATGGTGATCTGATAAACCTTTTGCGTAATTCAGTATCGTTTCCGTTTTATCTGGGTTGGTAAAATGAAAAGCTATCAATATAGTTGCATCCACTTCTCGCACTGCTTTGGCGCCTGCTGCAAACAACTGATAGCGTTCCTCTCCTGCTTCACCTGCTATCCCACTACTCGTTGTTTCATTACCAACTTGAACCATTCCTACATTTACACCAGCTGCTTTTATTTTTTCAAGACTAGCTTTGGTGTATTGATATAAAGCCTCTGATTTTTCAGACACATTCATATTTGTCCAATCTTTTGGTGGAACTTGACGTCCTGGATCAGCCCAAAAATCTGAATAATGAAAGTCCACTAGTAGCCGCATACCATGTGCTGTAGCTCGTTTTCCAATCTCAATCGCCTTTTCTATATCGCTATTTCCAGCGCCATAACCATGTCCGTTATGATCATAAGGATTATTCCATACTCTGACGCGAATGTAATTTACACCATTTTCTTTCAAAATATCAAAGATATCTTTGACATTCCCATTTTCATCTTTGTACTCTACACCACTTTGTTCTTGAGCAATTACTGTTGAAATATCCGTCCCCATGATAAAATCAGATGATAAATTTTCTACTTTATCAACACGTATTTTAGTATTTTCATTAGCTTTAATAGGAATGACTCCTCCAAGCAAACAAAGACTAGCAGCAAAAACAAGCGACAATCTTAATCCTATTTTCATACAGTTTTCCTATTTCTATTTAGTTTAATATTTTAGTGTTCGCTTTAAAAAACTGATAAAACAAGAAATAGGTTTTATCAGTTTTTAAACGAACATTTTATAAGAAGGCTAGTTATTCAAAATGCGAAAGAACGAATTGCACAGCGCCTTTAGGATCACGTGTCAATTTGATATATTCAGCACCTTTTGTCGCAACAAGTTTGATGCCCAATTTATCCGTATCTTTCTTAATATCTTCATAGTAAGAATTGACTTGTGGAGCTAGCACAACCATGTCAAAATCTTTCATAATATCGTAGTGCGAACCATAAGCACCAGCTGTTGAACTGAGGTCTATGCCTAACTCTGCTGCGCCTTCTGTTAGTGCATTTGCTAGCATGGCGCTTGTCCCTGCACCGGCACATAGAACCAAAATATTATGATGCTTTCCATCTGCAACCGCTTGAATTTGATCGTCTATTTCTGCTTCTGCTGCTTCTTCGAGCTCCATCACTTCTGCCTTTTTTGCTTCTTCTTCTACTAATGAATCATCGTACGCTTTGATAAATGGAAGGTAGATGAAAGAATCAACTACAATCAACAACAGCATCAAGACAATAGATAAGATTCCTGCACCCGTACCTAAAATCAAGCCAATCGGTGCTGGCGTTGCCCAAGGAAGGACATACATAAAGCTATTCATACCTAACACATCAACAAAGAACTTGAAAGCACAAACATTGATTATTGGAGTGATTAAAAATGGAATAAAGAAATAAGGATTTAAAATAATCGGTGTTGCAAACAACAATGGTTCATTGACTGCAAAGCAAACCGGAACAAAGGAAGCTTTCCCGACAGCTTTTAATTGCTTAGATTTTGCAAAGAGCATGAAGAGGAATGGAACAACCAATGTTGCACCTGTACCCCCCATTGTGCCAACGAAGTTTCCAAGCCCTACTGTCAACACGTTTGAAGCATGATGACCTGCTTTTACCAACTGTAAATTTGTTTCCACATTTGCATAAATAATCGCGACAATAGCTGGTTCTACAATTGAAGGACCATGCACACCAACAAACCAGAAGAGCGCCATTGCTCCCCAAATAATTGAAATTCCTAAATAGCCATCAGCTGCAGTAAACAAAGGTTGGAGAAGTGTGATAACAGCTTCTGCAAACGAATGCCCAAAGAAATAACGTACGATTGTATCAATCAGAACAGCAGCAAATACTGCAAATGAAAATGGAAAGACATCACGGAAAGTTTGAGAAATTGTTCCAGGAACTTCTTTTGGCATCTTAATAGTAATGTCTTTCAATACACAGAATTTATAAACATTTACCGTGATAAAAGCTGCTACAAAAGCCGCTAAAATCCCTTTTGTTCCCATGTAGCCATTGGCTAAACCGTTTTCAATTTGATCCACACTTAAAAGGAGGAAGCTCACAATGGAAGCCAACATAACAGAAACCGAATTGATAGTCTTGTTGGTCGGCATATTGCGGTTCATTGATTCTGACAAACAACGAGCGGTCGTTGCGGACACGAGAATAGCTACTACACCCATAGAATAGCCATATACTTTCCAAAGCCAGGTGGAAACGTCATTTGGCAACTTAAATCCAAAAATTTCTGGAATTGCTGCTAGCAAGATAAAAATACTTGAAAATAAAATTGCAGGCATGGCGGCTAAAAAGCCGTCACGAATAGCGCCAAGATAAATATTGCGTGATATTTTTTCAAAGAAAGGTTTTCCTTTCTCAATTTGTTTGATAATTCCGTTCATGGAATTAGTCCTCCTTGTATTGATTTTTATATAATTCAATAAAATCTACGATCAATTCTTTTAACAATAATGTCGTCATCAAATGATCTTGACCGTGAATAAAGATAAATCCTAAATCTAAATCTTCCCCAGCTGCCTCTTGTGCTAAAATCTGCGTTTGTGAATTGTGGGCTAAATTCAAATTTTCATCTGCTTCTTTTAAAGTAGCATCTACATTTGTAAAATTCCCTTGACGAACCTCTTTCAGCAAATTCAGTAAACAACTACGTGCATCCCCCGAATAAGCTACGATTTCAAATCCCAACATTTGTAATTCGTTTTTATTCATCTTATCTCCCTTCTTAAATCACAATCTTTGTTTCACTAACATGCTTGTACCAATAAGCGGATTCCTTAGGGTAACGCTTTTGAGTTTCAAAATCAACGTAAAACAAGCCATAGCGTTTATTGTAGCCATTTGACCACGAGAAAACATCCATCAAAGACCAAAGGAAATACCCTTTTACCACAACACCGGCATCAATAGCTTTGCTTAAAGATTGCAAATACACTTTCAAATAATCAATCCGTGGCTTATCCATGACGATACCATTGTCAAACTCGTCTTTATAGCCCATTCCATTTTCAGTAATATAAATCTTTTGATAATGTGGATAGTCTTTCTTAATTCTCAATAAAAGGTCATACAAGCCTTCTGGGTAAATAATCCAATCCCAGTCTGTTCGTTCAATCCCTTCCTTGTAAATCCGTTCTCCAATGCCTTTCACTTTATAAACCGAAGTGCCTTTATCACCCGTTCCATTATGATGAATAGTTGATTCGCCCTGATAAGCCTTAACAAAATGACATTGATAATGGTTGATTCCAAGATAATCATTTCGGTGACTAGCTTTTTTCATTTCTTCAAAGTCGCTTTCAAGGAATTCATAACTAGCATTGTTAGCAGCGCAAATTTCATTAAGAGCTTCCATTGTTTCGTTTGAATAATAACCTAGATAAGTAGCATCTAGCAAGAAACGAATAGAAAGCGCATCATCCAGAAAAGCTGCATACTTATCTTCTTCGCTGTCTGTTGCTGGATATTTTGTTTCCAAAGAATGCACCACTCCAATTTCACCGAGGTAACCCTTTTCCTTAAAAAGATTTACTACACGCGCATGAGCGTACATCATATTGTGCAGGCATTGAATCACCTTACTCAAATCGTACTGAATCCCCGGAGGAAAGACACCGAGCAAGTATTGATTGGTCGCCACAGGATAAATTTCGTTAAAAGTGCTCCAATGATGAACCTCTGGAAATTCTTGAAAACAAAATTCAGCATATTCCACAAACGCTTCAATCGTATCACGATTGAGAAAATCACCTTGATCAAACAAAACTTTCGGAGTATCAAAGTGATGCAATGTAACAAATGGCAGGACGTGGTGTTTCGCACATTCAGCAAACACACGGTGATAAAAATCTACTCCTTCTTTATTCACTTCACCACGTCCATTCGGAAAAATCCGACTCCAAGCAATAGACAAGCGCAAACCATTGACGCCAAACTTCTCACACAACTCAATATCTTTTGAATATTGATGATAAAAATCGCTGGCTGGATCTGCCAAAAATCGTCCTTGCTTTTCTAAAAATTCATCCCAAGCGACCGGACCTTTTCCACCTTCTTTTGTAACTCCTTCTACTTGATAAGCAGCTGTTGCACCGCCAAAAATAAAATCTTCTGGTAATTGAAACATGTCTTCTCCTTTACAATAATCTTTGAATATGAATCACCAAATACACTTTCTCATTTGGATGAAGTCCTCCACCCAAATGCTGACGAATGACTTCATAAATATCTTCGCCAATTTGATAGGCTTCTGGATAATCCTTTTTGATATGTTCTTCTAAATTCTTCATGGAAACTTTTGAATCGCTGTCATCTTGATCCAAACGCTCAATAAAGTACGTCAAATGAATCATTAAGCGATCATAAAAATTACTATTCTTTTTTGTCCGCTTAATACCATGTTTTAAAAGTTCCTCTTGCACCAAAGCAATCATTTGTCGGGTCAGTGTTTGTTCATCTTTACTAATCACGACATCTTCACCTTTCGCATTGATAAACTGTAAGGCCAACCGCCCAATCTCATCTTTTGGAAAATCCACATCCAATTTTTCTTTTAAAATCACCAAAGCATGCTCAGCAATTTTGTACTCCGTCGGATATTGCTCCGACATATCCGGCAAGTGATTACTTTTATAAGTATTTCTTTGCAGCGCTTGATAACTACAATAAATATGATCTGTCAAAGTTACATAGATGTACTCTTGAACTGGAAATTGGAACTGTTGAATACCATAATCAATAATTTCATAACTAGTCGTGATAAAGTCCAAGGGAACATCTTTTAACAAAGCAGAAAAGTTTTCGCGCGATTCTTCACTTTTTAGTTGAAAGACTTTTTCTACTCGTTCTTCTGCCAGCAAATCCCCTTTTTTCTTTTTAAAAATGATACCGAGCCCCATGACAACAGCCTGTTCACCACTTTCATTTTTGACCACCGCAACATTATTATTTAGTGGCTGGACAATTCGAAACATTTGTGTCCTCCTTCCTAACAATATTTTTGTAAAACATAAAAAAACCATAAACAAACCAAGATTTTTTACTTGGGTCATTTATGGTCTCGCCTAATTTCTTAGTTACAATCCATGTTTTATTTAACTTTATGAATAGAGTTTAACACATTTTCAAACTTTTGTAAACCCTTTCTTACTTTATTTTTTAAAAATTTATACAAAATGGATAATTTGTGTAAATTTAAAATCTTTCATTCTATACTTTTAAAAACAGCTTACTTCTGCGCAATACCATTTGGGATAATGACTTCTTTGAGCAGTTTCTCTTCTTCCTTGATGCGATTATACAAAACTACCGCATACAGAGGAAATAGAATACAAAATGAAATTAGTGCATGACAAAGTAATGCTAAACCAATCAACTCTGGAACGATATTCAAGAAATAATTTGGGTGTTTCACATAGCGGAAAAGCCAATGATCGACAAACTTATGATCGTTTACAAGCATCAATTTCACTGTCCAAATGTCCCCTAATAATTGCGTCACAACATAGAGCATAAACATTGAAAATAGCAATAGCCCCAAACCTATAGCACTAAGTGCGTCAAACCAAACCTGACGTATCGTAGCTTCAGCAAAGCAAGAAAGGTAAAATAAAATGTGAAGAATAGTGATATACTTAGTATTTTGCACGCCATATTCGCGCCCACCATTTGCCAATATCGCTTTCTCATTCTTCATCGATATTTTTAGAAATACCAACCGAAATACAAATACCGCTAAAACAATAAGTCCTGATAAAGTCATACGACCTCCTTATAATAAAATAATCTATTTTATTATATAAAGTGGGGATTTCCTAAGTCAATACATTCAAAAAATATCATATAAACTGTAGAAAGAATTTACAATGTTGTTAGTTCGATTTCGTCTACAATTCGTTTTACATCGGCTGGGTCTACTTTTGGAGTCCATTGCAGGCAGTTAGCTGTTGCATAAGCACAGGCACGAATGACAGCCTCTCTATCAACTCTCCCCTTACTTTCTAAAGCATGGCATAGACTTCCAAGGAAAAAGTCGCCTGACGCAATAGGATTTTTAACATGAATTATTGGAAACGTCAGTTGGAAAACATCATCCTGCAGGCGTGCTACGACTCCTTTTCCTCCCATTGTCACAATGAAATAGGGAATTTCATCATATTCTTTGAGAAGTTTTGCTGCTTCTTCTGCAGTTTCAACTGGACATCCTGTTAATTCTGCCAATTCTTCATCGTTAATTTTTACAATGTCAGGTTGTGCTGAAAAAGCTGCTTTTAGTGCGACACCGCTTGTGTCTACTACTAAATTCACATTCTCTGGCAAA
>NZ_KV811145.1:100289-112528 GCF_001813035.1 Streptococcus sp. HMSC071H03 | reverse complement strand
AAAGACGACCAATTTGTGCAATATAATCATCTGGCATCCCTTTCATCAAAGAGCCAGAAAACACAACGCTATCGCCAGATTGAATGCGCTTTATAAGATTTGCAGTGAATTGTTCTAATAAATCCTTATTCAGCTCAAATCCCGCTTCATACACAAGATAGGTCTTTCCTAATTCTGTATCAATCATAATTGTACAAGTACGCGTATTTTTATCAACTTCTGTCACAACGAGCGGAATACCGTCTTCTTCATTTAATTGTTGAATATATTCGCCCATTTTGCCACCTAACATTGTATGAATGCAAAAATTTCCTTGTTCTTCGCCTTTTTCGCAATTCAGGACATAAGCCACATTAAAACTCTTTCCGCCAGCATTTTCATGCACTTGACTTGGTCGGTTGACCACATCTTCTTTAAACTGACTAAGTAAAACTGTCCGATCCAAAGCTGGATTTGGACAAACTAAATGGATCATGTTTCTTCCTTTCTTTTTTTTCAATCAAAAGCCAGACTATTTCAAAAGGAATAGTCCAGCTTATTGTTATTTTATTATTCTATTTTGCATTTGTAGCGTATTCTTCATTTCGCTTAATCATTTGTTTTCTATACCAAGCAAAGATACCAATATAGAACACTAGAAAGACAATAACACCAAAGATAGCTTTGATATCGCCTGTTGTAGCATTTCCGATTGTCCAACCAAGTAATTTTTCAATTGGACCTTCAAGAGTAGAGTGGGTAATCAATTGTGTGCTAGCTACCCCTTTAGGAAATGCATCTACGCCTTTCGCTAAGTCCGTAACAAATGGCGCAATAAGTGTTCCAGATAGAAGGAAGAGCGGAAGCAACAAAGTTCCAAATACAATCATTCGGATAAGCTTACCACGTGTAACAACCAGAAGTGCTGGAGTAACACCCATTGCAATAATCCCAGCAAGTGGCAAAATACCATTTCCGACTTTAGAAAGAAGGACTGCTTCTACTAGCATAATTGGTGCTAAAACATTGGCACATGCCCAGATTTCTGCACGACCTGCGATAAATGGCCAGTCAAGTCCAATATTGAATTTACGTCCTTGAAGACGTTTTGTTGCAACATTTGTAATTCCTTGTGAAAGAGGTTCTACTGCCGCGATGAACCAAGAACCAATAAGTGAGAACAATTCCAAGCAGACACCAGCTGTCAAACCAAGAGACAACCAACCTTTGATAACAAGTGACCATTTTGCTGCTTCGGCAACGCCAGATACTGGATGCGGCGTTCCCATAATTCCAATTACAATCCCAAGGATAAATCCAATGAAGAATTTAGAGCCCCAGAAACCAATTTTCTTATTCAGCTTGGCAGCGTCAAAATCATACTTATCCAGCCAAGGGAAAAATTTATCAAAAATCTTATCCAAAACCATAATGACTGGATTCATCATGTAGTTCATGTGAGTAGATGTCATTGGAGACGAACTTGGTGCATTGAGCAAGTCATCAAATGTTGGCTTCATTAAGTCCGAGTTAATAATTTTCATTACTCCAACGAGTACAACGGCAAGCGTTGCGACAAAGAGAGAAACACCTTGGCTAACACCATTATTGTCCGCATACCATTTGATCAACAGACCTGTGATTGATAGATGCCAAATATCAAAAATATCAACATCTAAGGTATCTGTCTTTTTTGTAATCAACATCACAACATTGACGATGAGCATAATGAGTAAGAAGTAAAGCGTCCAAGCAGAACCCCATGTAATCGTCGCCAATGGTGCCCAACCAACGTCTGTAATATTAAGTTGAATTCCTGTATTTTCAACGAATTTCGCAAGTGAAGCCGAGAAAGCACCATTTAACATACCGATAATAGCACCAATACCCGTAAGAGCTATGGCAAGTTTAATACCACCTTCCAAGGCTTTGGAAAACTTCACTCCAAAGCATAAAGCAAGCACCGTCAAGACTATCAACATGATAATTGGTGCACCCATATCCAAAATGGGTTTAAAGAAGCGATTCGCTAAGTCAATAATGACATTCATAAAAAATCCTCCCGATTTTATTTTTTGAATGATAGTGAATGAAAAGTGAAATAACTATTTCAGTAGATAAAAATTGTTTTTATCTAGCGTTTCAATTTTTCATTTTTTTGTTTTTTTCTAATGAATTACTTTAACTAAGTCCATGTTCCTTAATAGCTGCTTCAATATTGTCATATACTGGTGCACTCATGGCTGGAATACGGAATAAAATTGGTCCTGCTTCAATAACAGGAATCCCCGGTTCAAATCCCAAATCCGTGGCTGCTATTGGTGTGAAAATATCATAACCTTTTATCAAGTCTTCATTCACATCTTTGACCATTACCGCATCGCATTGGACATCATAGCCGCGATTTGAAAGTTCTTCTTCAAGAGCATTTTTGATTTGGTGGCTTGAGTTTACTCCTGCTCCGCAAGCTGCTAAAATTTTAATCATTGTAACATCCTCCATTTTTATTTTTAATGATTTATTGTTTCCGATATATAATGAAATAGTTTATCTGCCTCATCCAGCTCGGATAAGGACTCTAGGTTGCCGTCAGCAGTAAAGAAATCCATCAATTGAGCCAATATATTCGTTTGACTGGCATTAGAATTATTGATAATGAAGAACAAAAGCGATACTTGTACTTCATTTGACGGAACAATCATATTATGAAAAGTCACCGGCTGATCTAAGCGGACTACAACCACCTTTTCTGCTAAATTATGGACAATATCCGTATGCGGAATTGCTACATTCGGCAAATCTTTCCCTAAAAATTCCATGTCCAGCCCCGTAGGAAAGGACTTCTCTCGCTCAATCAAGGCGTCTTTATAAGAAGACGTTACAATGTGCCTCTCCTCAAGGAGATTTGCAACCTGATTGAAAAGCTCTTCTTGACTGTCAGCATGCAGACAAAAGACTAAATCTTTATCGAACAACTGATAAAGTTCCATCATAGCCTCCTTCTATTTTGTTCTATTTTGTTTATAACCAAAGTATATCATTATATGTAAACGGTGTCAATAGTTTGTTTTGTTTTTTTATGTTATTTTTTGTTTGACAATATTTGCATGAGATGTTATGATGTTGTTGTGAAATAAAAAAAGGAGGTATAACAATGAAAGTTATACTAGGTACAGACCGTGATGGTTTTGAGTTAAAAAATAAAGTAAAAACTCATTTACTCCAACTTGGTTATGACATTAAAGATCTCAACGAACAAGAAGGTGCTGCTGATTTTGTCGACTCGACAGATGCTCTTGTTGAAGAATTACGAAAAGATGATACTGCCCGTGGTATTTTGTTTGATCGCTTTGCAATTGGTTCTTATATGGTTGCGAATAAACACCGTGGCATCATTTGTGCTGCTGTTTCAGATGAGCATTCTGCCATGATGACCATTCGCCACAATTCTACACGCATTATAACTCTCGGTGCAGCTATTCTCGGTGAAGAATTGGCAAATGCCTGTGCAGAAGCTTATTTAAAAGCTGACTATGATGCTGGACGCCACCAAGTTCGCATTGACATGCTTAATAAATTATGTTAAAGGGTAGGAGGAAAAATTATGAAAATCGCTCTCGGCTGTGACCATATCGTAACAGATACAAAAATGAAAATTTCTGAACATTTAAAAGACCTCGGTCATGAAGTCATTGATGTCGGAACCTATGACTTTCACCGGACTCATTACCCAATCTTTGGTCGTCTGATTGCAGAAAATGTTGTTTCAGGAAAAGCTGATCTTGGAATTGCCCTTTGTGGTACAGGAGTCGGTATCTCTGCTTCTGCTGACAAAGTTCCCGGTACTCGTGTAGCTCTTGTTGGTGACGTTCTAACCGCACGCTATGCAAAGAAAGAACTCAATGCAAATATCATCGCTTTTGGTGGACGTATTCTTGGTCAAAATCTTATTCATAATATCGTTGATGTCTTTCTTGAAACAGAGTACGAACCAACAGAAGCCAACAAACAATTGATTAAAAAAATCGATAATAGCATTGAAGTTAGCCCTGAAATCGCTAAAAATGACCATATTTTCGATGAAGAAAATGCTAAATGGGCTCGCGGTGAATACCACGACTAAAAACTCAATACTCAGAAAATCAGGCTCAGTCTAATATGGACGAGGCCTGTTTTTTAATAGGATGTGTCAATACCGCACGCACTAAAGATACAAAATCACCTGCTCCTCTATGAACAGGTGATTAAAATATTAACTATAAAACATTTGTATATGATTTATACTTTTCCTTGACCTTTGGTGAGATATGATCATCTGTGATTACTGCATCCAAATCATCCAACTGATAGAAACAATAGAAAGAATAGCTGTCAAATTTGCTATTATCCGCCACAATGTACTTTTCAATCGCATTGTTCAAGATAATGGCATTGCCATTTCCTTCTTCTTCATTGGCAGTCGTGACATTATGACCGTCAATTCCATTGACACCAATAAATGCTTTAGAAACTTTGATTTCTTTCAATAATTTATTAGCAAATTGTCCGACAAACGTTTGTGTCTTCACCCGATAACGACCGCCAATCAGGATAATATCACAATTGGGATTATCTTTTAATTTTTCAAAAATAGGAAGCGAATTTGTCACAATACTCACACTTTTATCAGCCAAATAATCTCCGATAAAATCCGTCGTTGTTCCCGAACCGATAAAAACTGTATCACCAGAAAAAATCAAATTGGCACATTTTTGAGCAATTGTTCGTTTTTCTTCAATATTTAACATCGTTTTTTCAGTATGGGAGGCTTCATTCAAGCCATTTTTTACTTTTTTGTGAGCTCCTCCATGAACACGAGTCAACAAGCCTTGCTTTTCCAAATCAATCAAATCACGACGTATCGTCATATCTGTTACATCTAGCAACTCTTTCAATTTCTTGACAGAAACCACTCCCTGCTGATCCAATTCTTGGAGAATCACTCTATGCCGTCCTTCTTTCATTTTGTCTCCTTTCTAGTTTTATATAATTTTATTCCTCAAATATATTATACAACAATTTATTCATTTTGAAAAATTAAAAACAATATTTTTTTGATTTTTGTAAAATATTGTTTGACTTTGTTTTGTTTGTATTCTATAATTAAACTATACAAAACAAAAGGAGTCTAAATATGACAACAAAACAAAAAAAATTAAAACGTTTATGTGATAAAAACGGAATTATCGGCGCTTTAGCTATTGATCAACGAGGAGCTTTGCGTCGCATGCTTGGTGAAGATACTCCAGTTGAGCAATTGGAAACCTTTAAAGTGCTAGTTTCGAAATACTTAACAAAATACGCTTCTTCTATCCTTCTTGATCCAGAGTTAGGTTGGAAAGCGGCGGAAGCTCGTGATAAAAACGCTGGATTATTAGTTGCCTATGAAAAAACAGGTTATGACAAAACTGTTCCCGGTCGCTATCCTGACCTCGTCGAAAATGTCTCCGTCCAACGCCTCAAAGCAAATGGTGCTGATGCTGTGAAAGTCTTACTCTATATAGATATTGACGAAGCTAGAGCAGTCAATGACATCAAAGAAGCCTTTATCGAACGGATTGCTTCTGAATGTAAAGCAGAAGACATGCCATTTTTCCTTGAGTTGGTTTCTTATGATGCCAAGGTGACAGATGAAAAGGAATATGCCAAACTCAAACCTCGCAAAGTCATTGAAGCAGTGAAGCTTTACTCACAAGAACGATTTGGCGTAGATGTTCTCAAAGTTGAAGTTCCAGTCAATATGAAATATGTTGAAGGATTCGCAGAAAATGAAGTTCTTTACACCAAAGAAGAAGCTGCTGCCTTCTACAAAGAACAAAGTGATGCAACTTCTCTTCCATTTATTTTCTTATCTGCTGGAGTATCCGCACAGCTTTTCCAAGATACACTTCGCTTTGCTAAGGAATCCGGCTCAACTTTCAACGGTGTCCTTTGTGGCCGTGCAACTTGGGCTGGTGCTACCAAAGCCTATCAAGAAGGTGGCGAAGCTGCTACAATTAAATGGCTTGAAACAATAGGTAAACAAAATATTGTTGAATTAGATGCCGTTCTCCAAGAGACTGCTACGCCTATTGTATTTAAATAACTTTGTATCTCCTTATAAAAACATAAAAAGACGAATTGCTATTCGCCTTTTTATTATTGTATAATTACTTATCACCTTTATTACGGATGACAAAACCTGTTTTCTTCTCACTTGAAGTATTGCGAGGTTTTTTGTGATCTTTGCGGTAACGCTTTTCTTTGTCAAAGCGATCGTGGCGACCACTCTTTTTGTAATTGTCACGCCCATTAGTACGGTCACGACGATCATTACTACGACGCCCATTTTTGCTATTACGATTGCCTTTATTAGCTCCCGAAACATACTTAAATGGTAATGGCTTTTCACGCGCGATTTCTACTTCTGGTAGAGTGTCTGGATCTTGTACGGTTAAGGTCAATATATATAAAGCCAATTCTTCCGGTGTAAATTCAGTTGCCAACTTGCGAGCGTCTTTGCCAAACTTTTCAAATTGGTTGCGAATGTTTTCATCCGCAAAATCTCGCTCAATCTTTTTAAGTGCAACTTTTTTCTTAGCTTGAAAGGCTTCTTCTGCAGTGGCTGGTTTCATGCCTTTCATACGTTTTTTGGTCAAACTTTCAATGATTTGAAGATAACCCATTTCATTTGGTGCAACAAATGTAATGGACTGACCAGATTTTCCAGCACGACCTGTCCGCCCAATACGGTGTACATAACTTTCTGGGTCTTGTGGAATGTCATAATTGTAAACATGTGTAACACCAGAAATATCCAAACCACGCGCAGCAACGTCTGTCGCAACAAGAACATCTAAATTTCCGTTTTTAAAGTCGCGAAGAACACGGAGACGTTTTCCTTGGTCTAAATCACCATGAATCCCCTCTGCGCGGAAACCACGGATTTTAAGCCCACGAGTCAATTCATCAACTCGGCGTTTGGTACGCCCAAAAACGATAGAAAGTTCTGGTTGTTCCACATCCATGAGACGTGTCATGGTATCAAATTTTTCATTTTCTTTTACACGGATATAATATTGATCCACCAACTCCGTTGTCAATTCTTTTGCTGCAATTTTGACATGTGTTGGCTCTTTCATAAACTTCACGCCAATCTGCTTGATAGCATCTGGCATAGTAGCTGAAAAGAGAAGGGTCTGACGCTCTTCTGGCACGCGGGAGATGATTGCTTCAATGTCTTCTAAGAAACCCATATTGAGCATTTCATCCGCTTCATCTAAAATGAGCGTTTCTACATGATTGAGTTTCAGTGCTTTGCGCTTAATGAGGTCTAATAAACGTCCTGGAGTTCCAACGACAATGTGCGCACCTGAACGGAGAGCCTTGATTTGCTTTTCAATGCTGGATCCGCCATAAACAGAACGGACTTTCACACCTTTGCTTCGACCAAAGCGGAAGAGTTCCTCTTGACTTTGAACAGCCAATTCACGAGTTGGTGCAATGACTAAAGCCTGAACAATAGGATTTTCTGTGTTAATTTTTTCAAGAGTCGGAAAACCAAAAGCGGCTGTCTTTCCTGTACCAGTCTGAGCTTGTCCAATCACATCTTTTCCTGCCATAGCAAGCGGGATTGTTTGTTCTTGGATTGGGCTGGCTTCCACAAAGCCCGCTTTGTCAATTTCTGCTAACAATTCAGCAGATAAATGTAATTCATTAAATTTCAATTTTTTCTTCTTTCTAAAAAGGCAGTGCGAAGCTACCTTATAAAACATAGTTATTTGCAACTTATCTAGTATAACACAAAGAATGATAAAAAGATAGGTTTTATTTTTTACTTCCACACCGTACGCATGAAGAAAATGCATGTAGCCCTTTTTCCGGAATACATGCATTTTTCAAAAAAATTTTCAAACAGATTTACCAATTAAAACTAAATACATTCATTTTGAATGAATTATAGCATAAATTATACTTAAAAAGTGATATTTATCGTGAAAACACGCTAATTGAAAACGATAATTTCTTCATGCACTTGGCGTGTTTTACTTTTTATTGGCTAGCCATTTTAAAGCTTTGGTCAATACAACCCACAGAACGAGACTAATAACAACAATATAAATCCAAGCATTTTTATCATTAGACAATGGAAGTGGCACATTCATGCCAAAGAATCCCGTAATAACTGCAAGGACTGCTAAAAGGACTGAAATGATTGTTAAAACGGTCAAATTATCATTCAGATTGTTGTTCAAAATATTGTTGTAAGAACCTGACAATTGACTGAGAACTTGAGAAATCAAGTCTGTCATTGCTACTAACTGACGAGCTTCAATCATGACATCGTCAAACTGCTCTTTTTCAATCTCATCTAAATGGCGATAAATTGCATGTCCTTTAATGTGCTCTAACAGCATACGATTTTGCTTTGCAGCTGCTACCAAATAGACTATGGAAGTTTCTAAGTCTGCTAAAGCAAAGAGATTTTTCTTGGTGGTCGTTTTGTGCAATAACCGATTGATATGATCCTTTGTCTCATCCATTTTTTCAATAATGGGATAATAAGAATTGCACACTAATTCTAAACTAGCAAATAGAAATTTGTACACTGTCACAGGTTCATGATGTTCAATATAGTTTTTCATCATATCTACAACATAAGTATTTGCTCGATTGCTGACTGTTAAGAGTTTATCTTTCTGTACAATAAAGGTCATAGGAATAGTTTCATAATAGTCCTTATCCCTTTTTAAGTTTAATACATTGAAAATAAAAACGACTGTTCCTGTTTCACGATTGTAATCCATGTGCGCTCGTTCATTTTTATCTAACGCGTACTCAATCGTTTCTTCATCAATATTGTATTCCTTATAAGAATCTGGATGTTGACTTAAAATATCTGCATCTAAGTTTATCCAAGACATTCCATTTTTCAACTCTTTTTCAATAAACACCCTTTTCTCCTTTCTTGACTTTAAATAATCTAAAGGATTGAGAAAAACGCTCAATCCTTCATCAATCGTTATTGCACTTCTTTATCTAATGCTTGATATGCTAACAAACGAACTCACTTAACCCAGTTCTGTTTCAAAAATCATTACGATAAAACTCCAACAATAGCATAGTTTTTAAATGAATTACTCTGCTAATATGCAGTGGTAAGTCTCACATTTTCTTTAACTGAGTTCAAACTAAATCCTCGGAAAATAGATAAAGTTTCCTATTTTTCCTAGCGTTACGACACGGAGTCAGACGAATCAATTTTATTCGTCTGACGAAGTTAGTAAGGCAGTTAACTAGTCCGCCTACAGCGGCTAGCGTCCAACAATTAGGAACCTTCAGTTCCAATTGTTGGGACTGAGTTACGACACGAAGTCGAACAATTCGATTTTACTTATTCGACACAGTTAGTAAACCGTTTAGGCAGACCGCACATAGCGGCTGCCGTCCAATGACAGTAACTTCAGTTACTAGTCATTGGCAACGTCTTACATTTTCTCTAACTGAGTTCGAGCTAAATCCTCGGAAAATAGATAAATCCTCCTAGAAGCAATCGCTTCTTCGTCAGATTTCCTAATTTTCTATCGGATTTTTAACGCTCTCACATCTTCTCTTCCAACTTGACATCTGGATATTTATCGGCAAACCAGCGCAAGGCAAAGTCATTTTCAAAGAGAAAGACAGGCTGGTCAAAGCGATCCTTGGCTAAAATATTGCGGCTGGAGGACATACGCTCGTCCAGATCATCTGGTGAAATCCAGCGGACAGTCTTTTTGCCCATGGGTGTCATGACTACTTCGGCATTGTATTCATTTTCCATGCGGTACTTGAAGACTTCAAACTGAAGCTGACCGACAGCCCCCAGCATGTATTCACCGGTCTGGTAGTTGGTGTAGAGCTGAATGGCTCCTTCTTGGACCAATTGCTCAATTCCTTTGTGGAAGGACTTTTGCTTCATGACATTTTTAGCTGCAACCTTCATGAAAATTTCTGGGGTAAAGGTTGGCAGCGGTTCAAATTCAAACTTATTTTTACCAACTGTCAAAGTATCACCAACTTGATAAGTCCCTGTATCGTAAACACCAATGATATCACCGGCCACCGCATTTTCTACATTTTCACGTGATTCTGCCATAAACTGAGTGACATTTGAGAGTTTGACAGCTTTTTTGATACGGGTCAGATTTACACTCATACCGCGCTCAAATTCGCCCGATACGATGCGGACAAAAGCAATGCGATCACGGTGTCTTGGATCCATATTGGCTTGGATTTTAAAGACAAATCCTGAAAAATCCTTATCCAGCGGACTGATTTCCTGATTATCTGTGGTTTTGTGTCCATGAGGCTCTGGTGCAAACTCCAAGAAAGTGTCAAGAAAAGTCTGCACTCCAAAGTTAGTTAGGGCTGAACCAAAGAAGACAGGGGTTAATTCCCCATTAAAAATAGCTTCCTGTGAAAATTCATTTCCCGCTTCTTGTAGGAGTTCAATATCCTCCAAAACCTGAGCATAAAAGGGATTGTTGCCAAATATTTTTTCTCCCTCTTCGATGCTGGCAAAGCGTTCATCACCTTTATAGAGCTCCAGCCGCTGATTGTGCAAATCATAGAGACCTTCAAAGGATTTCCCCATCCCAATCGGCCAATTCATCGGATAGCTGGCAATACCAAGTACTTCTTCTAATTCTTCCAGCAAATCAAGGGGTTCACGTCCGTCGCGGTCCAGTTTATTGATAAACGTAAAGACTGGGATATTGCGGTGTTTGACAACCTCAAAGAGCTTTTTAGTCTGGGCTTCAATCCCTTTTGCAGAGTCCACCACCATGACTGCTGCATCCACAGCCATGAGGGTACGGTAGGTATCTTCTGAAAAATCTTCGTGCCCTGGTGTATCAAGAATATTGACCCGTTTTCCAGCATAGTCAAACTGCATGACAGAAGAGGTCACTGAAATCCCCCGCTGTTTCTCAATATCCATCCAGTCAGATTTGGCAAAGTTTCCGGTCTTCTTACCCTTGACCGTACCTGCTTCACGAATCTCGCCTCCAAAGTAGAGCAACTGCTCTGTAATCGTGGTCTTCCCTGCATCCGGGTGAGAGATAATCGCAAAAGTTCGGCGTTTTTTTATTTCATCTTGAATCGTCATTATATCCTCTTTTTCTTTTTTATACTTTTTCTTTCGATTTCTGTGAAAACTCTTATTACATTGGACTGCTCCTAACTTGTTTCAACCTACCTATTATAGCGGATTCAAAGGATTTTTTCAATTGCTTAGAACATATAAAAATCGCTCTGTTCGAGCGATTTTCTGTTTCTTGATACAAGAGACTACATTTTAGAATCTCACAATCACACTAGCAAAGAGAAAAATTACCAATATCATGATTAAAACCAGTAAATAAATAATCCGTTGTTTTCTCATTTGAAGTTCTTCTTTTTCTTCTTCCGTCATAGAAAAAACAGCCTTGTTTCGGTTTAATAAGTATAAAATCAAGCCTTCTCCCCGTTGACCGCCAGCTGCCAAAACTCCCCAGAACTTAGGATGTTTCATCCCGCGAACCGCAGAATCTAATTCAACTAGTTTAAACAATTGATACACAAACAGCCCATTTGTTACGACGAGTAAGCCAATCAAGGTCAATAGATACCAAGTCATGATAGAACCTCCTATATTTTACGAATAATTTGTACTAATATATAACCTGTGGTGCCAACCACCAGAGCTACTGCCAACAGGGTCAGCAGATAACTCTTGGAGATTGGAATGATAAAAATAAAGAAAAGGAATAAAAGACAAATATTACATATAAAAGCCAGTAAAATCTTTTGGTTGCTCTTTACAACGTTCGTCGAATTTTCTAAGTGCTGAATCATGCGCTCATCTCCTTTCAGCAATTCATCCAAACTAACCTGATACAAATCACTTAACTGCAAAACATACAAAATATCCGGATAAAATTTTTCTGTTTCCCAATTTGAAATAGTCTGTCTAGATACATTTAATTTTTCTGCGACATTTTCCTGTGTCAAGCCACTCATCTGACGTGCTTCTTTTAACTTTCTTCCAATTTCCATTACCTCACTCCTATCTTTCTACTTTTATTTTACTATTTTCGTTTATAAAATCTAGCAAAATTTTTTACATTGAGAAAAAACAATAAAAAATCCTGCCAAATAAATTTGACAGAGGATGTAATGCTTAAAGCTTTAAACTAATTTTGATTGCTTTTTCCATCGCCTTT
>NZ_KV811145.1:84954-100189 GCF_001813035.1 Streptococcus sp. HMSC071H03 | reverse complement strand
TTTAAAATATTCATCAAAAAGGAGCAAAGCGGTGGCCAGAACCAGTGAGACAAGTACGTAATTCACCCAGATCCGGTCTCCTTTTATAAGCGGGGGATGAGTCATCAATCCATAATTTCCACCAGTGACGGCATTGACACCAACTAAAAACAAATCCAAGGCAAAAGTGTAGCCTACAATCACATACTTCTTCAAAATCTGCTTGTCATAGTGGTTGATAAGATAAACCAGCGAATTAATCAAGAGGCAGTAATGCCCCAGAAGAAATGAAAAACTAGTGATATGCGGAAAATCATAGGGGTCAAAAACTGGATAACCAATGGCAAAAATCGCCCCGCTGACACCTAAAAGAGCAAAATACTGTTTGCTTCGGCATTTATCTGGCAGCAGCAACATGGCAAACATGGCTAAGCGGCAATGATAAAAAGGCAGATTATTTGCAAATGAAATATGGAAACCAAAATACCAAGAATAAAGTATAACTAATTGAAAAGCTTGTAAATATTTAAAAGTTTTCTGATACAGTGGGGTTTGCGCATAGCGAACTGAAATATAAATGAGGAACAAGAGAATTCCTATCATCGTCACATAGCCCATAGCAGAAATGGGAGGCGGTGCTGTCTTTTGAGTCGTTAAAAAATCATTCAGCATAGCTTAATTTTCCTGTCTTACTGTTTCTCCTTGTTCTCGTCTAATTTGTTTAAAGATCAGAGAAACCACGAAAATTGCTAAAATCAAGATCAATGAAACAAAAATATAGTTAGCAATCATTCCATGACTTCCAACTAAAGGTGGTACTTTCAAAAATCCATAATTTCCACCACTCACCAAATTTACAAATAGTAATAAAAGATTCATACTAAAGCTAATCTCTCCAATTCGCCGTAAACTCAATAACTCGCTATCATAATGATTCAGCAAATAGGTGAGAGAATTTCCCAAAAGAGCATAGTGACCAATTAAATAGGAGACTAAAGTGATGTGAGGAAAAGCAAATGGGTCAAATAAAGGATAGACCAATGCACAAATAGGTCCAAATACTCCTAAAAGCGCAAAATACTGTTTATAGGTTGAAGAATCAGGCAGTAGCAAAACAGCAAACATCGCCAATCTGCAATGATAAAAAGGAAGTGATTCAGAAATTGGTGACAAGGTCACAATATACCAGCCATAAAGCACTAAAATTTGTAAACCTTGTACAGCTTTCAAAAAGTTCTGATAGCGCCTGTTTTTATGATATTTTACAGCACTATACATGACATAAATGATTCCTAAAAACATCATTCCATACCAAAATGGAGTTAATTGAGGGGCCTCCGTTTTATGACTTGTAAAAAATTCTTGTAGATTCATCTCCTACTCAACCATCCTATTACTTAATTCTTTGATAACACTCAGCTTTCTTGTTGTGGCGACAATACCTAACTTCTTTTCAAGAAAATTATTATTTAACTTCTTTTTTTGGCATCTCTTGGTAAATACATATAAAGGCAAGCAGTTCCAACTGCAAATATTTCGTCCATAAAGTTCATTACTTGCAGTTCTGCCAATTGCTCCGTTGAAATGTAATTGTTTGTAAAAACGAGATGAATCCGTGACGAATCCAACTCCTCAGAAAAGGGATTTCCTAAAATAGCCCTTTCTAAATCGGACTTTTCTTTTACGATAATGGATAAATTTGCACCAATGCTTTCCAATATCACCTGATGCATGTGTTGTGCTAATTCTTCAGCTGGTAGGCTTGTTTCGCAAATCACATTACCTGATTGAATATAACTTGAAACATTATCTAAACCAGATTGTTCCAACATTTGAACCAAATCACTCATCTTAGGGATCCGATTTGGTCCTGTTGGCATCACGCCACGAAGGAGGGCAAGATACTGTACTTTATTGTTATCCGTCATTCTCCAATTTCTCCACTAAACTAGCTAAGTTCATAGAGTTACTTCCTTTTATCAGCAATTGGTCCGTTGGTTTGAGTGCTTCTTTAACAGCTTTTACTAAGTCAGAAAATTGATCTTTTTCAGCATTTTTTACAAAATAATGGGCTTTCCCAGGCGGGAAAATTTCCTTAGCATAGGCAAATAGAGCAGCCATGTCCTCTCCATAAAGGAAAATTTCTGAGAGAATTTCTGGATTTAGGCTGGTTATCATGGCACCGTGCATTTGTTTAGAATCAGCCCCCAATTCTTTCATATCAGCTAAAACTGCCAGTTTCCGACCTTTTTCATTAAACGGAATCGTTGAAAATGTCTCTAAAATCAATCGCATAGCGGTTGGATTGGCATTGTAAACATCTGAAAGGATATCTGCACCATTTTTAGCTTTCTTCCACTCGGTGCGATTTCGTGTTAATTCAAGCGTGGCAAATGCTTTTTGGATCTTATCTTGTGTTACTCCTTCTTTCAATGCCACATAAGCTGCAATCATGGCATTTGTTGCATTGTATTTTCCAGTTACTGGAAGGTCAATGGCGTTATCTAAGAAATTGGTTTCAAAACTCAAACTATCTTTTCGTTCTTCTAATTTCGTTAGGAAAATATCTTCGTCTGGACCAAAACGGACTACATTTAGCTGGCTCGGTAGAAAATCATTAATAATCTTGTCCGCTGGAACAACCAAAAGAGCCCCGTCTTTCATGCCGTCGACAATTTGCATTTTTCCTTTTGCAATTTCATAACGACTTTTAAAGAATTCTAAATGCGCTTCGCCAATCAGCGTCACAATACCTACTTTTGGCTGCGCAATTGTGGACAGAAGGTGAATATCCCCCATGTGATCTTGCCCCATTTCCAAAACCAATTTTTCGGTGTCATCTGGCATGTGTAAAACCGTATAAGGAAGACCAATTTCATTATTGTAGTTTCCTTGCGTTTTATAAGTCTTGTAAGTTGTTGACAAGAGGTGAGCCAGCATATCTTTGGTCGTCGTCTTACCGTTAGAACCCGTAACTGCAAAGACATCTACCTTCATTTTTTCCAGATAATACTGTGCCAAACGCTGCAATGCTGCCAACACATCATCAACTAAAATATAAGGATAGTCGTCCAATTCTTTTTCTGACAAGGTTGCCACAGCACCATTTTCAAATGCCGTCACAATAAAATCGTGCCCGTCACGTGCTCCTTTAAGAGGAAAAAACAAGTCTCCCTCTCCAATCAATCGACTGTCAAATTCTGCCTTTCCAAATGTACAATCTGGAAATTGATGAACATCATTTTGTGCTTTCAATACAGAAGCTACTTCATAGAACGTTAATTGCATTTTTTCACCTATATGTCTTAAATTTCTCTAACTCTCTCATTATACCACAGAATAACCTACTTTTACACACACTCGCCAAAGACATACTAAAACAATAGAAAAAAGAACCTTTTGGCTCTTTCAATCTTGTCTTACAACAAATGCTCTTCATGTTTTGTAAATGTTTCTTGCGCTAAGAGAACTAATTTCTCAATCAAATCTGTATAAGAAATGCCCATATTTTCCCAAAGCAGCGGATACATCGACCATTGAGTGAAACCTGGCATCGTATTTAGCTCATTAAGGAAAATCTCGCCCTTATCAGTATAAAAGAAATCGCAGCGAGCTAAACCAACACCGCCAATAGCATGGAAAGCTTTTTCTGCATATTGTCGCATAGTGGCAATGACATCTTCAGAGAGTTTTGCAGGAATATCCATGGTGATTTTGTTGTCAATGTACTTGGCTTCGTAGTCATAGAAAGCAACATCTTTCACTACCTCACCTGGCAAACTGCTTTTGACTCCTTCATTCTCAAGTAAACCAACTTCAATTTCACGCGCATTGACACCTTGCTCAATCAAGACACGGCTATCATATTTGAAAGCCAATTCAAGAGCAGAGCGCAATTCATCTTGATTTTCAGACTTAGAAATGCCGACACTAGAGCCCATATTTGACGGTTTTGTAAAAACTGGATAAGTTAGATTGGCTTCTACTGCTGCAATCTTTTCGTCTATATTTTCCCCTTCAATCACTGCTACATAGGGAACTTGCGGAATGCCAGCAGAAGCTAACACTCGTTTTGTCGTGATTTTGTCCATAGCCACACTAGAAGAAAGGATATTGCAACCCACATAAGGCATTTTCAACACTTCAAGAAATCCTTGGATAGACCCGTCTTCTCCCATTGGACCATGAAGAACGGGGAACACAACTGCCCCTTCTTCGTAAATATCACTTGGTTTAATCTTTTGACTTTCAACAACACTATCGTTTGTCATTAATTTTTCATTGTCAGCAGGTTTGCTTGAAAATTCTTGCGTCTTGATAAAGTCACCCGCTTGTGTGATAAAATAAGTCTTCACAAAGAATTTATCATAGTCAATCGCACGCATGACACTCTCCGCTGATAAGACAGAGACCTTTCGTTCGGCACTGCGACCACCGTAAAGGAGAATAATTTGTTGTTTTGCCATTTTTATACCTAACCTTCTTATCTTAAAAGAAATTTACAAATTTAATCGCTTTTTAGTATATCATATTTTAGATTGTTTTTGAATAGAAAAAGAGCTTCCATTTTCTTTTAAAGGAAAGCTCTATTTTCTTTTTTACAATTCTGTGCGATTCTCAATAGCCCGAAGCAGTGTTACTTCGTCTGCATATTCAATATCAGAACCAACTGCTAATCCACGAGCCAGGCGCGTTACCTTGATACCAGCTGGCTTTAACACCCTCGAGATATACATGGAAGTCGCTTCCCCATCTGCTGTCGCATTGGTTGCCACAATTACCTCTGTTACCTCACTATCCATCAACCGTGTAATGAGACTTTTCAGATTGATGTCGTCTGGTCCAATACCATTCATAGGAGAAATCAATCCCTGCAAAACATGGTACAAACCATGGTATTCTTGAATATTTTCCATAGCAGATACATCTCGGCTATCTTCTACAACCAAAATAGTAGATTGATCCCGTGTCTCATCGGTGCAGATAGCACAAGGATCATCATCCGTTAGATTACCACAAATAGAACAATAGGTCAGCTCACGTTTTGCTGCAAGCAAATTTTTAGCAAATTCATTGACATCATCATCACTCATACCAATGGTATAAAACGCCAAACGCGTTGCTGTTTTTATGCCAATTCCTGGTAATTTTGAAAAGCTATCAATCAATTTTGCAATCGGTGTTGGATAAAGCATAGTATCCTTTCTAATTCATTGAATGCTGTTGATGATACAAGTTAATAATATCACGAGTTATACTATGGCTAACGGTTGACGATAAGTTTGTATTGTGCGGGAACACAACTGCCACTGCAATCTGCGGGTTGTTACTTGGCGCATAAGCCACTACATTCGTATTAATGGCTTCCTTTCCACCTGCAAAGGTTTCTGCCGTCCCTGTTTTGGCGCTAATCGGCACTGCTTCACCTTGTGACAAAGTACGCCCTGTAGTAAATCCGCTTGTACCATGAACTACCTGATAAAAACCTTGTCGAATCAAATCCATATTCTCTTTTGAAATATCAACTTTATTCAGCTCTTTGGTTGACTTGGATTCAATCAGCTTTCCAAGCCCGCCCGTCTCATTGTTGTCATAAATTCCTTCTACTAAGTGTGGTGCAATACGAGTACCGCCATTAGCTACCGTTGCAGCATATTGCGCCAACTGCATTGGAGTATAGTTATCAAACTGCCCAAAAGCATTGGTTAAGTAGTTCGCAAACGTATAATTCTTAGGTGTGTAGCCTTCTGATTCACTTGGCAAATCAATTCCTGTAGATGCTCCCAAGCCATATTGAGCAAAAGCTTTACGCAATTTGTCCATAGAGGAGTTCAAATTCGTCAAATCAATTGCCATATTGGGCGTATAAGGCGTTCCCATCATATTTAAAGCTAGCTGAACCATATAAGTATTGGATGAATATTCTAGTGCCTCTAAAGCCGTAATTTGGCGAGCCCCATATTGTGTGAACCAAGAAGTGATGGCAGAGGAACCTCCAAAAGAAATCGGTTGATCTGTCAGAACTTGGTTACCTGTGATAGCTCCAGATTCCCAGCCAGCTGTTAAAGTAGCTCCTTTCACCACAGAACCCGGCACAAAGTTGTTCATAATCGTTCCAAGAGAGTCTGTTGTTAGTTCTCCTGTATTGGTATCGTGCTTCAGACCAGCCATGGCTAAAATAGCACCCGTTTTAGGATTCATCGCAACAGCATAGACCCCTTCAGAATATGTCGCATTTCCGCTCGCTAATTCCGCACTAAAATACTTTCTCAAAATGTCTTCTACACCGTTCTGAAAAGCTAAATCTGTTGTTAATTTTAGATTATTTCCCTTACTACCATTGAAAATATTTTTCACGCTTTCCATATTTCCATTTTTATCAAGATTGATTTCTTTGACTGCGCGTTTTCCTTGAAGTGTAGACTCATATTGTTTTTCCAAATAACTCGTCCCAACACGATCATTAAGGGAATAGCCTTTTTTCAAATAAGTATCCACTTCTTCTGCGGGCAGCCCTGCCTTTTCACTTGAAACACTTCCGATGATAGAAGACAAAGAAGTATCCAACACTTTCCTGTCCCAGCTGGTGGTAATACTGATACCAGACAGTTCTTTCGAGCTAGAGGCGATTGTCGCAATCTGATCAGCTGATAAATCATCCGTACGAATATTTCCCGTCTCAAAATTAGAAATAGCATTCATCTGACTAAACAAATAAATAGCTTTTTTATCTTCATCTGAGTAGTTTAACTTTGCTACATCAACACTCTTAACGGCATTATTATAAATCTTAGACTCTGCCAAACGATTTCCATCTGTACCATATTTTTTATTTTTAGGTAGCTGATTAACGACCTTCTTATAAACCTCGCTGTCTGCCAAATAATAATCTACTTGTTGACGCTCAGTAACATCTGCGCTGGAAATAGAAACCAATGGAAGCAATTTTTGAGCAATTTCTTTAATCTCTGCAGCCGTCATTTTGTTGCTACGTGTGAAAGAGACAACTTGTTTGGTTGTATTTTCCACCAAAGGTTTCCCACTCGCATCATAAATCTGACCCCGAACCGAACTGGTTGTCACTTTAGTCTTGCTAGCTGTCGCTAATTTTTTTGTATAAAAATCTCTATGGGCAACCTGCATATAGCCCAAACGCACAATTAAACTCATAAACAGTAAAATCACAATTCCAAATAATAAATTCAAGCGTCGTGGGATTGAATGGCTATTAAATGTTCTTTTTTTCTTAGACATGGTATCTCTCATTCTAGTCAAAATGCTATCTTTTATTGTACCATAAATCCACCTAAATGAAGTCGTGGAAAATGGAAAACATTGATAAAAAACACAGCTAAAAAATGAAAGCTTTGCATAATATTAAAAAGCCCTGCTTACGCAGAGCCTCTTAATATTATATTGGACTTATTTTCCAAGATTATTTACTTGCTAAATATTACAGCAAAGTAGTATAGTCTAACTTCTTTTTCTACTCACTAATCATCTAAAATAATACAAACTGAAACAAGTATAGGAAACATAAAGGGTAGTAAAACAGGAACTAAATAGATGAGTTCAGCAGGCAAGAAAATAGCATCTTATTGGGTGCTATTTTTTACATATTTTACTTTTTATTTGCGCTTATCTAATTTTAAAATTTCATTATATACATCTTTAATTGTTAAATCAATATCTTTTTGATTCAAGTTTAGAATAGGAGAATTCTGTAGTTTTAGACTTTCGGTTTTACTATATTTAGTTTCTTGCGGTTTAAAATAAGTTTGAAAAATTAGTGACATAAAAATCTACCTCCTCTTTCTATTAGAATACTCCAAATTTTTAGAGATGTCAAAATATTCCTTCCTGTTAATCCAAATTGGTCCATCTCCTTTCGATATCACTAAAACATCGACTGGTCCACCTACTGTTTCAAGTGAATCTGTTATATGACGTTTAAAAGATGTTAAGTTTACTAAAGTTTCAGCCATATTTGCTAGTTCTGGTAACGCTAACGTTCTTACAACACCCAAAATTGGATTTATAAATTGTTGTTTCTGCTGTTCACTAATCTGAGTGATTATATTATACTTCTCATCTTCTGATAAATTATTTAGCCCAATAATCGACTGACTTACTACTTTATTCATAAAGGGATCCATCCCTGTCAAGATAGTTGAAATCATATCTGATTGGGCAAATGGAACAATGGAGGCATCGCTGTTTAGAAGGTCCACATTGTTACTATTAGTCTTTTCAATTTTTATTTCATCTCTAAAAGCATAACTTATTTCATATGATACCAAAGAAGGAAATAATTCTTCACTACCGTATCCACCTATAACTACCCCAGAAATCGAATCAAAACTATTTTTAGAAATTACAATTTGGTATGACAATTCTATAAAGATATCCGTTATTTTTTGTAAATGCTCGTCTGCCAAGTAAACATTCTCTCGTAATATACTTTTACAATATTCTGAGAAGTCTGAGTCAAAAGTTCTCTTATCAAGATTTTCTAATAATATAATATCGTTATCTGTGTTAAGGTTTTCAATAATAATTTCCGAAATAATTTCAATTATTTTTTCTTGAGAAATTGGGAGTTCTGGATTATCCGCCTGTATATTATTGACTTTTTTACTTGAAACCTCCAACAACTTCTGTAGTAATGATAAAATGACAGATTGAATCATTCGTTGTGAAATAGTATCATTTTTGAATTTTTCATTTTTAAGAAATTCAAGAAAAGCTACGGAGCAATCTTCCAATCTATCAAATATTTTAGTACAATACTCTTTCCTAAATTCCTTGATAATAATTTCCCAAGGTATATCCATAAACTCAGCATTCCCATAAATCATAATCCCGATATCATGATGTCCACCAAGAGAAAACAGTTTATTTACTGCGTTATATGTTTTTGCTTGTCCCTGTCCAAAACTAACAGTTACCGCACTATCAGCTGCTAGGACGATACCATGCTTGTTTAATATACTAATCTCAGCCGTCATATTCCACCTCTTTTAATAAATCTAGCTTACCTGTTCGCCCTCTAAGGGTACAACTGCCAAAGTTTTCCCAAGACTTGCCAAGACTTTTAAAACAGTATCAAGTTGTGGACTTGTCTTACCTGTTTCCATTCTAGCAATAACTGGCTGACTTACTCCGCTTAGTTCCTCAAGTTTTTTCTGACTGATCCCTTTTTCATTTCTAGCATCAAGCAGCTCACTCATGATTGCCACGCGCATATCACTCTCCAAAATTTCCTCTTTGGAAAAAAGTTCAGCTCTCACATCTTTCCAGTTACTACCAATTGCACTATTTTTCATTGTATAGCCCTCTTTCTTTTAAGTCGCGTAATTCACGCTTTGCTTGTTCAATTTCTCGTTTTGGTGTTTTCTGCGTCTTTTTCATAAAATGATGCAACAATACAAAGTTGCCATCAATCCAAGCAACAAATAATATCCTATCCCTCAATGGTCTAAGCTCCCAAATTTCAGCATCTAAATGCTTAATATACGGTTCTCCTGCGCGTGTACCACGTTGGCTTAGTAGTTCGATATAGTCATTTATCTTGTTTAGTTTGATACGACTATCCTTGCCTTTTTTGCTGGCAAGTTCACGCATATAATCTAAAACCGGCTCATTCCCGTTTTTATCTTTGTAAAAATAGATATTATGCACCAAGATACCTCTTTTCTTAGTTCTATTATAACTCAAAAGTTATTAAATGTAAATACTTTTAAGTTATTAAATTCTTTTCTAAGTACTTTTTCCTAACTTTAATTCTCACACTTCTTCTTTTTTAGATGCGGTTACTTTTCTTCTTTTGTTGGCTTATTTGTTTGGGTTAGATCTTTTATCCCATCTCTAGGCAATTTCCGACCTCCTTTCAAACAGAAATATCACAAGTATTTCTACTCATGATTTCATTGTATGTTATAAAAATAAGGATGCTTTAAGCTATTTTTAGCAGCTTTTCAATATTATTAAGTAACTCCCTATATTTAGGATTGTCATTTTTATTGTTGATAAGATACTCATTTGCGACAATGTTTAGAGATTGATAAAGGCCACCCATGATGCCAGATTGTTCATCTGTCATTTTGTCTATTTTTGAATATTTATTATAATACATCTTGCAATTCTCATAGATACGTTCGTTCAATTTATCATACAAATCAATCATTTTCTAATTCTCCTATCTATTATTTTTCAACAAAGTTAAACTATTTATAGACCCTAAATCCAGCCAGTTGCGATCCATACAATAAAAACCCCATCTCTGGGGCTAAAATAAGTAGTCGGACAGATTTGCACCGCCATTTCTCTGTAATAGAGCGTATTCCTTCTTCAAACCACTGCTCTACTTACCCTGTTCTTATTATCTCATATCTTATTGACTTTAGCAATAAAATCAATTTTTTACTAACTTATGATAAGTAGATATATCAGATAATGGAATAATACTAAAATATAAAACTTTGTTAGCTACTGGATGTCGTATCGGTGAGTTGTTAGCTCTTGAGTGGTCTGATATTGACCTAAACAAAGGAACTATTAGCATTACCAAAACAATTAACCGATACAATAAAACTAATAGTCCAAAGTCTAAATCTGGAATAAGAGATATTGAGATTGATAAAGCTACTATCCTTATGCTAAAACAATACAACAAGCGCCAACAAATACAATCATGGCAGCTAGGGCGCTCTGAAACAGTTGTATTCTCTGTATTTACAGAAAGGTACGTTGAAACCAACGCATTACGTAAAAGACTCAAAAAACATTTTAAAGCTGCTGGAGTATCTGATATAGGATTTCATGGTTTTCGTCATACTCATGCTACTATCATGTTATATAGCGGTATAGAACCTAAAGACTTACAATATCGCTTAGGCCATTCTAATATTTCAATGACTTTAGATACCTATGTTCATGCTACCAAAGAGGGAGCAAAAAAAGCCGTCTCAATATTTGAGGCAGCTATCAATAATTTATAAGGGTGTTCCATTTTGGAACTACCCTATTACTATACAAAAATCACAAAATCTAAAGCACAGGGTAGTTAAAAGGGTAGTAAAATCAAAAAACACTCTAGGAGTACAGCCTAGAATGCCTTTAAATAAAGGATTTTCACCCTTTAAACTATCAAAATACTTATTTTCCAAGATAGTATTCTTTCACTAGATTCAATTTTTCATCAAATTCAAATACAAGTGGTGGGAAGTTAGGAATTTCCACATTCATGATTTCGTCATCTGACAATTTTTTGATGTGTTTTACAAGGGCACGAATAGAATTACCATGTGCACCTACGAATACATTTTTACCGTCTTTCAAAGCTGGAGCGATTTTATCTTCCCAGAATGGAAGAGCGCGTTCCAAGGTTACTTTCAAGTTTTCTGCATCTGGAATAACTGAGTCATCAAGATTTGCATAACGACGATCAGTGTGTGCTGAATATTGATCATCTTTTGCCATAGCTGGTGGCAATACATCATAAGAACGACGCCAAATATGAACTTGTTCGTCACCCCATTTTTCAGCTGCTTCAGCTTTGTTTTGACCTGTCAAACCTCCATAGTGACGTTCATTCAAACGCCATGACTTTTCAACTGGCACCCAAAGTTGACCTGCCGCTTCAAGGGCAAGATTTGTTGTTTTGATAGCGCGTGTCAAAACAGATGTGTAAGCTTGGTCAAACTCAATACCAGCTTCTTTAATCAATTTACCAGCATCAATAGCTTGTTGCGTCCCTTTTTCAGACAAATCAACATCAGCCCAACCTGTAAAGAGGTTTGCTTTGTTCCATTCAGACTCACCGTGGCGAGCAAAAACTAATTTTACCATTAGATATCTCCTTTGATTTTTGAAAACTGTCTCACAGTCACTCCTATATTTTACAAAATTTTTTCAAAAAAATCCAGTACCAACGGGAGAATATTCCATTTTTGCCAATTTTCTTTATTCAAGTAGTGTACATGAATATCCTAACCATTTTTCAAACAATTCGGACAAATTCCATACATCAAAACTTGTGTCTTTGTAATTTTATAACCTGTTTGTTCTTCAGCTTCACGCTTCAAATCAGGAATATCCACATCTTCAAAGTCTGCAATTCGACCACATTTTTCACAGACAACATTCAGATGTTCATGCCCCATAAAATCAAAATAGGTTGTCTTATCATGGCTAATTTTAATTTCTTCTACAAAGCCCTCTTCCACCAAAACTTTGAGATTGTTATAAACTGTTGCCAAACTCATATTAGGAAAGTCTGGAAGTAAATCATGATAAATTGCTTCCGCACTTGGGTGTTCATGCGTCCGAATCATATAGGCAATGATTGCCTTTCTAGTCTCTGTAATACGCACTCCCTTTGTTTTCAATCGTTGAATAACGTTTTCATAATCACCTTGAACTGTGGTTTCTAAATAAGGATGTGAGTTCATTTCCTACCTGCTCATGATTTTTTCCTTTATTATATCACGAAAATAGAAAAATGCATATTTAGAATGATTGTAAATAAACGCAAATGATAAAGTTAGTCTCCTTGTCTGCCCTTTTACAAGAAAAAAACTATTGCTCAACGCCGAAACGTTGAAACAATAGTTTTTTTAAAATTGCATTATTTAACAGCATCTTTAAGAGCTTTACCTGCTTTAAATGCTGGTACTTTAGAAGCTGCAATTGTGATTTCTGCACCAGTTTGTGGGTTGCGGCCTTTACGAGCTGCACGTTCACGAACTTCAAAGTTACCAAAACCAATCAATTGAACTTTTTCACCAGCTGCAAGGTATTCAGTTACTGCTGCAAATACCGCATCAACTGCTGCTGCTGAATCTTTCTTAGTCAATTCTGTAGCTTCTGCTACTTTTGCAATCAAATCTTGTTTGTTAGCCATTTAACAAATCCTCCAAAATATTTTATGAATTAGTAGTCACTAACTCTAACAAGTATTATCATATCTAAAAAATGTTATTAGGTCAAGCACAAAACGAACTTTTTTCAATTTTTCCAAAGATATCAAACTTATTCATAGCGAACGAGGATTGCCCACGCATTTTCACCTGTATGTGTTTGAATAATAGAACCAGTCTCCAAAACAGAAATCGTTTTTTCCACACACGGTTGCAAAATCTGTTTCATTTCGTTCGCCAATTCGGCAGTTCCTGCATACGAAATTCCAATCTCTGCTACTTTTTTATCTTTTAAGCTTTCAACTAAATCATTAACCCATTTTTTGAAGGTTTTTACACCACGCCCCTTAACAATCGGTTGTAATTCATGGTTTTTCATTTGCATAACTACTCGAATATTAAGCAACGAACTGAGAAGCCCAGTCACACGACCAATACGACCACCTTTTACAAGATTTTCAAGCGTTGACACACCGATATACAATTCTGTTTTTTCACGTACTTCTTCGATTCTTGCTAAAATAGCATCAAAGTCTGCACCTTCTTTTGCTAGTTTTGCAGCTTCAACCACTTGAAACTTCAAAGCTTGATCCGTAAAAGAGCTATCAATCACTGTTACATCTACATTTGCCAAGGTTGCCCCTTGTCGTGCAGCTTCGACCGTTCCAGACAAAGCATGCGACATATGGATAGAAATGATTTTATCGGCAGTTTCTCCGAGTGTTTCAAAGATTTCTGCAAAAACACCAACTGGTGGTTGACTGGTTTTCGGTAGATTTTTGCTTGACTGCATCAAACGAAGAAACTCTCCTTCTTTTAAGTCAGCGTCTGAATAAACAACACCGTCTACCATTACAGACAAAGGGACGATTGTAATCTCTAAATCCTCTACAACTTGCGGTTCAATCGTAATAGATGAATCCGTTACAATTTTGATTTTTGTCATGGTTTTCCTACTTTTATAAATTTTATCTATTTAATTTATTATATCAAAAAAATAACTTTTTGTGGAATAATTTTTCTGGATAAAATGTGTAAAAGGTGTGTAGAGCTTTCTATTTTTCTAAATAAACAGAATTATTAAATTTTCAGAAAATAATTAACACTCTTTTATTTTTTTGTTAGCCTAGTGATGTATCTTATTGAAGCTGTTGCTTTGAAGAAAGGGTTGATAAATGAAACAGACAAAATTTTTAGGAATTCTTTGTCTCGCTCTGGTTATGATTTCAATTACAGTTGGTTCTAGTCACTTTTCGTGGTGGCAGCTGCTACATGGAGATAAGCAGACCGGGCTGCTATTTTGGGAGTCACGCTTGCCAAGGACAATTAGCATTCTCCTAGCAGGGTCTAGTATGAGTATTGCCGGACTTCTTATGCAGACTGTTACACAAAATCATTTTGCTGCTCCTAGTACAGTTGGAACGGTCGAGGCTGCGAAATTTGGTATGTTGCTTAGTTTATTTCTCTTTCCGTCAGCCACATTAGCGCAAAAAATGCTATTTGCTTTTGTATCTGCTATTTTTTTTACGATTATTTTTATTAGATTTATCAGAAAATTCTCATTTAAAGAAAAATGGTTGTTACCGCTTGTCGGGATTGTTTACAGTGGAGTAATTAGTGCAGCCGGAGAAATCATTGCTTATCGTTTTGATCTTGTCCAAAGCATGACTTCATGGACACAAGGCTCTTTTTCCATGATTCAGAAACATCAATATGAATGGTTATTTTTAAGTTTGATTATCTTGATTGCAGTATGGAAGCTATCAGCCACGTTTACCATTATGAATCTAGGGGAAGACGCCAGTCATAATCTAGGCATTTCCTTTTACCAAATGGAGGGAATGACGTTGTTTCTCATTGCATTGACGACAAGTGTGACGATGATTACAGTCGGCTCTCTTCCATTTATCGGAATCATTGTTCCAAACATCATTCGGAAATTTTATGGTGACCATATCACGCGCATTAAGGGGCTGACCGCATTAACTGGTTCCTGTCTCATCTTGGTCTGTGATATTGTAGCTCGTCTAGTCATTCGCCCTTACGAAGTTTCCGTCAGCTTGATTTTAGGAATTTTAGGTAGTTTGGCTTTCGTATATCTTTTATGGCGAGGTGCTGCTCATGAATAAAATGAAGAGTCAAACAAGAAATCGCTTACTTTTATTGCTTTTGGTAGCTAGCTTGAGTGGCTTGTTATATCTCATGCCAATGGACTATCCTTTAACAGGTTTTATTATGAAATTGCGCTCGCAAAAGTTACTAGCCTATCTCTTAGTCGCCATAACTGGAGGTCTTGCTACAATCAGCTTTCAAACAATCACAGAGAATCGTTTTTT
>NZ_KV811145.1:61823-84854 GCF_001813035.1 Streptococcus sp. HMSC071H03 | reverse complement strand
TTTTTTAACACCAAGCATTCTTGGAATGGAATCTCTCTATGTCTTTATGCAGACGATTTATCTTTTCTTTGCTAGCAAATTCATCGGCAATACTGGTCATCCTTTGCTTGAGTTTATCTTAGTCTTACTCATACAGTGTGGCTTCTTTTTCTGCCTGCAACCTGCATTAAAAAAGCTACTCCAGCAAGGATTTGTATTTATTTTATTGATTTGCATGGCACTAGGGACGCTCTTTAGAAGCGCCAGCATATTCTTGCAGGTGCTAATGGATCCTAACGAATATGATAAACTGCAGACAAAACTATTTCCTTCCTTTCAACGAATGAATATGGATATTCTATCTGTCGCTGCAATTATCATTGGACTAGCAGGTTTGTATTTGTTAAAGAAGAACGCTATTTTGAATATCTTTCATTTGGATAAAAAGACAGCTACTATTTTAGGTGTAGAAGTTGAAAAAGAGCAAAAAAAGATACTATGGGCAATTGTTTTGCTGACTTCAACGACAACTGCTCTCGTTGGACCTATGATGTTCTTCGGCTTTATGATGTCCAATTTAGCCTATCTGTTAATCAAAGAATACCAACACAAATGGTTATTCTCAGTAGCAATTTTACTCGGTTTTCTTTCTCTAACTACTGGGCAAATGCTGGTAGAGCGCGTCTTTCAGCTCCAAATCAATGTCAACATGGTCATTGAGCTTGTCGGAGGGTTATTCTTCTTTTATCTTTTAGCTAAGGAGGCAAGACGCTAGAATGCAATTAAAAAACGTTGGCAAATCATTTGGAAATCAAGCAATTTTAGAAGATATTCAACTGAATATTTCACCGAGCAAATTCACCGCCTTTATTGGACCAAATGGTGCTGGAAAATCAACGCTGCTTTCCATTATGAGCCGTTTGCTCAAGAAAGATCACGGTTTTCTCAGTATCAAGGGAAAAGAAATTGAAGCTTGGAACTCAAAAGAGCTCGCCAAAGAATTAACCATTTTAAAACAGAAAATCAATTATCAATCTAAATTAACGGTTGAAGAATTGGTTTCCTTCGGTCGCTTTCCTTATAGTCAGGATCGTTTGACAAAAGAAGATTTCAAAAAAGTAGAGCAAGCACTTGAATATCTGGACATTCTTGATTTAAGAAATCGTTTTATTGATACACTCTCCGGAGGTCAATTGCAGCGCGTTTTTATCGCTATGGTGCTCACTCAAGACACTGATTTTATCCTTTTGGACGAGCCACTAAACAATCTAGATATTAAGCAAAGTATTTCTATGATGAAAATCTTGCGGTCTCTCGTTGATGACTTAGGAAAAACGATTATCATTGTCATTCATGACATCAATATTGCCAGTCAGTATGTTGATGAAATTGTCGCCTTTAAAGACGGAAAAGTCTTTTATCAAGGTACAACCAATCAGGTCATGAGAAAAGAAATTTTAGATCCATTGTATGAAATGGACATTACCCTTGGGGAAATCAATGGTAAGAAAATCTGTGTTTATTTATAATATTAAAATTGGAGGAATTTTAATGAAAAAGAATACAAAAACACTACTTCTATCTCTCTTCGCAGCTGTTGCAGTTGTGCTACTCGCTGCTTGCAGCGACAATAAACAGTCCAATTCAAAAACGACAAACTCTTCATCTGCTTCTAGTGAAGTCACTATCAAAACAGCAAATGGAGATGTGAAAGTCCCTACCAACCCTAAAAAAATTGTAACACTGGATTTAGGTGCAGCTGATACCATTCGTGCTTTAGGAAAAGAAAGCAGCATTGTCGGTATGCCAAAGAAAACTCTGCCTGCTTACTTAAAAAATTTACCAAGTAGCATTAAAAATGTAGGTAGCATGAAAGAACCGAATATGGAAGCTATCGCAGCTTTAAAACCAGACTTGATTATTGCTTCTGGTCGTACAGCTCAATATGTCAAGAAACTCAAGGAAATTGCCCCTACTGTATTATTCCAAACAGACAACAAAGACTACTGGGGTTCTACCAAGAAAAACATCCTTTCTTTAGCAAGTATCTTTGGAGAAGACGGAACCAAAAAAGCTAAAAGTGAATTAGCTACATTAGACAAGGAAATTCAAACCGTTGTTGCTGCCAATGAAAAATCAAATAAAAATGCTCTTGCGATGATGTTAAATGAAGGTGCAATATCTGCTTTCGGAGCTAAATCACGTTTTGCTTTCCTTTACAGTACTTTGAAATTCAAACCAACAGATGCTAAAATCAAAGAATCAAGACATGGACAAGAAGTCAGCTTTGAAAGTATCAAACAAATCAATCCAGACATTATCTTTGTTCTGAACCGCACTCTTGCTATCGGTGGGGACAATTCGGCCAATAAAGACTTACTGAATAACTCACTGATCCAAGAAACAAATGCTGCTAAAAACAAAACTATTGTAAACTTGACATCCGACCTCTGGTACCTAAGCGGAGGCGGACTCGAATCCACAAAATTGATGATTGAAGATGTAAAAAATGTAGCTGGGAAATAATATAAAAGAGCTGGAGAAAACCTTAAATGCATTTTCTCCAGCTCTTTTATCATCCTCAACTTCTAATTATCCTCTACCGCGAAACCATCATTTGTGATGAAATGATGTTCTAAAATTCCCTCATTTCCAAATAAAACTCCGTGGAGAACACCGCCATAGACAGCACCGCCATCCATGCCAATTTTTTGATCCTGCGTTTGCCAAAGGTGACTTGTCCCAGGCATCTCAGAAAAAAGATAAAAAGTCGGAGTATGCCCAAATACAATTATCTTTCCTGTTTGATTAAGACCTTGATGAAAGGGCTCACGTATCCAAACCTTTTGATAATCGCTTGTTTCATGCCAATCTTTTAAAGTTAAGTCAACTCCAGCGTGTACAAAAATATAGTTATCTGTTTCAACAAAGAAAGGCATCTGACGAATAAAAGACACGAGGTCTGGCGCCTCTTCCGACACGCGCTTCGCGTCTTCAACTCCATCAACAGGAGTATCTAAAGGTCGCCCCAAAATGGAATTGATTGTTGTGTCACCGCCATTGCGACGATAATGAGCATAGCCGCTCTCAGGATTGTCCAGCCAAGTTAAAAACATGTATTCGTGATTCCCAGAAATACAAATCGCTCCTTGCTTGTCGACAAGACTTTTCACACACTCTAAAACCGCTCGGCTGTCCTCGCCACGGTCAATCAAATCTCCCAAAAAGATGAGCTGACTTTCTCCATCCCATTTTTTGAGTAATTCTTTTAGCATTTTTGCTTTTCCATGTACGTCACCAATTACAAAATAATTTGTCATGATTACCTCCTGATAACAACCCATTTAGCACAAGCCAAAGAGTATTTCATTTTTTCAAGAGCTCTCTAGCCTGCGTGAGGGCTGCTTGGGTCACATTTTCACCCGCCAACATTTTGGCAATTTCTTCGACACGCTCCTCATCTGATAACAAGCGAACAGTTGAAACGGTCGAATGTTCATCAGATATTTTCTCAATGAAAAATTGATAATCTGCAATGGCAATCACTTGTGGTAGGTGCGAGATGGCAAGAACTTGTCCATTGGAGCCAATTTTATGAATCTTTTGAGCAATAGCTTGTGCAACACGTCCCGATACACCTGTATCTACTTCATCAAAGACAATGCTGGTCTTGCCTTCCTTGCGAGAAAAAGCAGACTTGATTGCCAACATTAAACGAGACAATTCACCACCTGAAGCAACCTTAACGAGCGGTTTGTAATCTTCACCGGGATTGGTCGAAATATAAAATTCAACGTGTTCATTCCCATCGCGGCTAAATTTTCCCTTGGTAAATTGAACTCGAAAATTCGCCTTTTCCATATAGAGGTCTTGCAGTTCTTGCTGAATCTCTGCTTCTAACTGCTGGGCTAATTCGTGCCGAGCCTGACTAAGACTGCTTGCTAGAGAAACCAAGTCTTTTTCCAGCTTTTTCAGCTCTTTGTTCAAATCATCTGATGAAAGATTTTTCCCAGTAAGTAGAGCATATTCTTTAGAAATCTGCTCAAAATAAGCTAGGACATCATCTACTTGACCGCCGTATTTGCGAGTAATACTATAGATTAAATCTAGGCGACTTTCTACTTCTAAGAGACGGCCACCATCAAAATCCAAGTCTTCTAGAATATCCTCCAAACGCTTTGTCACATCTTCCAACACATAGTAAGATTCAGAAAGGTTGGTCGCAATTTCTTTGTAAGTGGCGTCATAGTCTTCAATAGCTTCCATGTCATTCATGGCAGAACGAACATTCGCTAAACTAGAAAATTCTTCATCATCCAGCATGGCATAAGCATTGGTCAAAGTGTCCGCAATCTGCTTATGATTGAGCAACTTATCACGTTCTTGATTTAAAGCTAAATCTTCACCTGCTTTTAAATTAGCTGCTTCAATCTCTGCAATTTGATATTCCAGCATGTCAATCCGCGCTTTATTTTCTTCTTGATTCTTTTGAATTGTTAAGACCTGCTTACGCAACTGACGATACTGGTCAAAAGTCTGTTGATAATCAGCTTTGAGCTTGAAAAATGCGTCAGCTCCAAACTCGTCCAACATGGCAATATGCAGCTGCGGTCGCATGAGTTCTTCTTGATCGTGTTGACCGTGAATATCCACCAAATGCTGTCCAACAGCTCGCAAGACAGACAAATTAACCATTTGACCATTAATACGACTGACACTACGCCCATTTTGAAAAATTTCCCGCCGAATAATCAGCTCCTCTGTCATATCAAGCCCTTGCTGCTCAAAAATTTCAACCAAAGCCTTACTCTGCTCAATTGCAAAAAGCCCTTCAATCTCTGCTTTTGATGCACCGTGACGAATCACATCTGTTGTCGCGCGGCTTCCTAGCATCATGTTCATAGCATCAATAATAATAGACTTTCCAGCCCCTGTTTCACCTGTCAAAACGGTCATGCCTTGCTCAAAATTGAGGGAAATCTCTTCAATAATTGCAAAATTTTTAATGGAAATTTCAAGTAACATAGGCTATCTACCAATTTCTGATTTGTTCCAATACCTGATGAGCCATTTCTTCACTACGGAAAATAAGGAGAATCGTGTCATCATCGGCTAAAATACTAAAAATGTCATTAGAGAAATCTTCTACAATTTGTCGCTTCACAAAAGCTGTGCTTCCAGGGACAAGATTGAGATTGATCATATTTCCAAATAGCTCAAACTTTAAAATATTATTGTCCGCCAACTTCAAACTCGTGCTAGCTGATTTCGGCAGTTCATAAATATAAGTGTTATTTTTCAGTGGGATTTTGACAATGCCCAATTCTTTAATATCACGCGAGACAGTCGCTTGAGTAGCTGTAATTCCTGATTTCTTCAGATATTCTACAATTGCTTCTTGTGTTCCAACTTTATAGTCCGACACAAAATGTCTAATTTTTTCTAATCTTTCCTTTTTATTCATCTTTAAATTCCTTATGTGCTGTCTCTACGACCGTTGTAATCATTGCTTTTACTAGTTTTTCAGGATGAGGATTTTTTTCCAAATAAGCTAAAAATTCCACATTCCCATGCCCACCTTGAATAGGGGAGAAATCTAAATCCTTGACGGAAAATCCTGCTTCAACCATAAAGTCCGTTACTTTTTCTAAAACTGCTTGATGCACTTTTTTATCTTTCACAATCCCATTTTTGCCAATCTGCTCTCTTCCTGCTTCAAACTGAGGTTTGATAAGTGCAACGACTTTTCCATTTTCAGCCAAAATCTTATGCAGAGCTGGCAAAATGAGACCAAGCGAGATAAAACTGACATCAATGGAGGCAAAGCGAGGTGTCTCCTCAAAATCAGCTACTTTGGCATAACGAAAATTAAACTGCTCCATGCTGATAACACGTTCGTCTTGGCGCAATTTCCAAGCCAGTTGATTGGTACCGACATCTACCGCATAGACCTGTCGTGCCCCGTTTTGTAGCATGACGTCCGTAAAACCGCCCGTTGATGCCCCAATGTCCAACGTGACCTGATTTTCAACTGAAATCTCAAAAACCTGCAAAGCCTTTTCTAATTTTAAACCACCACGGCTAACATATTTGAGCTTTTCTCCTTTGAGCTTCAACTCAGTAGTCTCATCAATTTTCTCGCCAGGTTTATCGAAACGCTCACCATTCGCAACAGCAACGACTAAACCCGCCATCACACCGCGCTTGGCCTGTTCTCTTGTTTCAAAAAGCCCTTGCTTATAAGCTAGAACATCTACTCTTTCTTTCGTCATTGAGTTTTAAACTTTCTATTATCTTTCTGATAGCCGCGCCTGAAAAAGCAAGCTCTGCTTCTACTTCTGCCAATAAATGCTCTGTTTCCTCTAGCTGTTCTTCAAAGAATCGCTTTGCTCCATTCAAGCCCAAAATAGCTGGATAGGTGGCTTTCTCTGCTGCCACATCTTTCTGCGGTGTCTTCCCCAACTCTTCAAAGTTCGCTGTGATATCTAAAATATCATCTCGCACCTGAAAAGCTAAACCAAGTAATTGACCAATTTTTCTTAATTTTTCCTGCTGTGGCTGTGCCACTTCCGCAATCAAACCCGCAGCAATAAAAGGATAGGTCAGGAGTTTGCCAGTCTTATTGGCATGAATATTCTGCAGCTCTGCTAAACTGATGTCCTTTCCTTCGCCCTGCATATCAAGGACTTGACCTCCGACCATACCAAAAGTTCCAGCCGCTAATGACAATTCTGCAATCAAATTTACCTTGATTTGACTAGGTAGTGCCGCTTCTGCTATCAAGGCATAAGAATCCAAAAAGAGAGAATCTCCCGCTAAAATAGCCATTGCTTCGCCAAATTTCTTGTGGCTGGTCAAGCGACCACGACGATAATCATCATCGTCCATAGCCGGCAAATCATCATGAATCAAGCTACCTGTATGAATCATTTCAAGTGCTGCTGCCACTTGGAAATGTGCTTCTGTCAGTTCAAGTCCTAGACCTTCTAATAATTCTAAAAGTAAAAGAGGACGAATTCGCTTACCGCCTGCATTAACAGAATAGAGGATTGCTTCTATCAAATCAGCAGACACCACTTTTTGAGCATACAACCCCTCGATAGTCTGTCCAATTCTAGCTAATTTTTCGTCTTGTTTCATTCCATTTCCGTTTCTGTGCCATCAGCCTGCATAACCTTTACCAGCGTTTTTTCTGCTTTGTCCAAGGTTGTTTGAAGTTCTTTTGAAAGCTGCATACCCTTTTGGAACTCAGAAATCGCTTCTTCCAAAGCCACATCTCCGTTTTCTAACTTCTGTACGATAACTTCTAAGTCTGCTAAATTTTCTTCAAATTTCTTTTCTTTCGACATCTTTTACCTCAACTTCTATCTGACCATCTCGCATCAAAATGGTTAATTGATCTTTCTTATTGACTTTCTCAATAGATTCTAACACCTGTTCATCTTTTTTGACAATAGCATAACCCCGAGCCACAATTCGGCTAGTATCCAGCATGAGCAAAGCGTCAGACAGACGCTTAACTTCAGCCACTTTATGGTCATAAACAACTGCCATATTGCTACGCAGAAGCCGTTCCAACTGAGCTACACGCTCTTGATAAATCTGAACCTGCCTTAAGGGAGCCAGAGCCTCCAAACGATGTTGTAAAAGCCTTGCTCGCTGCACTTCCTCGTTATAATATTCGCGAATTTTTTGCTTGAGCCGTAAATTAAGTTGATCTAATTTTTGCAGGTAGCTATCATATAGTCGTTCTGGTTGGCGAAAAATGACAGACTGACTCAGCTTAGCTAATCGCTCACGATTGTAAGTAAGACGATTAGACATGGCAGCTGCTAACCGATTTTGTTGCTGCTGCAAGTGTGCTAGGAGATCCAGCTTTGTTACAGGTGTTGCTAATTCAGCAGCCGCTGTCGGCGTTGCAGCGCGTCTATCTGCAACAAAATCTGCCAAGGTCGTATCCGTTTCATGCCCTACACTCGAAATAATCGGAATGTGCGATTCAAAAATTGCACGAACAACCACTTCCTCATTAAACGCCCAGAGATCTTCAATTGAGCCACCACCTCGACCGATAATGAGCACATCTAAATCATTTCGCTCATTAGCACGACGAATATTTTCTGCTACTTCAGCAGACGCTCCTTCGCCTTGCACCTTCGTCGGATAAAGAATTATCTCAACTCCCGGAAAACGACGACTAACAGTTGTGATAATATCGCGAATCACTGCTCCACTAGGACTGGTCACTACTCCAATTTTCTTTGGAAATTGCGGTAAAGCTTGCTTAAAGCGCTCCTCAAAAAGCCCTTCCTCGCCTAGCTTTTTCTTGAGCTGCTCAAACTGAATCGCCAAAGCTCCGATACCGTCTGGCTCCGCTTTTTCAATGATAATGGAATAAGATCCACTAGGTTCATAGAGTTGAACACGACCGATGACATTAATCTTCATGCCCTCTTCCAAGTCAAAACCTAACTTCTTATAAACACCACCCCAAATTGTTGCCTGAATGACTGCTTTTTCATCTTTGAGAGAGAAATATTGGTGATTAGGTCGCCTACGAAAATTAGAAACTTGCCCCGTCAGATAAACTCGTTCTAAATAAGGATCTTTATCAAACTTTAACTTTAAGTATTTGGTCAAGGTTGACACGGATAAATACTCAGACATTCCTCTCCTTTCATTTCCTGTAATGCTTCTTTATTCATAATTTTTATTATACCAAACAATCTATAAAAAATCATTTCCAGCCCTCAACGAAAAAGGAAAGACTAGTTTCCCATATCTTAAGCAGAGCCTAGCCCAACAAACTTGCCAAAATATACAAAAGATAGATATGCACAGGATAGAAAAATAACTTCATACCACGACTTTTTCACCGTTGTAAAAATACATTGGAATAACCGCAAAAACCATCATCCATTGCACAGACGTTGGATCTGTTAGATACACAAATAAAGAGACTAGTGTTAATGTCACCATTTGTGCTATGCGGTGTCTGCGGAAGATATAAAAGAAAAGACCAAGGTAAACCATGACATCCCCTCCTTCAACCACGAGAATGTTCGGAATGGCCATGATAAAAAAAGCAATAATTTGAACCATCAGAGGTGATATATTTTCACTGGCTAGATAACCCAATAGAAACAAAGCCGGCAGAGCCAGAAGAATCGGTAAAAGAAAAAGGCCCAATCCTTTCCAGAATGAATAAAGTTTCTTTTCTTTCATACCCTCAACCATCAATTCCTAAGCACAGATAGATATGCCCGCTAAGAAAAAGGCGCCAAAAGCATTATTCGCCAGCCCAACTTGACCATTAGTGAAAAATTGACTGACAATCATGTTTCCAATAATCATAAACCATGTCATAAAGAGCAACCGTTTCAAATAAGCTTTTCGATTATGCGTATAATAAAAACTATCAGCTGCCAGAAACATAAAAAGAGGAAAAACTACGCGTCCTAGCATTGTTAGCCACATCGGGGCGCCAAAAGCACCAAACATTTCGTAGATATGATCTAAAAACACAAGTAAAATAGCTAAAATTTTCAAGTTCGTTGCATTCGATATTTTCTTTAAAGATTGTAACATCATAAATTCTCCATTTCTTTTTTTCAACAAGCATAATCTTACTGAAAATTTCCCACTCTTTCCATTATATAAATTTACATTTTCAGAAAGAAAAGTGACATTTTTGTAAGGCAGAAAAAATAAGGTCAAGATAAAACATCTCAACCTCATTAAATACAATGAATTTTCATAAGATAGTGGATATTGAAAAAGTTTATTCTCCCTTTCAACTTGTACTAAACCTCATGAGCTAAATATTACTTTTATAAATAGCTAATAAAAGTTAAACTTTCCAATTTTTTAAATGCTTTTTCAGGCTTTTTCATTATAACATATTTTCTTTTTTAGCTAGCTTCTTCATCCACTTAGGGATTTCTTTACTGATTTCTGTTGGCAAGACTACATAGTTTTCTTTGCTTAACTCCTCTGCAATGGCTGAATGCAGATAGACTGCTGCTGCTACACGTTCCAGTAAGGAACTAGTCTTGAACTGCCCTGCAAAACCCGCAATCATGCCTGCCAGAGTATCTCCCATGCCACCCGTTGCTTGATAAGGACCACCAATAGTCAGTTGAAAATGGTTTCCATTTCCACTTTGAAAAATAGTCGTTCCGTGCTTCTTTTGAACAACGATAGTTCCAGCAGGGAAGGAATTAACAGCTTCTTGGCTTTTTTCAACCGTTTGCTCAGCTATCTTTAATCCGCTCAACCGCTCCCACTCTTTTTGATGTGGAGTAAAAATCGTCTGTGCTTTTGGAAATGGCAGAGCTTCTTTGCTAAAGAGAGAAATAGCTCCACCGTCCATGATGAAGATTTGATGTTCACTGACAAGTTTCACTACCAGCTGCAAAACGGCTTTTTCAAGTTTACTTTCAGCTAAACCTGATCCAATCAATACTACATCTGCTTTTTGGACTTGCTCGGTCAATAGCTTTTTATCTTGTACATCAAAAGCCATTGCTTCTGGTAAATGAGCGTGGAGAGCTGCGATATTTTCCCTATCCGTCGCCACCGTCACTAGACCAGCTCCGCTATGAACTGCAGCTAAGGCTGCCATGATAATCGCTCCACCAAAAGGATATGTCCCGCCAATTAACAACAAGCGACCGTAATCCCCCTTGTGACTATGGAGTGCACGTGGCTGAACGACCTTTTCTAATAATGTACAATTGACCACTTCCATTATTTTCTCCTTTTGCATACTGCGATTTCCCTTGTCTACCTCTATTTTATATAAAGGAAAAAAGACCTGTCTAGGACATTCTTGTCTCAGACTCGTTTACTTTCTAGAATAAAACTCAATACGCAGTAGTTGAGTGACCTTTATTATGCTGATGTTATCAGCTTTTACAAACCTACTCAACCTTGCAGGGGTGGGGTAACAAATTTGATTTCTTACGAAATACCAATTTTTTATACGTAATTTTCACGATTACACTCTTTCTGTGGAGGAGTTCGCAGTAATCATGGCTGTCTGTCCCACTCCCATGACATTCTTATTTTTTCAAACTCCGCTTGCACGCTCGATAGGTTTGCTCCATGAGCATGGTAATGGTCATCGGACCAACCCCTCTTGGTACAGGAGTAATGAGACTTGCGGTTTCAGATACTTCATCAAATTTCACATCGCCAATCAATTTACCATTTTCATCACGATTCATACCAACATCAATCACGACCGCGCCTTCTTTGACAAAATCTTTAGTCACAAAATGTCCGCGACCAATAGCTACAACTAAAATATCAGCTTCTTTTGTAATCTCTGACAAGTGATGTGTCCGTGAATGCGTCAGAGTTACTGTTGCATTTTTAGCAAGTAAAAGCTGTGCCATGGGCTTTCCGACAATGTTACTCCGTCCAATGACAACAGCACGTTTACCTTCTAATTCTACACCGTACTCATGAAACATTTCCATAATTCCAGCAGGTGTGGAGGGAATCATGACAGGATGACCACTCCAAAGGCGTCCCATATTCATTGGGTGAAAGCCGTCCACATCTTTATCAGGGTCAATTGCTAACAACACTGCCTCTTCATCAATATGCTTTGGCAGTGGCAACTGAACTAAAATCCCGTGCCAAGCTGAATCTTGATTGTATTGGTCTATCAAAGCAAGCAATTCTTCTTGACTAGTTGTTTCTGGCAGACGCACCACTTCGCTTCGAAGTCCTGCAGCCAAAGCTGACCGTTCTTTATTTCTCACATAGATTTGACTAGCTGGGTTATTGCCGACCAAGATGACTACAAGTCCAGGAACTAAGCCTGTTTGGTCTTTTAGTTTACGAACTTTCTCTGCTAGTTGTGCTTGTAATTTTTCTGCCAAAGCTTTTCCGTCGATTATCTTTGCCATATCCATCTCATTTCTAATTTCTTCATTACTATTATAGCAGAAATTCATTCATTTGCCCTATAGACTTTTTTATAGAAAGTTATAGAGCGAAACCAACCTTGTCTTTCCACCTTTTTCTACTATTTTATGAAAATTTACACAAAAAACAGAAAAAAAGGAGCCAAAAAACTTAAAATTATCTTAAACCTTAAAACTATTTTAAGGTAACTGCTTTAACATAGAACACGGTACCAATTTAGTTTAAAAATTTAAAGAAGGGAAGAAGACAATGCAAGTAGTGAAACAATCTTTGCATTACATCAGTCGAAAAAAGTTAAAACGGTTCTGATTTTTCTGATATTGACATTTATTTCTACTGCTCTATCCAGTAGTTTTGCAATTATGAAAACAACGGACAATATCGAAAAAAGGATTTATGATGCTTCAAATACTGGCTTTGCTATCACCAGTAAGAATATTGAAAATCCAATTTCATTAAAAACGGCAGAGAAATTGTTAGAGAATAAAGAAATCTCAAAACATAACTTAAAATACGATGTACTGGCAACCTTGACAAATAAAACAGTTGTCAAGAAGAGACAAGGAGTGACGCGGGACAATCAAAATCCTATTCTCAACAATCTCGTTGCAGCATTGGGCACAAATAATTCTCAGTTGGAAACGACCTTTGTCAGCGGTGTCTTTAAGTTAGAAAAAGGAAAACATCTTCAAAAAAGTGACCGCTCCAAGGTGTTGATTCATGAAAAATTAGCTGCGCAAAATCATCTCAAAGTCGGTGACAAATTCAAACTGCAAGGCATATCATTACGAGACGGTGATGCAAAAAATGGCAATGAAATAGAAGTTGAAGTTGCAGGGATTTTCTCTGGTAAAAAAGAAGAAAAACAAACGGGATTAAGTTCTGATGCAACGGAAAATACTCTTTATTTGGATTATGAAAGTAGTCAACGCTTAGCAGGCTACAAAGCAACTGACTATCAGGTCACATCAGCAGTTTACTATGTTGCTAATCCAAAGAACATTGACCAAGTGGTGACCGCCGTTAAGAAAGCGCCTATTGACTGGAGCAAGTTAGACCTTGTTAAAAATACGAAAGCATTTGAGACTATCTCTTCTTCTATCACGAGTTTTAAACAGATTGTTCGTGTCTTAACATTTAGTATCATCATCGGAAGTATCATCATTCTGGCCCTGATTCTTATGTTTTGGTTGCGAGAGAGAGTTTATGAAATCGGGGTGCTCCTATCGCTTGGTATTTCAAAGACAATGATTATGTCTCAATTTGTGCTAGAGCTTGTCATCATCTCTGTGTTTAGCATGGTTCTATCCACGATTAGCGGTTCTTATCTGGCTACCATGGTCTTTAAAGGCTTTATCAAGAAAGGACAAGACGGAGCTGATTCAGCGGCACTCTTTGAAAATGTGGTACCGCAGTTAGACCTGACCACGATGATGTTGACCTATGGCATTTTACTCATCATCATCTTATTTGCCGTAGTGGGATCATCCTCTATCATTTTACATAAAAAACCGAAGGAAATTTTAACCGATATTAGTTAAGGAGACAAAAAATGACGATTTTAAAAATAGATACTGTTAGTTATCAGTACAACACTTTACAAGAAAATGTATTGCAACAAATCACAACTTCATTTGAAAAAGGGAAATTCTACGCCATCATCGGGAAATCTGGTGCTGGAAAGTCCACTTTACTTTCCCTTTTAGCAGGACTCGACACTCCCACAAAAGGAAAAATCCTCTTTGAAAATCAAGACATTGCTGAGAAAGGATACAATCACCACAGAAGTAAACAAATCTCTTTGGTCTTTCAAAATTATAATTTAATTGACTACCTGACACCTCTTGAAAATGTCCGTTTGGTCAATCCACATGCAGATAAAGAAATCTTGTTACGGTTAGGCTTGAGCGAGAAAGAGATTCACCGCAATGTCATGCGCCTCTCTGGCGGTCAGCAGCAACGGGTGGCTATTGCACGTGCTTTGGCATCAGAAGCCCCTATTATCTTAGCCGATGAACCAACAGGGAATCTAGACGCTGCTACTGCCATGGACATTATTGACATTCTTATCACCTCTGCCAAAGAGAAGAATAAATGTGTCATTGTGGTGACACACAGCAAAGAGCTGGCTGATCAAGCAGATGTTGTCCTCGAATTAAAAAATAAAAACTTAGTGGAAGTCACTAAGAAAGCGAAATGATACCCCAAGGAGAAGAAATGATATGTTACCAATAAAAAACGCTTTGGCTTATGTCTGGCGCAAGAAAATCAAAAGCTTGATTATCTTTTTCATCCTGCTAGCCATATCTACCTTAACCTTAGGCAGCATTGCTGTTAAAAATGCGACTGACGCTGCTTCAAAAGAAACATTTAAAAATATTACCAGCAGCTTTTCCATGCAGATCAACCGTGAGGTCAATCCAGGAACACCACGCGGTGCTGGAAATCTCAAAGGCGAAGATATCGAAGCTGTGGAAAAAGTTAAAGGTATCTCTGGCTACATCAAACGAATGAATGTTGTCGCTGACTTAATTGATCACCAATTGGTTGAATCTGGAGAAACCGACTTTGAAAGCGAAGATAGAAACAAAAATTCGGCCGTGCCATTATGGCAACAGGTATCAACGATTCATCTAAAGATGATAAATTTACCGCAGAAACCTTCAAACTAGTTGAAGGTAGACATATCAACAAAAATGACAAAAATGTTGCTTTAATTCATAAAGATTTTGCAGAAAAGAACAAACTTAAAGTCGGCGATACGATTAATATAAAATCGAATACTTATGACTATGATAACGTTCGCAAAGCTAATAAAACGACTAAAGTGACAGTTATCGGAATTTTTGACGGGAAAAATAAAGGAGGCGTTTCTAGTCCTCAAGAATTGTATGAAAATACCTTTATCACAGACTTAGAAACGACTAAAACTTTACAAGGTTCAACAGATAAAAACGCTATTTATCAAGATGCTACTTTCTTTGTAAATGGTAGCCAAGATATTGATAAAGTGATGGCGAAAGTAAAAGAAATATCATCTATTGATTGGGAAGCCTACACCCTTGTTAAGAGCACAAGCAACTTCCCAGCACTTCAATCTTCTATTAACGGTATTTACGGCGTTACTGGAAACCTCTTAATCGGAACGCTAATCTTTGGAGCGATTGTTCTTACGCTAGTCTTGTTCTTATGGATCAATGGTCGTAGAAAAGAAATGGGAATCATGCTTTCAATGGGAATTAGCAAAACAAAGATTTTCTTCCAATTTATCACAGAAGTTCTCTTTGTAAGTATATTTAGCTTCATTGGTGCTTACTTTGCAGGTAGTGCTGTCAGCAAGGTGATGGGAAATAGCATTTTAAAACAAGTTACCAGTGGTATTGCTGAAAAACTAGCTCGAGAAGGTAAGAGCGCCAATCTTGGAGGCGGGGCTGAAGTGGATGGCTTTAACAAGACCCTCACTAGCCTCAATGTACATGTATCTCCTGATGATATGACCAAAGTGGTCATCTTTGGACTTGCCATTATCATCGTTTCCGTCCTCATTGCTTCAATCACGCTCCTTAGTAAGCAACCAAAAGACTTACTAATGGGAGATAACAGCAAATAAGATATCAATGAGTTCAGACAAAATCGGTCCGTCAGCTAAGTTGACGGACCGATTTATTTTATAGACAGCTGGACTGACTCTCGGATGAAATGACGTGAGGTTCGCTTTGTCGACTTGGTCGATAAAATGAACCGCTTTGGATTGGATCTGTCGACCTAGTCGAAAAGATAAATGACTTTTAGTTTACCACGTCGACCCGGCGGACGAGATGAACTACTTTTGGTTTGCTCCATCAGCCCGGCGGACAGGATGAAACTGTTTTGATTGGCTCCGTCAGCCCAGCGGATGAGGTTAACTACTGTGGATTTGGCTCGCTTGAGCATTGTTGTTTGTCTTTTTGCTACCAACCCTACTGATTGTTTACTGACTTTTACAGTTCTTTCGATGTGCTTTCAACTTCTTCATAGCCCAGTCATAATGACTTGATGTGCTACTAATAAAGTAGGAGCCGAGAGTACTCCCTCCAACCCATTTATAGATGCCCTTTGAAAACAACTCTTCATTTGTAAAGGTTTCAGCCAGGGTTAGCACTTTTTCCTGTGATTGATGAAGCAACTTGATTGCTTTTTCTAGCGGTGTCTGTTGATGTTTTTGCCAAAATGCCACATTCATCTCACCATAGTTTCTCCAATTATAAGCTGCTGGCAAAAACGATTTTTCGACACCATTTTGATTGGAATGCACCCAATCCAAAAGCAATTGTTGCCACTCATAAAGATGAATGAGAACATCTCTGAGGTTTTTATCCCTCTTCCAATGCACCTCTTTCTTTTTTTCATCTTTTGAAAAATCAAATGGAGTCTTTAACTCTTCTTCTGTTAATTGGGAAATCAATGACTGCAGCTTTGCATATTGCTGCGTCGCTGCACTGATCAACTCAGTCTTGCTAGTAGGTCTTACCATGTTGTGTTCTCCTTTTTTAATAAATCATACAACAAATAACCTGACAACCTCTGTCATGTTTTTCGTTTTCTCTTTATTTTTGTCTCATTTTTTCTTTGATTTCACATTGGCAGTCGCAATCGCCACAGCGTCCTTTTCCTTTGATGATATGGTGCATAGCTGCACCTGCTAAAACTAAAATGATGATAAATACAATAATCGTGGACATAATTTCTCCTATACTGTTTGCTGTGCCAGACTATCTAAAGTGATAACTTCTATTTTTCCTTTACGTGGTTTTCTAAAGATGAAATAGAGACCAACTACTACAACGAATAGAGCAAAAATAGTTCCAGAAGATATTCCTTTTCCATATAGCAACGCTTGACCAAACTGATAAATCACAAGACTAACATTATAAGCCAATAGCGTTTGGAAAGATATGGCAATCCACGTCCATTTAGCATTGCCCATTTCCCGATGAATCGCACCAATCGCTGCAAAACAAGGAGCGCAGAGTAGATTAAAGACAAGGAATGAGTAAGCGGAAAGTGCCGTATAATGCTGTTGGAGATTGGTCCACAACTCTTTGGTGGTCTCTGTCGCGTCTGTCACTTTATACAAGATTCCAAAAGTAGAAATCACCGTTTCCTTAGCCAACAATCCCGTAATAGCCGCAACCGTTGCTCGCCAATTGCCAAAGCCAAGAGGGCTAAAGATCCAAGCTAATCCTTTTCCTAAGGTGGCTAGAATACTATCTTCTGTCTCAACCGCCTGCAAGCCAAAGTTATAGGAACTAGCAAACCAGATGAATATATTGGTCACAAAGATAATCGTTCCAGCACGCTTAATGAAGCTCAAAGCCTTTTGACCAGCATAGCGCAAAACCGTTTTGACTTGTGGCAGGTGGTAACTCGGCAACTCCATGATAAAGGGCGCTACTGCTCCACCGAGACTCGCTGTCTTTTTCAAAGCAATCCCTGATAAGACAATCGCTCCCATTCCGACAAAATAAGCACTTGGTGCAATCCAAGGATTGCCGGGGAAGAAAGCTCCCGCAATCAAGGAAATAATCGGCAACTTGGCAGAACAAGGCATAAAGGTTGTTGTCATAATGGTAATTCTACGGTCACGTTCATTTTCAATGGTTCTACTCGCCATGACACCAGGAACGCCACACCCCGTCGAAATCAACATGGGGATAAAGGATTTTCCAGATAAACCAAAGCGTCTAAACAACCGATCCATAACAAAGGCAATCCGGCTCATATAGCCGATGTCTTCCAAGAAGCCCAAGCAGATAAACAAGACAAAAATCTGAGGCACAAAGCCTAGCACAGCTCCGCAGCCTGCGATAATCCCATCAATGATTAAAGATTGAAGCCAGTCGGCTACAGCTAATTGCTCTAGCAATGATTTAACACCATTTGGAATCCACTCCCCAAACAGAACATCATTTGCCCAATCCGTTCCCATTTTCCCAATCGTCTGAATGGAAAAGAAATAGACCAGCCACATAACAACTGCAAAAATTGGCAAGGCTAAATAACGATTGGTCACAATACGGTCAATCTTATCCGACAAACTCAATTGATTGACATCAGCTTGCAGCGCCATTTTGACTGCTGCCTCAATAAACTCATAACGCGCATTGACAACAATACTCTCTGCATCTTCTGTATAGATTTCTTCCGCAATCCGAATCGCATCTTCAATCTCCGCTTTTTGGAAATCAGACAACACCAGCTGTTCGGATAATTCTTTATCGCGTTCAAAAAGCTTAATGGCATAAAAACGAGCCTGTTTTTGAGGCACTGCATTTCCTAAAATGCGGATAATTTCTGACAAAGCCGCTTCAAAATGATTGTCGTAAGCTGGATAGAAAGCCTCTTCTACCTGATTCATCACTCGCATGACCTGCTGCATGACTTGGTCAATCCCTGTCTTTTTCAAAGCACTGGTCGCTACGACCGGCACTCCTAGCTGGTAGCTTAATTTTTCTGTATCAATCCATTTTCCTTGTTTTTCAACGACATCGCTCATATTTAAAGCCAGCACAACTGGAATTCCCGTCTCAATCAATTGCAAACTCAAGTACAGATTCCGCTCTAAATTGGTCGCGTCAACCACATCCAAAATAGCATCCGCATTGCCACTCAAAATATAATTTCTACTGACCATTTCCTCAGAAGTATAAGGAGATAAGGAGTAAATTCCCGGTAGGTCTTGGATAATGATTTCTTTATTTTTGCGAAATAACCCACTTTTCTTCTCGACAGTGACACCAGGCCAATTTCCCACATGCTGGCTACTACCGGTTAGAATGTTAAATAAACTGGTCTTTCCACTATTCGGATTTCCCGCAAGCGCTAATTCTTTCATCCTTTTGCTCCCTTTTCGCTTTTCACAACACTAACCAGACTCGCTTCTGACTTTCTCAACGTCAAATCGTAACCTCTCAACTTAATTTCTAATGGATCACCTAATGGTGCGACTTTCTGCAACTGAACTTTTGTGTTTTTCGTCAAACCCATGTCCATCAACCGTCGTTTTAAAGCACCATCTGCATGAATTGCTTCGATGTATGCCGAATCTCCAACAGCTAACTCAGATAAAGGAAGAGCTGAGCGGTTGCTATCTTTCAGAACAACGTCCAACTTTTCCAAAATGGAATTGTCCAAAGCAATCCTCGCAGCTCGAACTAAGAGAATGGCTGTATCATTCGTTTTGGAAATCACTTGGATCAAACTTCCTGTCTTAATCCCTAGATCAGCTAAATGACGGACACTCGCTTCCTCTAGATCGATTCCGACAATTTCATATTCTGTTATTAATTTTATTTGAGATAAATCCATACTCTCTCCTTTTCATTTTGTCAAGAAATATGCTTACTACCATCATTAGTATACCACTTTTTTCTAAGAATTTCTGACAATTCTAAGATAGATAAGCAAAAATTATTGCAAAATAAATATCCCCTAAGCAGGTGCCTAGAGGATATCTTATTAGAGACTAGCAAATTAATACAACAATTCATAAATTTCCATAGCAATCAAATCAATGCTGTCAAATGTGTAAGTTTCACGCGCTGCTACATCACGAAGAGTGAATACTGAGCCATTTTCTTCGTCATAGCTATAAGCTACTTCTGCTACAACAACTCCGTCACGCTCAAAATTGCGTTTCAAATTGCCACCATCTTTTGTCATAGCATCTAAACGATTGATAATTCTTACTAAATGTGATTCCATTTTCCTTCTCCTATTCATTTATACGTTACTATTTTACCACAAATGAAAGATGAAATACCAGCAAAAGACCCATTTTTGGTAAATTTAACACAAAATGAAATGCTCAAATATAAAATTCTATCTTTTAACACTTTATTCTTGCAATGTTTTAGAATACTGCTATAATGAAAATAAGAAGTTTGACTATTATTGACCAATTGATTTCCGTCAAGCAAATTTTAAAAGAAAGAGGTAGCACATGCTTTGTCAAAATTGTAAAATAAATGAATCTACCATTCATCTTTACACGAATGTGAATGGAAAACAACACCAAGTTGACCTCTGTCAAAATTGTTATCAAATCATGAAAACAGACCCAAACAATGCCTTGTTTCGTGGAATGACCAATATGAATAATCAAAACAACTTAGACCCTTTTGATGATTTCTTTAGCAATCTAGGGAATTTTCAAAATCATCAAGAACCACAAACCCCTCCGACTCAATCTGGAGGTGGTTACGGCAATGGAGGTTACGGTTCCAATCAAGGTGGGAGTGCACGCCAGCAAGCTCCGCAACAGCCTAAAGGCCTCCTAGAAGAATTTGGTATCAATGTAACCGAATTTGCTCGGCGCGGTGAAATTGACCCTGTCATCGGTCGTGATGAGGAAATCGTCCGCGTCATTGAAATTCTCAACCGTCGAACAAAGAACAATCCAGTCCTCATCGGAGAGCCTGGTGTCGGTAAAACAGCAGTTGTCGAAGGCTTAGCTCAGAAAATTGTAGATGGAGATGTTCCACATAAACTCCAAGGCAAAGAAGTCATTCGTTTAGATGTCGTTAGTTTGGTTCAAGGGACTGGAATCCGTGGTCAATTTGAAGAGCGAATGCAAAAACTCATGAACGAAATTCGCTCTCGACAAGATGTTATATTATTCATTGATGAAATTCACGAAATTGTTGGAGCTGGTTCTGCTGGCGATGGAAATATGGATGCTGGAAATATCCTAAAACCAGCACTTGCTCGCGGTGAACTCCAATTAGTCGGTGCCACAACTCTCAATGAATACCGGATTATCGAAAAAGATGCTGCACTGGAACGCCGTATGCAGCCTGTAAAAGTTGATGAACCAACAGTTGAAGAAACGATCACTATCCTCAAAGGTATTCAAAAGAAATACGAAGACTATCACCACGTCAAATACACAGACGATGCCATTGAAGCAGCAGCTGTCTTGTCCAATCGTTATATCCAAGATCGCTTCTTGCCTGATAAGGCCATTGACTTGCTAGACGAAGCAGGCTCTAAGATGAATCTGACACTTAACTTTGTCGATCCAAAAGTCATTGATCAACGATTGGTAGAAGCTGAAAACCTCAAGGCACAAGCTACTCGTGATGAAGATTTTGAAAAAGCTGCTTATTTCCGTGACCAAATTGCTAAATACAAAGAAATGCAGCAAAATAAAATGGTAAACCAAGACACGCCTATCATCAGTGAAAAAACCATTGAACATATCATTGAGCAAAAAACAAATATCCCAGTTGGTGACTTAAAAGAAAAGGAACAATCGCAACTGATTAGTCTAGCCGATGATTTGAAAGCTCATGTCATTGGTCAAAATGATGCTGTTGATAAAATTGCGAAGGCCATTCGCCGTAATCGAGTTGGACTAGGTACACCAAACCGACCAATTGGTTCTTTCCTTTTTGTTGGGCCAACCGGTGTCGGCAAAACAGAACTTTCTAAACAACTAGCGATTGAGCTCTTTGGTTCAGCTGACAGCATGATTCGTTTTGATATGAGTGAGTATATGGAAAAACATAGCGTAGCAAAACTCGTCGGAGCGCCTCCAGGTTACGTTGGCTACGAAGAAGCTGGACAATTAACAGAACGTGTACGTCGTAATCCTTATTCTCTCATTTTACTTGATGAAATAGAAAAAGCTCACCCAGATGTTATGCACATGTTCCTGCAAGTTCTTGACGATGGACGACTGACAGACGGACAAGGGCGCACAGTTAGCTTTAAAGATACAATTATCATCATGACTTCTAACGCCGGTACTAGCAAGGTCGAAGCAAATGTTGGCTTTGGAGCAGCGCGTGAAGGACGGACTAACTCTGTTCTTGGTGAATTGGGCAACTTCTTCAGCCCAGAATTTATGAATCGTTTCGATGGTATTATTGAGTTCAAATCTCTTAGCAAGGAAAATCTCCTACAAATCGTAGATTTGATGCTTGAAGATGTGAATAAACGCTTAGCTGTAAATGGTATTCACCTAGACGTAACAGACAAAGTCAAGGAAAAATTAGTTAATCTTGGTTATGATCCAAAAATGGGAGCTCGTCCACTTCGCCGAACAATCCAAGATCACATCGAGGATGCTATCACCGACTACTACCTTGAACACCCAAGTGAAAAAGAACTCAAGGCTGTCATGACAAGCAACGGTAAAATTGTCATCAAATCGGCTAAAAAAGCTGAAAATGAAGCCGACAAAGAAATCCAAAAACCAGCAGATAACAATGCTAATTAAACATGAAAGTCACTCCTTAGAAGTCTAGGGAGTGACTTTTTAGTTACTGAACACTATATCTCAAAATTGTCGTTAGTTTCTCTGGAGCAGTGCGATTTTTATTGTTCAAATAAATTTCACGATGATATGCTGTGCAGCGTTTTAACCCATTTTCTTGACAGAAAGCATCCATTTTCGCGAAGGTTTGTGGTTCATCGTCAAATGGTCCTACATGAAGCATGGCAACGCTGCTTCCTTCGCTTATTCGTTCAAAGCGAATCTCATTATAAAACGGATTTGGCTTTTTCACTTTTACTTTTTCGAGAGCTGTTTCAACTATTTCATTTGTAATAAACTCTGGCTGAGCAATCATAATCGTATAAACCAAGTCGTCTTTTACCAAAGTCTCTGCTTCTGTTTGCTGCCAAACCCCTTCCAAAGGGTAAACGGTAAAATCAGTAAATTCCTGATGATGAGCAGTTTTTTTATACTCCATTTTAATCGCATAAGCGAGGGAATAAAGAGCAGAAACCCTTTCTGAAAAGTCAGCTTTATTTGGATTTCCTTGACCATTTAACATGATAAATGACTGCACAGGGTGTTCAATGACCACAGGAGTTTTTGGACCTTGATAAAGTTTTTTATCTAATTTTCTCCATTCATATTTCATTTGTTTGCTCCTTTCATTTTTCTATCATGAGTATAACAGAAGAAACTTGTCGCCTGGTGTCAACTTTTATATAAAAGTAAAATTTGTTTGAAGATTTTTCTTCTGTTTTCCCATATTTTTTATAATAGATATTCTGTTTTTTCAAAATAATCAGAAAATTTCAATTTTTCTATTGTTTTTTTGGAATAAGATGTTATAATAGACA
>NZ_KV811145.1:41679-61723 GCF_001813035.1 Streptococcus sp. HMSC071H03 | reverse complement strand
AGATGTTATAATAGACAACAAGAAAAATAAAAAAGGAGTTACGTTATGTTGATTATAGATATTATTATCATTATTTATAGTATCTTATCAAGGCGTAGCTACCGTTTTAAAATGGGATAATCATCTCCATTTTTACATGACTCCGCCTTATTCTCATTTGGGATAGGGCGGATTTTATTTTTCAAAAATAAAGGAGTTTTTTATGACAAAAGAAAACACAACCGCATCACTTACCCCTAAATCATTTTTGCATAAAGTTCTAAACGGCACCGCAATTGGTGTTATCGTAGCCTTGCTGCCTAACTGTATCTTTGCCATTATTTTCTCTTTAGACTTTTTCAAAAATAACGCTTTCTTTGCTACTTGGAATGTGGCTAACGTTCTTTTCCAAGCCACTTTATCTGCCGTAATTGGAACGCTGGTTGCCTTGGAATTTAATTTCAAAGGAATGAAAGCTGCGCTTCTGGCAGCCATTGCTTTTGTTAGTTCTGGTACTTCTAGCAAACTAGCTGGAGCAACGGAGTTATTAGGATATCTCCAAAAGCAAAAAGCCTCTGCTGAAATTACGGCAACTGCAAACAAAATGGTTACTGGATTCTACACGACCGGTACAGGGGACATTATCAATGTCATGCTAATTTGTGCCCTCAGCGTCCTCGTATTGCTCTGGCTAGAAGGAAAATTTGAATCTTTTAATTTTGTTCTTCTGCCAATCGTTGGATCGCTTCTTGCGACTGTGGGGTTATTCACACTTCCTTATGTCAAAATGATTTCTAGCTTAATTGGGCAAGGAATCATCTACTTTACGGATCTTCAGCCTTACTTAATGAGTGTTCTCATCTGTGTTACTTTTGCTATCTTAATCGTGGCTCCAATCTCAACTGTTGCAATCGGTCTTGCCATTGGACTAAATGGACTTGCTGCTGGTGCTTCTGCTATGGGAGTCGGAACAACTTGTATCGTCCTTGTTGTTCATTCATTCTTCGTCAATAAACCTGGTGTAACTGCTGCTGTCGCCCTTGGTTCAATGAAAATGATGATGACCAATGTCTTTGAACATCCAATCTCTTATGTTCCTATCATTGCAACTTCTGCTGTAACTGGACTATTGGTTCCCCTCTTCACCATTATAGGGACGCCTGCATCAGCAGGTTTTGGACTCGTTGGTCTGACAGGACTCTTCGCTTCTGTTACAGGCGGACTTTCCATGGGACTGGCAATCTTAGCTTGGCTTGTCATCCCAACAGTCGTTGCCATTCTTTTCCGTCTTCTCTTTGAAAAAGTGCTCAATTTATACACAGCAGATATTTTCAAATTTGAACCTTAAAATGCTTGAAAGTCTTGACAGCACTTGATTTCTGCATTATGATATTAGTAGCATATAAGAAAGAGTGGAAACAATATGACAGTCGCAACTTTTGGAGAAAAGCAAGAAGGTGTTCAATATGTGAATCGCTATGGCGTTTATGCAGTTATTCCAGATGAAAAGCAAGAAAAGATAATTTTAGTGCAAGCCCCCAACGGTGCTTGGTTCTTGCCCGGAGGCGAGATTGAGCAAGACGAAGATCGCTTGACTGCTTTAAAACGTGAACTGATTGAAGAGCTTGGTTTTACTGCTCAAATCGGTCAATATTACGGACAAGCAGATGAATATTTTTATTCTCGCCACCGCGATACCTATTTTTATAACCCTGCTTACATTTATGAAGTAAGCCAGTATGAGCAATCGCAGGCACCTTTAGAAGATTTTAATCAGCTCGCCTGGTTTCCAATCGAAGAAGCTATTTCCAAACTAAAACGTGGCAGTCATAAATGGGGAATTGAAATGTGGAAAAAGAATCATAAAGTATGAGAAATTGTTCACATTTTTTATGAAAAAGTGCTATAATAGGAATAGAATATAGGAGGAAGTCAGATGAAGCTTATTAACACGACAAACAGCCATGCACGCCTTGTACAAAGTCAATTAGAAAGTACAGATGCTACACTAGTTGAGACTTTTTCCGCTGGAAATACAGACGTCGTCTTTACGCAAGCACCTTTTCATTATGAAATTCTGATTTCAAATAAACACCGCGCCATTCGCGAACAAGAAGTTGAAAAAATTCGAGAATTTTTTTTGAAACGAAAAATTGATACAAAATCGATTGATGCTTCTCGAATTAAGACACTCTATTCAACAAACCTCATTGAAATATCCATCCCAACTAAATAAGCCTGTCAAGGCTTATTTTTTTGTTTAAAAAAGAGTGAATTCGCAACTAGGTGCTCAATCCACTCCCGTTTTATTTCTGTCTGACATAGTTCATCATGTCGTATGGTAATGTATTGGCGGTTTCTTTGAGAGAATAATTTTCTAAATTATTGACATTTTGACGGAGAAATTTTGCATAACTAGCTGAAATCAGCTTTTCGTGTTCATATTCAAAAATAATCTTCCGCTCCAAATAATAGCCTCGTAGCATTTCCTTGATATTATTCGGTTTGATACGCGTGATAACCCGTTCAATAAAAGCACTGCTTTCAATAATTGCTGTCTCACGAATGCGCAAATCTTGCAAGAAATTGATAAGCGCAGTATTATAAACACCCTTCAGATTTTCTAAACTCCCGATAATTACTTCTGTATTGGCTAGATACAGTTCGGCAATCTCTTCTCTTTCAGTCTTACTAGGCTTTGCTCTATCTTGATTGAGCCAATTACGGAAAGTAGAGCCAAATGTAACAATCTCATGCAGCAATAAGCGAGTCATTCTGAAAAAGCTGATCAAAAAATAAGTGAAGCGCGAAGCAAGGTTGCGGTTGATTCTTTGCTCCATATTCCATAAATAACGTTGGTAAATGGAATAGGCACGGTTGCTTATTTTTCTTTCTTCGTAGGCTTGTTCCAAGCCGTCACTTTCAATACTCAGCATCAGCAATTGCAAATCTGTCAAATCTTTTTGAACAGATTTTCCTTCCTGCTCTAGGATAAGATGCTCGATTCGTCCATGATAATTATCAATAGCCGCGTAAAGCGGAGCCTTAACTTTGGTATGTTTCAAATCTTCTTCCAATTCTTGGACAACATCATTTAAAATAGCAATATGCATGAGGTAGTCGGATGATTCTTCTTTGTTTTCTGATAAACGAGGTAATATTACAAGCCCTGTCAAAAAACTAAGCAACGTAACCCCAGCCACCAAGAAAAGCAAGAGAGGATACTTTTGTTCTAACGCTGTTGGAATCAAGAGAATGGTCGCAATAGACACCGTTCCTTTCACGCCTGAAAAAGTTAACAGAGCAATGTCTCTCCAATATTTCGACATTCTCTTTTTCAAACGCAGACTTCTCCAGAAATAAAAGCCATAAATCATGACAAAACGAATGGCAAATAGCACAATCGTCAGTAAAAGAATTGTCAGAAGGAGTCGAAGATTATCATAAATCGGACTTTTCAAAATGGGTTCAGCTATCGTTTCTAACTCAATTCCTAAAATGACAAAGACCGCTCCATTCAGCATAAATGTGACAGTTTTCCAAATCGTATCTGTCACGGTATCAACTTGAGCTTCTAATAAAGTAATCCTTTTAAAACGACTAGCCTTAAAAATCCCTGCCACAACCACTGCAATAATTCCTGATACATGGAGTTCTTCGGCCAAAAAGAATGTCAGCAACGGTAAACTTAATTCTAACAACAACTCTCCTGCTGTGTCTGAGGCTCGCACCGTATACAGCAGCTTTTGCAACTGACGATTTAAAAAAGCAGTTAGACCACCCACAATAAAACCGCCAATGATTGAAAGGATAAGTGAGGTGCTGGCTTCCTGAGCTGAAAATTTCCCTGTTGTCCAAGCCGTCAGGGCAAATTGAAAGGCAACTAAACCACTCGCATCATTTAGCAAGCCCTCCCCTTTCAAAATATTTTCTACACGTCTTGGAAAGGTAAAGCGCTCAGATAAGGACGCAAAAGCCACTAAATCAGTCGGACCCAAGGCGGCTCCAACTGCGATACAAGCTGCAAGAGGAAGGGACACCCATAGCCAATGTGACAAAAAGCCAAGACTAAAAGTTGATAGAAAAATAACTGGAAAAATCAGATAAATAACAATCTTCCAATGCTTAAGAATACTGGTAATATCGCTTTCTTCTGCTTCTCGAAACAGTAGCGGTCCAATGATTAAAGCTAGAAACAGCTCCGTCTCTAAATGAAACGTTCCAACTGGAATGAAAAATCCCAAGCCAATCCCTAATAGAATTTGTATGAGTGGCGTTGGCAAGCTTGGAAATAGCTTGTTGGTGGCATTTGAAACAATCAGAACAGATAAAAAGATAATAATATAAAGGAGTAAGTCCACCTTTTCCTCCTTTATTTTTGTTTACAACATTTTTCAAAAAGCATCTTCTGCTCGGAGATCTTTTGCTCTATTTTCGATAAATCGCGATGCTCAATCATTTTTTGGCAGCGCTCCATTTCAAGATTGACTAATTTTTTCTTAATCCGAAGCATTTTTTTGCTCATCTGCGCATCATTTACTTGCTTTGCTAAAATTTCTCCATTGGTTGAATCTAAATATTGACTGCGCAAGCAGTTCAATTTTTCATGTAGATATTGCTTATCCATTTTTCTCTCCACTTAGGTCATTTTCAATTTCTCAATCATCACTAAAAAGGGGGGCTGATTGATTTGGTTGATTGTTTTATAAAGGGCAACAGTAAATTCCTGCTGCGGCAATTGACTAACAAAGTCTAAAACCGCATCCCGCTCTATTTCGCCACCTGTATGCCCATAGTAAATCATGACCGCAATCCGACCGCCAGCTTCTAAACGCTGACATAATTTTTCCAAGGCCTGTATAGTTGTATGTGGCTGGGTAATTACTGACTTATCTGCTGACGGCAGATAGCCTAAATTAAAAATAGCTGCTTTAATAGTTGCAATGTATTGATCCACATTTTCGTGACCTGTTAAAAGCAATTCAACATTGTCTACTTTAGCTTCTGCCAAGCGCTTAGCGGTTTGCTTAATAGCTTGTTCTTGAATATCAAAAGCATAGACTTTTTTAGCTAATTGTGCCAAGAAAAGAGTATCATATCCATTTCCCATAGTAGCATCTACGACTATATCTTCTTTGGTTATGATTTCTGATAAAAAGGCATGTGCCATCTCCAACGGTCTCAACATGTATATCTTTGCTCCTTTGCCCTACAACCTTGCACGCTACCACGACGTTTCATTTCTTGCTCAATCGCATTTAGCACTTCCCACTTTTTGAGACTCCACATGGGTCCAATGAGCATGTCCCGTGGCGCATCTCCTGTAATTCGATGAATGACGATATGTTCAGGGATTATTTCTAATTGATCACAGATAATAGCAACATACTCATCTTGGCTAAGCAACTGCAAGCGTCCTTCATGATAATCTCGTTGCATCCGTGTGTTAGTCATTAAATGCAAAAGATGTAATTTAATCCCCTGAATATCATTGTCTGTCACACAGCGGCGAACATTTTCTATCATCATCTCATGGCTTTCACCAGGCAAACCATTGATTAAGTGGGAAACTATCTCGATTTTTGGAAATTTCCGCAGCCGTTGAACCGTTTCAACGTATAATTCATATGAATGTGCGCGGTTAATCAATTGCGAAGTAGTTTCATAAGTCGTCTGCAGGCCCAACTCTACCGTCACATGCATACGTTCAGATAATTCTGCTAGATAGGCAATCGTCTCATCAGGCAGGCAATCTGGTCTGGTACCGATATTGATACCTACAACCCCTGGCTCATTGATGGCCTGTTCATAACGCTCACGAATAACTTCTACCTTATCGTGGGTATTGGTGAAATTTTGAAAATAAACTAGATATTTTTTGACTTCAGGCCACTTTCGATGCATGAAGGCAATTTCTTTATAAAATTGTTCACGAATCGGTGCTTCAGGAGCTACAATCGCATCACCAGAACCTGACACCGTACAAAAAGTACAGCCACCATGAGCAACCGTTCCATCTCGATTGGGACAATCAAATCCCGCATCAATCGGAACTTTAAAAGTCTTCTCTCCAAATAGTTTTCGATAATAAGCATTCAAAGAATTATAAGGTTTCATAACTTTCATTGTACCACAAAATAAAACAGAACTCGCGCTCGGAGTTCCATTTACACTTTACTAATATCCGTTGGCCTCCATTGGTGTTTTTTTAAATCCACACAGCCATTCGTTTTAAAAGTCACTCCTTCGGCCCAAAGGAGATGTCTCTGCTCCTCCCACGCTGGCGCTAAGCGTCCTGCTGCATTGACCACACGGTGGCAAGGAAATTTTCCATAAAGTTCTGCTTGAGACAGGACGCGACCTACTAAACGAGCATTTCTTTCTCGCCCTATCAAATGCGTAATTTGTCCATAAGTAGCCACTTTTCCTACAGGAATGCAGGCTACAACTGATAAAATTTGATTTATTAATTTTTCATTCAATACTTTATTCATCAGCATTTCCCTTGTGACAACCTAATTTTGTTTTCTTCTAAAACGCCATTGGAAGCGCATCTTATCATAGTATGGAAATTCAATATGTAACATCCCTAAACCTAAGAAAAGACTTCCTAAAACATCTGTTGGATAATGAACTCCTAGATAAACGCGAGATGTCATGATTGTAAGAATGAATACCATGAGTAACACTTGCAGCAAATGTCTGAGATGACGATTTTTCACGCGCTGGCTCACAATAATCACTAACGCCCCAACAACTAACGTCGAAGCCAAGGCATGTCCACTCGGAAAAGAAAATCCACCTTCTTCTACCAAATGTTGAATAGCAGGACGAGGACGTTGATAGACATTTTTCAAAAGAGCCACTAAAATTCCCGTCAAAGCAAGATTTCCAGCCAAAAGAATCGCCTCACTCCACCATTTTTTATAAAGGAAAAGACCAACTAAAACTACAACCCAAGTTATAATAACGGGTATGTTGATTAGACTTGTCACGTTAGAAAAGAAAAATGTCAAAGAATCTGGTAAATCCCCACGCAAAATTGTCTGAATTGGCCAATCAAAGCCTTTTAAATAATTAGGATGAAACTTGATAACATATCCTAAAATCACAAAAAGTAAAAGGGCAAAAGAGCCCTTGGTTAAAAACGTTTGTTTATTTTTCATACTTGATTAAAATTGGTTTCAAAAGCAGATAAATCAGCCAGAAGGCAACTGCAAAAACCACACCTTCTAATAGATTAAATGGAATGACCATTGCAAATAGATAGTTTGCCACGCCCAGAATCTTTGAAATATCAAAATTAGCAAATGTTGCATAGAGTGGAATAGCATAGGCATAGTTGAGAATCAGCATTGCCAAGGTCAATCCGAGCGTCCCCACCACAGAAGCGATTAGAAAACGAACGGTTGTCTGCTCTTTTTTCCAAATCAAAGCAAAAGCAATTACGAAAACAGCAACCGCAATGATATTCATCGGCAAGCCAATATAAGTATTGACGCCTTGATTGTTCAGCAGCAGTTTGAGCACCGAACGAACCAATAAAATGCTCAAAGCACCACCTAAATCCAGCACCACTAATCCCAGTAAGATTGGTAAAATACTGAAATCTAGCTTTAAAAAGCTAGCCCCCGGTAAAATCGGGAAATCAAAGAACATCAGCAAAAATGAAATTGCTGAAAGAATAGCAACAACAGCCATTTTGCGTGTATGTGTCATAACAGGTTCCTCCAATTTATAAAAATTAGAGAAGCTGGAAGGCTTGCTGAAGAACGATTTCTCTAAATCAACGGAACCTTTGAAATAGTATAAGAAAATCTCCTTAAATAAAATTTAAAAGCTGTACTTTTAGACCTTCTTCATTGCCTTTCGTCTTCTCCCATCCAGACTATACTGTCGGTTGTGGAATTGCACCACATCAGCTTACGCTCGCGGACTTAAAACAGCTATCCAGTTGGCAAAGATTTTGTTTTTAAATGAAGTGGCGTTTCAAAGGTACACAAAGAAACTACAACGCTATATAAAAACAAAAGATTGTCAACGGCTGCAAATTACCGCCGGTCGGGAATTTCACCCTGCCCTGAAGACCCTTTAATCATAACAAAAAAAGCCTGCTAGAGCAAGCATTTTATCCGATGTCGTCCATTCTTTTAAGAAATCCTATTTTAATTTGTCATGTGCATAGTGATGTACTAGCTCCAAACCTGCAAAATTCTGTTGCCGCAGGGCTTCATACACCAGCATACAGACTGTATTTGACAAATTCAGACTTCTGACATGTTCATCATTCATCGGAATCCGCAAGGCTTTTTCAGAATGAGCACGCATAAAATCTTCTGGCAAGCCCTTATCCTCACGCCCAAACATGAAATAGTGATTTCCAGCAGTTGCAAAATTTTCTTCCGCATAAACCTTCTCCGCAAACTTAGAAATCAAATACAATTGTCCGTCCATTTTACTCATGAATTCTTCTAAATTGTCATAATAAGTAATGTCCAGCTTATCCCAATAATCCAAGCCAGCTCGTTTCATCTTACGGTCATCAATCGGAAATCCCATTGGTAAAATGATATGAAGAGGCGAATTCGTTGCTGCGCAAGTCCGAGCAATATTACCCGTATTCTGTGGGATTTGCGGTTCAAAAAGAACAATGTGGTTTTGAAATGTTGTCATATGTTATAGCCTTCTCATCTATCTTAGTGAACTGTAATTGCTATCAAGCAAAAAAATAGCCACACTGCCCGGAGTCAAGCTCAGCAGACAGCGTGGTTTAAGGCTCATTAACTTACATCACAACAGGTTTGAGGTAAATCAATGAGGGTACTTTCTTAGTATATCACTTTCTTAGCACATGTCAACAAAAAAAGCTTTATTTTTTCATATTTTCTAGATTTTTATGACGAATTTTCAAGTTTATCTTTTTATTTTCAATTACTGGACTCTTTTGAATAAAATATCTCTTTTTCTTTCTTCAAAACGATGAAATTTTTGTAAAAAAAGGGTATGATAGAGGGGTATACTTGGGAGGTATAACATGAAAATTATTGTCGTTGGTGGCGGTAAAGTAGGCTCTGCACTTTGTCGTTCACTTGTGGCTGAAAAACATGATGTGATTCTCATTGAGCAAAACGAAGCCGTACTGAATCGCATCACCAAGCGTTATGATATTATGGGCATTGTTGGTAACGGTGCCAATTTTAAAATTTTAGAACAAGCTGATGTAGAGCATTGCGATATTTTCATTGCCATGACAGAGCATGACGAAGTCAATATGGTATCAGCTGTGTTGGCAAAAAGAATGAGAGCAAAAGAAACAATTGTCCGAGTGCGCAACCCAGAGTATTCAAATTCTTATTTTAAAGAAAAAAATATCCTTGGTTTCTCTCTCATAGTCAATCCTGAATTGCTAGCAGCACGCTATATTGCAAATATCATTGAATTTCCAAATGCGCTCTCTGTTGAGCGATTTGCCAATGGACGCGTCAGCTTAATGGAATTTAAAGTTAAGCAAAATAGTGACCTCTGTCAGATGACCATGTCTCAATTTCGCAAAAAATTTGGCAATGTCTTGATTTGTGCCATTAACCGCAATGGACAATTGCTCATTCCAGACGGTGAAATTACCATTTTGCAGAATGATATTATCTATGTCACCGGAAATCGGGTAGATGTCATTCTTTTCCATAATTTCGTGCGACCCAAAGTCATTAAAAGTTTGATGCTCATTGGTGCAGGAAAAATCGCCTACTATCTACTTAATATTTTAAAAAATAGCAAAATCAAACTAAAAGTGATTGAAATCAATCCAAAGCATGCTGAATGGTTTAGCCAAGAATTTCCACATTTGCATATTGTTCAAGGTGACGGTACTGCAAAAGACATTCTGCTAGAAGAAAGTGCTCAACACTATGATGCTGTTGCCACTTTGACTGGTGTCGATGAGGAAAATATCATTTCATCCATGTTCCTTGAAAGCATGGGCGTGCAAAAAAATATCACGAAAGTCAATCGAACTAGCTTGCTTGAAATCATTGACAGTCAGGAATTTTCAAGCATTGTAACACCAAAGAGAATCGCTGTTGACACGATTATGCACTTTGTCCGCGGACGTGTGAATGCTCAATATTCTGATTTACAAGCCATGCACCATCTTGCCAATGGACAACTTGAAACTCTGCAATTTCAAATAAAGGAAGAAAATAAAATGACTGGAAGACCACTTTCCAGCCTCAAACTGAAAAAAGGTGTCTTGATTGCTGCCATTATCCGAAATGGAAAACCTATTTTCCCAACGGGGGAAGACCACATTCAAATAGGCGACCAAATCATCGTCACGACACCAATCCAAAATATCACGCAAATATATGATTTGTTAGAGAGGTAAGCCATGAATAGAAGTATGATTCGTTTCCTCCTCTCAAAATTGTTAATCATTGAAGCAGGGCTGCTACTGATTCCCCTCATTGTAGCATTTATCTATCATGAACCCAATCAAAACCTGCTTTCAATTAGCGCTACAATTGGCATTCTCTTGGCAGTCGGACTTTTAGGTAGTTCTTTTAAACCTAAAAATCATCACATTTATGCCAAGGAAGGGGTTCTGATTGTCGCTTTATGCTGGATACTTTGGTCCTTCTTCGGGGCTCTTCCTTTTGTTTTTTCGGGACAAATTCCCCATCTCATCGATGCTTTCTTTGAGATCAGTTCAGGCTTTACAACAACTGGAGCTTCTATCTTACCAGACGTCTCTGTTTTGTCACATTCCCTACTCTTTTGGCGTAGTTTTACCCACTTAATCGGAGGTATGGGAGTACTAGTCTTTGCTCTTGCTATTATGGAAAATAATAAAAATAGCCATTTGGAAGTAATGCGAGCTGAAGTCCCTGGTCCTGTTTTTGGTAAAGTTGTCTCTAAATTAAAGGATACTGCACAAATTCTCTATTTGCTGTACTTAGCACTTTTCGCTATTTTTGTAGTGATTTATTATCTAGCAGGAATGCCTCTATTTGATAGTTTTATCATTGCCATGGGAACAGCGGGAACAGGAGGCTTTAGTGTCCACAATGACGGAATTGCCCATTATCACAGCTCATTGATTACTTATTTAGTGAGCTTTGGTGTGCTCATCTTTGGTGTGAATTTTGATCTGTATTATTTCCTATTACTAAGAAAATTCAAAACCTTTTTTGGTGATGAAGAATTGCGAACTTATCTCATTATTGTAGCATCTACAACGATTTTCATCTGCCTTAATGTCTTTCATATCTATCAAGACCTCTCTCAAACTTTGGAGATTTCATTTTTTCAAGTCTCTAATATTATTACTACAACCGGCTTTGGTTTTGGAGACACCACGGCTTGGCCACTCTTTTCTCAGTTCATCCTCCTCATTCTTATGTGTATAGGGGGTTCTGCTGGTTCAACCGCCGGCGGTTTAAAGGTAGTTCGTTGCTTAATGCTGGTTCGCATTGCTAAAAATCAAGTATTGTCCACCCTCTCACCAAAGCGGGTATTGACTCTGCACGTCAATCATAGTGTCATTGACAAAGACACTCAGCATAAAATTTTAAAATATCTCGTTTTGTATACGATGATTATCATCTTTCTCATTTTCATCGTTAGTTTGGACAATAATAACTTGATGACAGTCGTCAGTGCTGTTCTTAGCTGTTTCAACAACATTGGGCCAATGTTAGGAACAACTGATAACTTTGCCATCTTTGGTCCTATTTCCAAACTCCTACTCTCTCTTGCTATGATCGCAGGGCGTTTAGAGATTTACCCAATGATCCTGCTCTTTATGCCACAGACATGGTCCAAACGATAGCATATCGCCTGAAAATCGCTGGTCATAAAACTAATATCTCAGACTGTAGACAAACCACCATTTTGGTAGGTTTGTCTTTTGTTTTCTAGAGGAAATGCTCCTTTGGATTGTTTTTTTATTTTCTTTTATCAACTAAGTCATAAATAAAAGCCGTAAGAAACCTGAATTTCCTATGGCTTCGTTTGTCTATTCTTTTGTAAATACAAGATTTTGTAAGTCAACAGTCTCACAATATTAAAATTCAAGAGCAAATATTTTGACAGGGTTAAATTCTGGGTGATAAAATGGTTCAAAATAAAAACGTTTTCAAATAAGAAATAATTTTATTCTGTAGCTTCACCAGATCTATTTATTAACCTACAAATGATTAAGGAGTACAGAACAATGCCTTTAGAAATAATTACTAAAGAAGCATTGAAGCAACATTATCAAAAAACGAAACGGAAATCCTTTATTCAATCCGTAGAAATGTCTATTTTATTGAAAAAAAGAGGATATAATGTTGAGTTCATTGGCTTCTTTGATAACAATCAATTACAAGTATCAGCATTATTATTTAGTACAAAAATGGCAGGTGGTTTATACTTAGAAATCAATTCAGGACCTGTTGTTACTAATTATGAGTTCTTACCTAAATTTTATGAAGAATTAAAAATCTATGCAAGAAAGTTAAAGGCTATAGAGCTGGTTGTGAAACCCTATGATATTTATCAAGTCTTCAATAGTAAAGGTGAGCCCATTAGTACTGAAAAGAAGGAACTTGTATCTATGCTCACCAACCTGAATTACCAATTTGATGGCTTACAAAAGGACTATCCTGGAGGTGAAGGTGATTGGCATTTTGTAAAAGACCTAAATGACTTAATAGAAGAAACATTACTAAAATCTTTTACTAAACAAGGAAAATCATTAGTCAAAAAGGCTAAAACATTTGGTATAGAACTGCATAAACTTAAACGTAATGAGCTTTATAAATTTAAGCAGATTACTTCATCAACTTCTGAACGTCGCAACTATAATGATAAGACTTTAGATTATTATGAAAAATTTTATGATAGCTTTGGAAGCAATGCAGAATTTATTATAGCGAGCATAAATTTCAAAAATTATTTGGAGCATTTACAAAATAATCAGAATGAATTATCTAAAAAGATTAAATTACTACAAGATTATCTTGAAGAAAACAACCATTCCTCTGAAAAAAAATGAATCAATTTCGAGAACTATCTAGTCAATTTGAAACGTTTGAAATACGAAAAAATGAAGCATACCAACTATTAAAAAAGTATGGAAACAAAAGTACAATATTAGCTAGCAGTCTTTTTGTATACACTCCCCAAGAAACGGTCTATCTCTTTTCTGGATCCTATCCTGAATTTAACAAATTCTACGCACCCGCTCTTTTGCAAGATTATGTAATGCGAGAATCAATCAAGCGAGGTATTCCCTGTTACAACCTTTTGGGTATTACTGGTCATTTTGATAGTTCTGACAGTGTACTTTGTTTTAAACAAAATTTCAATGGTTGTGTCCTGAGAAAAATGGGAACTTTTAGATATTATCCTTCCCCGTTTAAACATATAACTATTCAAATAATTAAAAAAATTTTAAATAGATAAATCCTAAAATACCTTCCATAGTTTTGCCACACTTGCTTAAAAAACCATGCAAACCAATATAAAATCTTCATTAGGTGTGTAATCCTAGTTAGCTCTTTGTGATTAGTAATTTATTGTGTTCATCTTAAAAAGCAACAATAATTCTTACTCATTCTACGCTGAGATTGATTTACTATCTACTTCTTATCAGATAAGCTATGATGATTCTATTTAAACACAAAAAAGAATGTTAGAGACAAATTAACATTCCATAATTTTTCACTCTGATTATATTATAGAGAAAGCATTTTTGCACTATTTTAAAGTTTACCGTATAGGAACTAAATGAAACAACAATTTAGTGCGTAGTCTCATCTTCGAAACATGCTACATGTTATCTTTCACTGCGACTGCTACCATTCTAGCTTTGGCACGCACCTGACCCGCTACTGTCATCTCCATTGCCACAATAGCTTTTCTTTGACCTAGTTCTTCAAGTCGAGAGATGACCGTAATTTCCTCATCAATGGGCGTTGGACTTTTATAATCTATTTCCAAACGAGCTGTGATAAATCGTCCAATGACCGTTTCTTCTGTGAAATCTAAGCCCTTATTTTGATGAGCAAACCAGGCTGCTGAAGCGGTACCATGGCAGTCAAAAATCATGGCAATCATACCGCCAAATAGATTAGCTGGAACACCACCGGTATACTGTTGAGCTGGTGTTATCTTGCTAATACAGCTAGTTCCGTTTAGACTAGGATAAGTTTTTAAATGCAAGCCTGACTTATTCTTAGGACCGCATCCCCAACAATGCTGGAATCGCTCACCATAAGTATCTTGAATAGCAATATTTCTTGTTTCCAAAACCATTTGTTCTCCTTTTTAAAATTAAATTTACAAGCGCTTTCATGATTATTATATCAGTCTTTAAATGAAGAGTAAATACGAAGTAGATTCAAGATATTTTAATCGTTCGTCTAAGCTGACTTTATAGAAAAGATAGTTAGATTTCACACAGCGAATGCCTTTAAAACTTTTCAATTTTCATTGAGTATGAAATGAACCGACAACAAAAGGCCAGCAAGAAATATAAAAAACGAGCAATTTTGATTTTCTGTTAGTTAGAATGTCAAAATTATTCGTTTTTCTTATTTGTACTATTAAGTTATAGTATTTTATAAAGAATCTCTGGTTGACCTCTTTATAGAGGATGCGTCTCAACCTTTTTCTTTGTCTTCTGCATAATTGCGCTTCAAACTAAAAACATCTGGTACAGGATCATCTCCTCCTTCTGCCCAAGGATGACAACGCAAAATACGTGCAATTCCCATTAAGACACCTTTAGCACCGTGCTTTTCAATCGCTTGAATCATGTAATTTGAGCAAGTCGGCTGATAGCGACAAGAGGGTGGAAAGGCTGGCGAGATAAACTTTTGATAAAAACGCACTGGTTCGATAAAGATTTTTTTCATCATTTTTTCTTCGTCACAGCTAGGTTATGTAACTGGCTGACCTCTTTTTTATTGAGACGGCGAGCTTCACCCGGACGAAGACCAGTTAAATTCAAATGACCAAATTGCGTACGAGAAAGTTTATCTACTTGCAAACCAACAGCTTCAAACATCTTTTTCACTTGGTGATTTCGTCCTTCATGAATGGTCAACTGAACAACCGAACGATTCTTAACCGAGTCTACTTTCAGAATTTCGTAAACCGCTGGTTTGGTTTTTTTGCCATCAACTTCCACACCTTTGGTCAAGGGACGGAGAACTTCTTTATCAGCCACCCCCTTGACACGAGCTACATAGACCTTATCAATTTCATTTCGCGGATGAATCATCTCATCTGTAAAATCGCCATCATTTGTCAAAATCAAAGCACCTGACGTATCCCAATCAAGTCGACCAACTGGATAGATTCTCTCTGTGACATTTGGCAACAAATCAACTACCGTTGGACGACCTTTGTCATCTGTCACGCTAGAAATGACACCGCGAGGCTTGTTTAAGAGATAGTACACTTTTTCTTCATTGTAAATTGGCTGACCACTGACCTCAACACGATCACCTGACTTAATCGTCGTCGCCAACTCACGAACAACTTGTCCATTCACAGTGACAAGCCCTTGTTTTATCAACTCTTCTGCCTTTCTACGGCTCGCAATCCCAGCATGGGCAATATATTTATTGATTCTCATCCTCTATCCTTTCAGTAAATAGCTGACTTTCTTCTGCTATTAACTCTGTCTCTTCTACTATTGGCAATTCTTCTAAGCTATTGATTCCCATATAATCCAAAAAATAATCCGTTGTCACATAAAGATTTGGGCGCCCTAGCACTTCTTTTTTTCCATTTTCACAAATCAAGTCAAATATCTGCAACTTTGAAATCGCACCACTAGAATTGACCCCACGAATCTCATCCACTTCCATTCTCGTAATAGGCTGCTTATAAGCAATAATGGACAAAGTTTCCAAGGCAGCTCTTGATAAACTTTGATTGATAGGGGCTTTTGAATATTCCCGCAACAATTCAGCAAAATCTTGCTTGGTAACAATTTTATAAGTATTCGACGTCTCTAACAAGGCAAGACTTGAATCTTCATCTTTTTGATACTTTTCTGCCAATTTCTCCAAACTCTGTGTCACTCCCGTAGGAGGCAGAGAGAGGAGTTCTGCCAGTTGACGGACACGCAAGCCGTCCTCACCTGCTACAAAGAGCAAGGCTTCAATCTCTGCTAATTTACTCATTTCTTTTTCCCATTAGATAAATATTCCCAAAATTTTCTTCCTGCACCACTTGAATTTCTTGCACTTTTACCAATTCCAATGTTGCTAAAAATAGAGTAATGACTTCATTTATATCTTTTGTTTCTGAGAAGATCGCTTGAAGAGCAATTTTTTCTTGTAGATGGCAACGATTGCGTATTACATTCATCATGTCTTCAATTTTATATTCGTCTTTGACAATGGTTGTGTGGTTTTGAGCAAATTCTTCTCTTTTTTGTGTCATCAACTTTGAAAAGGCCAGAAACAAATCAATCGTTGTTTTGTCATGACGTAACTCAGCATTTCCATATACCAATTCGATTTTAGGCTTGGAGTAATAAAGAGCCCGTTCTTCATGCTGCTCTGCCATTTTCTCACCTAACAATTTGAATTTCCGATATTCCTCAATTTGAGAAAGCAAATCTTGCTCCAAATCCTCTTCAGTTTCTAAGCTATCAGCTACTTTTGGCAAGAGTTTTCGGCTTTTAATCAACATGAGCTGACTTGCCATAACCATGTATTCTCCCGTCACTTCTAACCTCATAGCCTGAAGCGTCGCCACATAAGCCAAATATTGCTCAATGACCTCTGTAATCGGCACATCATAGATATCCATTTGGTATCTTGACACCAAATGAAGCAATAAGTCCAATGGGCCTTCAAAATCTTTAATTTTTATGTCCATTATCTGTATTTTTCCAACGTCATCATTGTTTTCAAGCCTAAATTGCGCGCAATTTCATATATTTCTACGCCTTTTTCTCGCTGGCGTAAAATATATTGCTCCCGCAAACTCTGAGCTGATAAAGTAGCTTGATTTTTTTCAATCAAAAAAGCCTCTAATTGACGAAAGCCCCATTGCCGCGAATAGCTTTTTCCATTCTTTTCTAACAAGTAAGTTCCTTCCAGAGTTGTTTCCAATTCTCCAATCAATTGGTCTGGAATGGGCACAATGCGCTTTTGACCTGCTTTCTCAATGCGAATAATCTGAAAATCCAGATTGACATCTGCTACTTTCAACTGCAAAATTTCGCTTGGTAAAAGCCCCATTTCTAAAATGAGAAGCGCAATCAAGCGACCGTTGTATTGATTTGTATCTGCATAAAAATCAGACAAATCCAAAATTTCCGCATCGTGTTCTTTCGGGATTCCCACTTTTGGCAACTCCAAACGATAAAAGTCTGAAATCAATCGTTGCTTATATAAATAATGCAAAAATTGATTGACAGCAGATAATTTTCGTTTCTGAACAGAAGGTTTAAAGTCAGCGATAGAAGCCTGATAAATCCGCAGATTGGTCTCTGTAATTTTTGCATGGGTCACATCTACGAATTGCTCCAAATCATAAAAATAAGCTGTTTTTGAATTGTCAGATAAATTTTTTCCTTCTAAAAAGGTTGTTATTTCTTCTTTCATTTTGGATGAATCTCGTATTCATTCGCAAAACTATGCAAAAGAGCATTAACTGCTTTTAGGATAGATTTGCGTGTAATAATTCCTTGAAATGTATTGTCCTGATCAACGACTGGCAAGAAGGACTCATCTACTAACTTATGCAGCACTTCTGTCAATGTAAAATCCGGACCGACTGTCAGGTCATCTTTTTTCGCCATGTGAACAATATCCGTTGTCATAAATTCCTCATCAGGGATTTCATGCTGCATTTGGTAAGACAAGATATCTGTCAGCGAAATAGTTCCAACAAACTTTTTCTGATCTGTCACAACGGGTACTCGCGAATAGGTCATCTGACTCAACAACAAAATAGCATGATCAGCATTGTGAGTATCAATCAAGACAGCTAAGTTTTCTGCCGGTGTTAAAAAAGTATCTTCTTGCTGTAAGAGAAAATCTTCAAATTCTTTGGCAATCATCGAGTAAACTCCTTTGATAGGCGAGAATACAGTTCGTGTTGACGCGTATAATAGTCCACTTGAAATGCATCATCACTAATCTCTACCTTAGCATAAAGTCGCTCATTGATAACACCGCGCGGTTGGCTGATAGAACCGGGATTTAAAAAGAGCGTTTTTCCTTCCATCCACGCATCTGGAATATGTAAATGCCCATACAAACAAATATCTGCATTTACCTCTTGTGCCCAGAGGTCCAATTTTTGAAAACCAAAATTGACCTGTTGAAGATGTCCGTGAGTTTGCGCAATAATGGTGCCGTTTAAGTCTGTCACTAAGCGATCTGGATAGCCACCATAGAAATCCATGTTCCCTGCTACAACGTAAATTCCTTGCCACACTTCGTCATCACTTGGCAGCTCAGAATCACCATTATGAAAAATAGCATCTACTTTTCCGAGATAATAGGTCTTTATCTCTTCTACAATAGCACGATCTCCATGAGAATCACTCATTACGATGATGGTTTGTTTTGCCATGTTGGAAATACCTCCACTAATTTTTGAACTGCTTGAGCTCGATGTGATTGAGCGTTTTTTTCTTCCATTGTTAATTCTGCAGATGTTTTGCCTGTTTCACCTACTAAAAATAAAGGATCATAGCCAAATCCATTTTCACCTTTCGGCTCAAAATTGATATAGCCTGGCCAGTCAGCCTCTACGACCAGACTTTCTTTGTCAGGACTTGCCACTACCAGAGTGGTATGAAACTGTGCAGAGCGATCTTTCAAGTCGAAAACCATTGCTAATTCATGTAGCAATTTTGCATTGTTTTCTAAGTCTGTTGCATCATTTCCAGCAAAGCGAGCAGACCAAACTCCAGGAAGACCACCTAGTGCATCCACTTTTAAGCCTGAGTCATCCGCCAATACCATTTTGCCAGTCAGCTTAGAAATGGTCTCTGCTTTCAAACGAGCATTCTCTTCAAAAGTCATTCCAGTTTCTGCTACCTCTGGCAAATCAGGATAGTCATTCAGGTTTTCAATTTTGTAGCCTAATTTTTCAAATATTTTACGAAATTCAGCAGTTTTTCCTTCATTGCGAGTAGCGACTAAAATCGTATCTCCGACTGTCAAACCTGACAAGTCTTTCTGAGAAAAGAAATCATTCAGCTGAATCCCATTTTTAGGCAAATGCACTAAAACTAACTGTCCCTTTTCCGTAATTAGAATAGCACCTTTATGAAATTGTGCCTGAAACTGTGAATCTTGGTTCTCGTTAATCATTTGCAGGACAAATTGAACAAAAGACATCATGGAGTTATATTGAATCACTGCAACAGAAAAAGACTGCTCTTCAACTACTAATTGACGGAGCTCTTCCTCCATACGACTGAGTTCTTCCGAATCAACATCCTTAAAATGGAAAGTTTCGCCACGAGAAGACCATTCTCCAACATACCAATCTTGGGTATCTTTATACTCATAAATTTTGCTACTCATAAGGTCACATGCTCCACATTTATTTCTTTATTTAACCACGTTTCTGCAATTTCAGCAAAACTTTTCGCATTTGCTGTTGTAAAAAAGCGGTGTTGAGGAAGTTCTCCTTCTCTGCTGTGATTGATTTCAAAATAATTTAGCAAAACAGAAATGTCCCGCACGCATTCTGCTCCACTATCAATCAGTTTCACTGTTGGTCCCATCACATTTTGAATGATTGGTTTTAGTAAAGGATAATGCGTACAGCCTAGTACTAAAGTGTCCACCTTGCCTTTTAAAGGCATCAAGCTCTCATAGACCACTTTTTTCGTAATACTAGACGACAGTTCATTAGATTCTACTAGCGGTACAAATTTGGGACAAGAAAGACTTGTCACCTCCACTTCCGGTAAGAGACGCTCGATTTTTTGCCGATAAATATCTGATTGAATCGTCATTGGCGTTCCAATAATGCCAATCTTCCCATGTTGAGAGGCTTTGATTGCCGCACTAGCTCCTGGTAAAATCACTCCTAA